>JAHFOJ010000003.1:28886-38228 GCA_023266875.1 Candidatus Giovannonibacteria bacterium | reverse complement strand
ATTTAAGAATACTCCGCGAGACCGAGAGATTAGAGAAGATAAAAGGGCGCCGAAAGATCATAATTTTTTCCGTAATCGTTCTTGTGGCCTTAGCCGCAAGCGCTTCAGCTTTTTATTATTTTTATCTTAATAAAAGTGACAAGCCGCCGGTGTTTGCTATTGAGCATTCGCCGGAAAGCTTGATAACTGCGGACGAAGTGAAAGAACTTGCGCTCTCGAGAGTTGCCCACGACGAACTAGCGGGCAAATTAACCGGGGAGCTCTTGTCGCCAATCGCGGACGGGAAGTTTAGAATTTTCAATTTAGCCACTTCAAGTGAATTTAGCAAATCATACCTAAAATTAAAAACGTTTTTTGAAATATCAGAACTCGGAGTGCCTGAACAATTAAAAAAGTCCGCTGTCGCTTACACTCTTGGCATGTTCCGCAAAGATTCGACAACTCACCCATTCCTAATCTTAAAAATCCCGTCATTTTCGGAAGCATTCGGTAGCGTGCTCGCATGGGAAGAGCGTATGCCAAATAGTGTGCGCTCGCTTTTTACTTCAATCCCGGAGTTCGGCCAGTCAAACCAAGTTTTCACGGACATAGTCATAAGAAATCAAGATTCAAGAGTTTTAACATTCGAAAAAACTCCGATCATTGCCTACACTTTCTACAACAAAAATCTGCTTATCATCACTGATTCAGCTGGATCATTGGCGGCAATCATAGACCGTTACAGCATCTTCCCGCCGCGCTAGTCAAGTTGTTTCATACAAAAAATTCATATAGTATAATGTGAATATGGCATTTGAAAAATACCTAAAAATTCTTGAGGAGGAAAAATTAAAGCTCGAAAGCGATCTTGCTAAAATCGCGCGAAAGAACCCCGACGATCCTTCAGATTGGCAAGTTAAAGCCCCACAAATGGACCCAATGGTATCTGACCAATCTGAACTAGCGGATATGTTTGAGGAAATGGAAAATCAGGCAGGTTTGGAATTTCAGCTCGAAAGAAGATTGAAAAGCGTCGTAGATTCTCTGGAAAGGATCAGGAACGGGCAATATGGCACATGTATCGTGTGCTCAAATCCAATCGAAGAAAGGCGCCTTGAAGCAAACCCAATGGCAAAAGCTTGCATTAAACACGCGAAATACCCGCCTTTTCAATGAGCATCAAGCTCCATTCGGCAGAAATTGTGGGGCTTGAAGGAGAAATTATCGACGTCGAGGTCGACCTTGCGCGCGGCCTTTTTCATTTTTCCATAGTAGGGCTTGCCGATAAAGCGGTGGACGAATCAAAGGAACGGATTTCAGCCGCCATAAAGAACTGTGGGCTCGCGCATCCGCAAAAGAAAAATCAGCGTATAGTTGTATCCCTCGCGCCCGCCGATCTTAAAAAAGAGGGCCCGCTTTTTGATCTAGCAATAGCCATCGGTTATTTAATGGCATCTAAACAACTCGAATTCAATCCGGATAAAAAAATTTTCTTGGGTGAACTAGCGCTTGATGGTCGCCTACGTCCAATTAAAGGCGTTCTGGCGCTCACTATGGAAGCAAAAAATCGCGGTTTTGAAGAAACGATCCTACCTGAAGAAAACGCCGAAGAAGCGTCGCTTGTAGAAGGCATTAAAGTTTATGGAGCGCGCTCGCTTTCTGATGTAGTCCAGCATCTTTCAGGAGAAATATTAATTTCACCCGCGCGTCCTGTGAAAATTGAGAATAATTTAAGACGAATAACAGATTTCGGCGAAGTTCGCGGGCAGGAACTTGCAAAAAGAGGACTTGAAATCGCAGCCGCGGGATCACACCATGTTCTACTCGTCGGCCCTCCTGGAACAGGGAAAACTATGCTAGCCAGGGCTCTTCCTTCAATACTCCCGGAAATGAACATGAATGAAATAATGGAAGTTACCAAAATACAATCGGTGTCGGGAAATTTGCGAAGTGCTTACACTTCAGAGCGGCCGTTTCGAAATCCGCATCACACAGCTTCATATGTTGCGCTCGTCGGAGGCGGGCAGACTCCGCGCCCGGGAGAAATTACTCTCGCGCATCGAGGAGTTTTATTCTTGGACGAATTTCCTGAATTTGAACGGAGAGTTTTAGAGGCGCTGCGCCAGCCGCTCGAAGACGGAGAGATAACGGTTTCGCGCGCAAAAGGCACTTCGCGGTTTCCCGCCCGCTCGCTCATGATTTTTGCCATGAACCCGTGCCCATGTGGCAATTACGGGTCAAACAAAAAATCCTGCCTTTGTTCAACTCAAACTCTTTACAAATATCAGCGCAAAGTTTCAGGACCGATCGCCGATCGGATTGACGTCTGGCTTGAAGTTCCATATTTCGAGCCGGAAAAAATGCACGAACGATCCACTTCTGAATCTGGCAGAATGCGAGAAAGAGTGATCAAGGCGCGCGAGCTTCAGGCTAATCGCTTTTTGGGATCGGGAATTAATTTGAATTCTGAAATGGGTCCGAAAGAAATTGAAAAATTCGCCCCGCTTAATGATGAAGTAAAATCAGTGCTCGCGGAGGCCTCCAAAAAACTGGATCTTTCGGCGCGCGCTTATCACAGAGTAATAAAGCTCGCGCGAACAATCGCGGATTTGGCAGAATCGGCTGAAATTAAAAAAGAGCATCTTCTTGAAGCTCTTCAATACCGCCCGAGAAAAAACTTTTTCGTGTATGAATCTTGATAAGATTTACCTGAAAATTTAGACTGCTATTTTTACCAATTCGCTTTCACCGCGAGAAAGAAGCTCTAAATTCCAGAGAAAAAATTTTATTTGTGACTGCTTCCTCTGAACTCTCAACTGCGATTAATCACAGTTAAGCACTCGGAGGAGGGGAGGATATCGCGTGTCTCGCAACCGCTATATCCTCCCATTCTTATTATCCAGAAAGACTACTCAACTAATTTAAGATAGCCCTTCCGTCTTCGTGTTTGATAATATCCCTGAAAAGGCTGGGTCCCAGCATTGAAAATCATACCAGAGATGTTCCAACTTTCACGGCTCCCATCCTCCGCCTGCGCCCCATTTATTACGACATCTAATTTGCCTTGGGGTCGTAGGTATTCCCCTCCACCCTCGTATGTAAATTCAACTCTTTTCCCGTCGAAAAGTGATATGACGAAATCAAATTTCGCAGGGCCTTCTACGATTTTCACCTCTTCAAATACTTTCTCAGCCATAACGGCCTCCTTTTTCATTTCGCTGGGTTGAATTTTCTCTCATAACGAGAGACTCCAGCAAAATTACTTCTAATCTTCTTAAACCATACATCTAAGCTATAAAAAAGTCAAGCTTTTGTCGAGATCGTATCTCTACATCAAAAAACCCTATTTCTAGGGCTTTCTTTTAATCCTAAATCAATCCTAAAATCTTAGATCTAATTAAAAAGGATTTCTCGCTCCGCGGACTTCGAAATGCAGATGGCAGCCTGTCGCAAGCCCAGTGCGACCTATGTATCCTATTATTTGTCCTTGAACCACGTGCCAACCAGCGCTGACTATCATGGCCGACATATGGGAATACAAAGTTTGCGTGCCATTCGCGTGAGAAATAACAACATACTGTCCATACCCTCCATTCCAGCCTGCCGGCCGCGCTATTATGACATCTCCAGCAGCGGAAGCCAAAATCGGCTCGCCGCATGTGTTTGCGAGATCAATGCCGTTATATCCGTGAAGCCCTTGCGACTTCCTTCCTCCAATAATCGGGCGCAAAAAGTATCCTTGGTAATCCGGGCCTGAAGCGCCTCGAACCCGCCTCGGCACACCCGACGAAACCGGCAATACTTCAGCCTCGCCATTAGGTATGATAATTTCTAATCCTTCCTCGAGCGCGCCCATCGGCGAAAGGCCGTTAAAAGCCAAAATATCCCCAACATCAGCGCCGAACTTCTTTGCAATGCCGGCTATTGTATCGCCTTTCTTAATCGTGTATTTCAGGCCGGTTATCGGCAAAATCACTAAAACCTGTCCGGGCTTTATAAAACTGCCGCGTCTCAAATCATTCGCCCATAAAATAGTATTTACGGAAACATCAAAGAGCTTGGCTATATCCGAGAGAGAATCTCCATCCCGCACCACATACAAGCTTATCGCATCTGGCTTTCGTTCGACCACATCTGCTATTGATCCCAAAGGTCCGGTCGCCGCCATTAAAGCAGAGTTTTGAACTACGCTAATATCTCCTCCTCCGGTACCGGCAAGCGGATTTATGTTAATCGGAGCTGATAGGACTGCCATTGTCTGGGAATTAACAGAATAGCCGGAAGACTCATTTGTATTGCCAAAAATTTTCCCGAAAAAATCAAAAAAATTCGCCTCTGCCTGCGATGCCCAAGGCAGAGACACTAAAAGTAAAGAAATAATTGTAAGCGCCGGAATAAACTTCCTTGCATAGAGAATTTCGTATGTGCGCGCTATGCGGCGCTCGTGCTTTTTGGCAAGAGAAACAAGAGCGCGTTTAAATTTTTCTAGAAAAATAAGGAAATTCTATAATTAAGAACCCGAAACGACCTCGCGAAAACAAAAAACAACCGTTTTTCAGGTTGCCTTAATTCTACAATCTTAATAAGTGTTGGTCAATTTTTCTATCCACAAAAAATATCACGCAGACTCGCGCTTTAAGTGTCAAAAGACTATATATTAGACCATTATTTTCTTATTACCCTCTTGATCAGGCATCGCTTTTTGATGTCTAAGTTTTAACCGGAAATTAACAGATTATCAACCTTGAATGCACGCCCGCATTGCAAGTCTTGCGTGGTATCTTTGATTTATGGCGAAAAATAGATCCACAGGATCGCTTAATAAAGCGCAGGAGGGCGCGGTTCTTGCAACCGACGGGCCCATTTTGATAGCTGCTGGGGCAGGATCGGGTAAAACAAGAGTTCTTGTGCACCGAATCGCCCATCTTATTGAATTGGGCGTACATCCTGATGCCATTTTGGCAATCACATTCACAAATAAGGCGGCCGAAGAAATGAGATCGAGAGTCACCAAACTTATAGCCAAAAACATGAACCGGGATATAAGTTCTATGCACCGTGATTCGAGGCTTATGCCGTGGGTCGGGACATTTCACAGCTTTGCCGCGTACATACTTCGCGAATCAGGAGTTTCGCTCGGCATCCCGAAATCGTTTTCAATTATTGATGAGGAGGATTCTTTGGCGCTAATCAAGGAATCTTTGCGTGAGTTGGAGCTTGATCCTAAGCAATTCGAGCCGCGACGCATTCGCGGCGTTATATCAAGAAAGAAAAACGAGCTGGAAACTATCGAGCGCTTCAGGATAAAGGCGCTCGAATATTTTCCGAAAGTAGTGACACAAGTTTGGGAGCACTATGATGAAAAGCTTAAAAAATCGAAAGCTCTTGATTTTGACGATCTGCTTTCATACTCAGTAAAACTGCTTGCCGATTTTCCGGACACGCTCGATAAATATCAGGAGCGCTGGAAATATATCCACATTGACGAATATCAAGATACAAATCTCGTGCAATACCATTTAACGCTTCTCCTTGCCAAAAAATACAGAAACATTTGCGCGGTTGGCGACATCGACCAAGCGATTTATTCGTGGCGCGGAGCGGATTTTAGAAATATTTTGCACTTCGAACGCGACTGGCCAGACGCAAAATTAATAACGCTTGAAGAAAATTACCGATCGACACAGCTAATTTTGAACGCCGCAAACGCCATCATCGTAAAAAATAAATTTCGCGTCCCTAAAAATCTTTATTCGCGGCTCGAATCTGGCTCGAAGATCGCCCTTTTTGAAGCGGCGGAGGAAAATGAAGAAGCGCTGTTCATAGCGGAACTAATCGGCCGCCTGCATAAGGACGGAATAAAATTTACAGATATGGCCGTGCTTTACCGCACAAATTTTCAATCCCGCGTGATCGAAGAAAAATTGCTCGAGCTCAATATTCCATACCAGGTGATCGGAACAAAATTTTATGAAAGGCGCGAAATAAAAGATGCGCTCGCGTATTTGAAAATCGCTCTTAACCATGACGATCTCATAAGCAAAAAAAGAATTCTTAACATGCCGCCCAGAGGAATCGGCAAAGTGCTTGCCGTGCGCATAATTGCAGGAGATGAACTTTCTCCAAAAGATCAAAAAAAAACCGATGAATTTAATTCGCTCATCGAGAAAATAAAAAATTCTGCGAGCAAAACAAAAGCGAGCGGAGTTATTAAATATTTGATAAAAGAAACCGGGCTTGAAGATTATCTGAATGACGGTACTGAAGACGGCGCGATGCGCCTTGCGAATATTGAGGAACTTGTATCACTTGGCTCAAGGCATGACTCCAAAGAACCGCCAGAAGGCATCTCGACGATGCTTGAAGAAGTGGCCTTAATGTCGGCCGAAGACACGATGAAAAAAGAGGAAAATTCGGTAAAACTGATGACTGTGCATGCAGCAAAAGGGCTTGAATTTAAAGCGGTTTTTGTGGCTGGGCTTGAAGAAGGCCTATTCCCTCATCACTCGATTTTGGGAGAAGAAATGGAAATGCGCGATGAAGAAGAAAGGCGGCTTTTTTATGTTGCTCTCACCCGCGCCAAAGAAAAAGTTTTTCTCTCTTACGCAATTTTCAGAACAATTTTCGGCGAGCGGAAAATTAATAGGCCATCAACTTTTCTCTTTGATATACCGGAAGATTTATTGGAAAAAGCTCCAGAGAAAATTATTACACTAGAATAGAAAATAGGTGATAGGAATTATGAATATAGATTCAGGATTTAGAAATCAGAGTCGAATAATACGGGCAAAAAAGATCCTAGGGCAGAATTTTTTGAAAAATAAAAAGATCCTCGAAGAAATCGTGGATGCGTCTGAGATTTCAAAAAACGATGTTGTGCTCGAGGTTGGTCCAGGGAAGGGAAGCTTGACACAAGTTTTGGCGGAGCGCTCAAAAAAAGTCATCGCAGTAGAAAAAGACCATGAACTTGTTGTTTATTTAAAAGAAAAATTTGCGGAACAAAATAATATAGAAATAATTGAAGGGGACATACTAAAACCTAATATCCTAAAACCTAATTCCTATAAAAAGATTGTGGCAAATCTCCCTTACTACATTACATCTCATTTTTTGAAATTATTTTTATCTGATGAAAAACTTCAGCCGGAATTGATGGTTTTAATGATACAATACGAAGTAGCTAAAAGAATTTGCGCTCGGCCTCCAAGCATGAATCCCGTTAGAGGCCGCGGCTCTAACGGGATGAATTTGCTCGCGCTATCTGTTCAGGCATACGGGAAACCTAAATTTATAAGAAAAGTTTCAAAAAACTTTTTCCACCCGCGACCGAAGGTTGATTCCGCGATAATTAAAATTTCGGATATTTCGCGAAACTTTTTTAAAAACAATAATATTGACGAGAAAAAGTTTTTCACGCTCGCGCGCCGCGCTTTCAGACAAAAGCGAAAAATGCTTCGAAGATCCATCAGCATACCGAAGTCGGACTTCGGTATGAGAAGGCCGGAGGAGCTCTCGCTTGAAGATTGGGTTAAAATTCTAAACTACTGACTGACGCATTAAAGTTCGTTCGCGCGCCAAAATTTTCATAATTCTTCGAAAAAGCGTCGCTCGAATCAGGAGAATTATTTATATTCTCCTTATTTTCGGCGCCTAAAACCAAGCGCCAAGAGAAAATTACCAAAAGCGAAGCGGAAAAGACCCCAAAAATAATTAAGAATGCCAGATTTATTTTTGAATTAAGCATGGCAAAAGAAGACTTTCAGAGCCCGTTAAAGACAATTTCATTATTACACATAAAATCCCCAAAATAAGCTCTTGTTATGCACAAATTTTTAACAGCAGGAAGGATATAATAATAAGGTAGGGTGAAATACTTAACGGCCCTAAAATTTAGATTTGTTTTATTGTTTTTGATCCTTATGGTTGGGGCTTGGTTTTTGTTCTTCAGAAATCAGGGAGACTCGGCATATGACAATTCAAGACAGCCGGCTCTCGCCCTTAGAGATGTGCTTAATAACGATAAAGACTCGGATTCAGATGGGCTTAAAGATTGGGAAGAGACTTTATGGAAAACAGACCCGAATAATCCAGATTCCGACGGCGACGGAATGTCGGACGGGGAAGAGGTACGAAATAACCGCGATCCCCTCATACCCGGAGCCGGGGATGTAAAAACAGTGGAAGTCGTTAAAAGCGATTTGAGAGAGAGCCTCGGCAAATCAGTCAACTTAACCGAGGTATTCACGAGCGCGTTCGCGGGCTCGCTTGGGCCCCAAATTTCAACAGGAGATCTTAAATCTATTTCTCCGGATGATTTAAAAAATATTAAAGATTACCTTCCAAATCCAGAAAACATCTTAGGCAATCTGCCGAAGGTGGCCGCAAGAGACTTGAAGACATCAAGCGCGAACGACAGCGCGTCTGTAAAAAAATATTTCAACGATTTTTATGAGCAGGTATATGATAACGTTTTTCATAAATTGACAGTTAGCGATATTGGGCAGCTTCTAAATTTTTCGAAATCAGGAAATCCAAATGATCTCGCGCCAATCGAAGATATAATGGCTGTCTTTGAAGAAAGTATTGCTGTAATAAAAAGCCTCCCAGTGCCAGAAGGATACGAAGAATTCCCGATTGGCGAAATTGATTTCTTTATGCAAATGAAACGGGCGGATGAATTTTTAAGAAACGCCAACAAAGATCCGCTTGCCGCCCTGATCGTTCTTCAGCCAAGAATTTTAATGGAGGAAAAGTTGAACAAATTCCACAATGATTTTAAGGCCAAGCTTTTCCAAGAAGGGATTATATTCGAGGCATCGGATAAAGGAAGTAAGCTTTTTAGGTAACATGGGAAACTTTTACATAAATTTTAAACAAATCATTTCAAGCATATTAATTGTTGCAATGCTTGCGGGTTTTTTCGCTTTAATTCCTCCGCCAAAACCCGCACACGCTCAAGTAATTACATTTGATCCTAGAAACTTTGTACAAAATCTTATAGCTGCCGGCACTGCTGTAAAAGACTTAGTTCAAAGTACTCTGACCGCGGCTAACACTTTCTCTTTGGTTACAAAGGAATATATTCTCGACCCGATAGCATACGCGCTTGCGAACATGGTTTTGCGGTCGCTTTCGAACGCTCTTATCAACTGGATTAAAACCGGAGGCGTAAACGGCTCGTCTTTATTCGTCGACAGTTTTTTAAACGAATTTTCGCGCCAACTTGACAACGCGGCAGGGCTCTTTCTCGAGCAATATCTCGGGGCGGCCAATATGAACCTGCTTTGCAGTCCTTTCAGAGTTTCACTTGGCAATTTAATCAACACTTCAGTGCTTTCGCATACAAGCTCGGGAAATAAGTTT
>JAHFOJ010000003.1:0-28876 GCA_023266875.1 Candidatus Giovannonibacteria bacterium | reverse complement strand
TTTCTCGCAGAGCGCGCGATGCACGCTTTCGCAAGTCGTAAGCAACGTAGAAAATTTTCAAGTTGACTTCACGCAAGGCGGTTGGTCAGCATGGGACGCCGCGCTCCAGCCCGCAGGAAACTGGATGGGCTCATATCTTCTTTCCATGGACGAATTCCAACGGGAGCAAAATAATGCACGTTTGAGCACGCAGACGGAACTTCAAACAACCGGCGGCGGCCTCTTGGCGCAGAAACAATGCGACACATCTCCCGGAGGATATCAAACCAATTGCAGAATTATCACACCGGGATCAATCGTCGCGAACGCGGCGAATCAGGCTTTCGGCATTGATATCGACCGGCTAAAAATTGCGGACGAAATTAACGAAGTTTTGAGCACTGCGATCACGTCAATCATTGGCTGGGCGCTTTCCGGCGGAGGGGGACTCGCCAACTACAATTCAGCGAATTTCCCGGCTCAAGTTCCTACGCAAATTCAGAACGGCCAAACCGCTTTAATTAACGCCTCGCCTCAAGACAAAGCGCTTGTTTCCGGAGCAAGTGTGGCGCTATTCGCCTCCCCTGCCGATATGTTAAACACAAAATCAGTCCGCTTTACGCTCGAAGACGGAACAATAATCGGAGAACCATCAGGGCCGACTTATTCGGTCGAGTGGAATTCAAGAACCGTCGCCGACGGAGCGCATACAATAACTTTCAGCGCGCTAGACGCCACAGGAAAAGTGGTAGGGCAAA
This sequence comes from Candidatus Giovannonibacteria bacterium, assembly GCA_023266875.1. Lineage (GTDB taxonomy): Bacteria > Patescibacteriota > Minisyncoccia > JACPKW01 > UBA11713 > JAHFOJ01. Next base: position 28,139 of record JAHFOJ010000003.1, on the reverse strand, counting down.
CTATAACACGTAATATTACAGTTGATAACACTCCGCCCACAGCCGCCGTAACCCAACCGCAAGGCGGCAGCACAATTTCAACAACCGCGAATTTCCGCGCGTCAGCCACGGACGCGAATAAAATAACGGGCGTTCAATTCTATTTAGATACGTTGCCAATCGGCAACGAGATTTCCACCCCGAGCGCCGACGGATCTTTCCAGCTCAACAATTTTAACACTCGCGACGCAAACAGCGGAGTGCCAAATGGAACTTATGCGCTCACAGCAGAGGCGCGCGACGAAACGGGGAATGTTGGAAAATCAAGTCCGATATCGGTAACAGTAGCAAACTCATGAAAGATATTTTCACAAAAATTTTAATTTCTTGGATTATATTGGGGGTTTTCGTGATGTTCATGGCAACGCCTGAAGTAACTTTTGCGCAAGCTAACATCTCGCCGAATGTGGCCGCCCCGCAGCCGATACCAAATATTGATCCAAATAATGTCACATTTTCTGCAGCTCCGGCAAGCGTCGGCGCCTCAAATCAAGGACAAGGATTAAAAAACTTAGAAAACAAACTCGCAAATAGTTGCGACTTTACTGATTTCTTTACTTTACGGTGCATAACATATGGAATTGCGGGGATAAGTTACGCATTTCTAAATGTCGTGGGGGTAATTTTATATGTCGCGGGTATGCTTTTTAACGCAACTTTGGGAGTTACAATAGACAACCAAAATTATACTGCGGGAAAAATTACGGCTTTACAGGTCGGCTGGGAATTTTCCCGGGACGTCGGAAATTTATTTATTATATTCATCCTTCTTTTCATCGCGATCGCGACAATTCTTCAGGTTGAATCATACGGCGCGCGAGCCCTTTTGGTGCGTTTAATAATAATCGCCCTTTTAATTAATTTCAGTTTTCTAGCCGCACAGACAATAATTTTCGTTTCAAACGCTCTTTCGGTTACGCTTTATAAATCAATCACAGCACCTGAGGCTGTTTTGCCATTTACCGCCAATGCTTCCAACGGCCTTTCGTTTAAATATCATAACGACATATCCGCGGCTGTCGTAAATGCTTTCAGCCCCCAACAACTATTGCTAAAAGTTCCGCAAGATCCAACTGATAGGAATCTGTCTGGTATATGGGCAGAGATTAAAGTTCAGATTTCGATAATAGAGATTTGCATAATTGGCAGCATAATCATTTTAGCGGTTTCATTTGTTTTAATCGTGGAATCTTTCTTCTTCATCTCGCGGATGGCGATTTTGTGGCTCTTAATGATTCTTGCTCCATTCGGATTTCTTTTATTAATACTCCCAGTAACCCGCGGATTTGCGATGCAGTGGTGGAGTAAACTCACAAAGCAGGCGCTTCACGCTCCGGTTTTTATGTTTCTGCTTGCCATTAAAATTATAATCATACAAAAAGGCCTAAATTCGCTATTAGGTCAAGCTGGCAATATCGGCGTTTCCGAACTTCTTTTTCTGATTTTCATGTTTGGAACCATTGTCGTTATTCTTGATGTTGTAATTTTAATGGCGGCCCAGCTCGCGGGTACATACGGAGCAGGAGGGGCGATGAAGTTGGCTAATAATTGGGGCAAATCGGCAAGAAATTGGGGGCGCGACGCATTTGTCAAGCGCCCAATAAGTAGTTGGTCTAAAAACAGACTGGAAAGCGAAGGCCGCGTTTCTCAAGCATTAAGATCATTGCCGGGAGGCGGAAGACTTTTGGCAGGGGGCGCTAATTTAAACGCCAAAGAAGTAAAAGAGTATGAAAAGAAATATGCTAGTTACGGCAAAGAAACCCTGCAGAACTTATCAGAAAAATCTGGAAGAAATTTCTTGAATAGAAACCAAAAAACAGCAATAGATAATCTGCTTGGTAAGCATGAAAGCGCCACAAAAAAAGCAGAGAAAGATAGGGAGGAAAGAAAAGAAGAAGATATAATATTGAAAGGCCCGATGTTTACTGCAGAGGAAAAGCTTGCGACTTTGGTTAAACGTGAACGCCGTAGGTCTAGTGAAGCACAAGCACGAGCGACTGAAGCAGAGTCGCGTGCTCAAGAAGCGGAGGAAAAGGCCGAAGAAGCTGGGGTAAAAGCTACACGCGTTGAAGCAGAATTAGGCACAGCGCGCGACCAAGCAAGTGCCACTAAGCCGGAAGAAAAATAAACTAATCCAAATGCAATATGCCTATGATGAACACATATAAAAATGAAGATTTGCTGATTGCTTACCAGAAACTACCTCTTGATTTGCAGGAAATTATTTTATCAAAAAACACCGTCTCGTTTTTACAGTCGCTGTGTGAAAAATATAATTTGTCAGGAATAAAAGCAAGAGATCTTAAAGATGAAGCAATGTTTGTAATGCTTGGATGGATACATCCTAAAGATTTTATTCCAGATCTTGCGGAAAAATTAGGAGTGGATCGGGAGACCGCGCGGAAAATTGCAGAAGAAGTGAACCAGCGGATTTTTCAGAAGGTGCGCGAAAGTTTGAAGGCGCTCCATGGAATAGAAGATAAACCCAGAGGGCAGGAGATAGGAGATAGGGGGTTAGGAAATAAGGGTCAGGATTTAGGAAATAGGAATTTAGGAGATAGTAAGACGGAACAAAAAATTCCTCCTGTACAGACAACCGCTCCGCCGAAACCTTCGGTCGCGCCCAGGCCAGAACCGCAGCCGCTTGAGATCAAGCCAATCTCGCCTTTGGGAAATATCGCGGAGAGCGCACGAGAAGAATCGATCGAAGAAAAAATTAAGCCGCCGCCCAGCGCGCCGCAAACAAAATTTACTCCGAGAGAAATTCCTCCGGTGCTGGAACAGGAAATAGGAAATAGGAATTTAGGAGATAGGAGATCAGAACAGAAAATTCATCCTATTCAGACAACCGTTCCGCCAAAACCAGTCCCTAAACCAGAGCCGACGATGAATAATTCCATTGAAATAAAGCTGGACAATCCCATACCCCCTCAAAACTTACCGATCCAAGAACCAGCGGCTGGGGGAAAATTTGCCCCGCCGAGCCAAACTGAAATCAAAAAAGATTTGAATATCAAACCGCAGCCGGATATTAGAAAAAATGATCCATATCACGAACAAATATGAGACAATTTCAAGTTCCACAATTTATTGAAGTAGAAGACAAAATTTTTGGGCCTTTAACCTTAAAACAATTTTTCTATATTTTAGGTGGAGGCGCGGCAATATTTTTGCTTTATGTTTTTCTGCCTTTTTGGCTTTTGGTTATTGTTGGCGCCCCAATTGTCGCTTTTTTTGGAGCGCTCGCTTTCTACCCGATAAACGGCCAGCCGTTCGTGAAATATCTCGAGAATGCCCTAAGGCATTTTACCAATCCGCGCCTATATGTCTGGAGAAAAGACGAGAAAACGGTTCCCCAGATCGAAGAGCCGGAGATACTAAAGCGAGGAACCCAAAAGATGCCCAAACTCACAGAAAGCAAATTAAAAGACATCGCCTGGTCGCTCGATGTTCACGGCAAGAAAAGCGTAATTTAACTTCATGGAGTTAACAAAGAAAAATTCAAAAAGCGCGCAGGAATTTCTGCCCATTAAAGAAATCCGCGACGGCATCGTGATTATGAAAGATAATTCGCTTAAAGCCGTGCTTATGGCCTCATCCTTGAACTTCGCCTTAAAAGCGACTTCGGAGCAAGATGCTATAATTTTCCAATACCAAAACTTCTTAAACTCACTTGATTTCAGCGTCCAATTTTTTGTCCAGTCGCGAAAGCTCAATATTGAGCCGTATCTCGACGTGATTCGCGACATTGAAAAAACACAGACAAATGAACTTTTAAAAATACAAACCAGGGAATATATCGATTTCGTAAAAAATTTCGTTGAAGTTTCGAGCATCGTAACCAAAACTTTCTATGTGGTAGTTCCGTTCGAGCCGCCGGTTTTCGAATCTGTCAAAGGGGCGACTCAAACAATTTTCGGGTCGTTTCTATCAAGCAAGAAAAATGGCGGGGAAGAAACTCTCTCGGAGAAAAAATTTGAAGAATATAGAAACCAGCTTTGGCAGAGAGTCGACACGGTTGCCGAAGGACTGACAAGAACTGGGGTAAAAGTCGCCCCATTAAACAATGAGGAATTAATCGAACTATATTATGGACTTTTTAACCCGGGGGAATCGGAGAAAGGGACCGTGCCGGAGATAGCAAAATAATATGTCATTTTTAGGATTAGGGAAAAAAGAAAAAAATATGGACGGGGCGCTGGCGGAAGAAAATTTGCTTGCTTCTTTTCCATCTAAAACGTCTGGGGCGCTTGACTTAAGAGACATAATCGCGCCATCCGCGCTTGAATTGAATTCGAATTTCGTGAAGCTTGGAGAAAAAGTGGCGCGCACTATTTTTATTATTTCATACCCAAGATATCTTTCGGTAAATTGGTTTGGGCCAATTATAAATTTGGATAAAGTTTTTGATATATCCATTATGATCCATCCGATAGACACGGGCATGGTGATGCGCCAGCTCCAGAAAAAAGTTGCCGAGGTCCAGTCGCAAATTCATATGCGCGAAGAAAAAGGGCTCGTGCGCGACCCGATGCTCGATACCGCCAACCAGGACTTAGAAGATTTGCGCGACAAGCTTCAGCAAGCGCAGGAACGGCTCTTTTCTTTCGGTCTTTACTTAACTATATACGCTGATTCTTTAGAAGAGCTAAACAAGACCGAGGCAGAGATGCGCTCAATTTTAGAATCGAAACTGGTCTATTCAAAACCCGCGATATTCCAGCAGGCCGAAGGGCTCGAAAGCGTTTTCCCGTTCGGTTCCGACAAGCTCTCGATAACAACACGTCTTAACTCCTCGCCTGTTTCAAGCGTTTTCCCTTTCGTTTCTTTCGACCTGACTTCAAATCGCGGAATACTTTTCGGCATAAACCGCCACAATAACAGTTTGGTTTTGTTTGACCGCTACAGCATGGAAAACTATAACTCCGTAATTTTCGCTAAATCTGGTTCAGGCAAATCATACACCGCCAAGCTCGAGATCTTGCGATCGCTCATGTTCGGCGCGGAAGTTATCGTGATCGACCCCGAACGAGAATATGAATATTTAGCGGAAACTGTCGGCGGCAGATTTTTCAACATTTCACTGACATCAAAGCATCACATAAACCCGTTCGATCTGCCGCCCGCGCGCGAAGATGAATCGCCGGCGGACGTGCTTCGGTCAAACATCATCAACCTCGTAGGTCTTTTTCGTCTAATGCTCGGCGGGCTCAACCCGGAGGAAGACGCAATTTTGGACAAAGCTATAACCGAGACATACGCGTCCCGCGACATTACTCCTGAATCAGATTTCTCGAAAGTTGTCCCTCCAATTTTGTCCGACCTTGAACTCATACTATCTAATATGGAGGGGGGAGAAACTCTCGCACAGCGGCTTCGAAAATACACGCAGGGCACGTGGGCCGGCTTCATCAACCAGCCGACAAATATAGATATAAATAAGAAGCTGGTTGTATTTTCAATCCGCGATATGGAAGACGAATTGAGGCCGATCGCGACTTATATCATTATTCATTATGTTTGGAACGCGATCCGCGCGGAGCTTAAAAAGCGCCTCTTGGTGGTTGATGAAGCGTGGTGGCTTATGAAAAGCGATGATGGCGCTTCGTTTCTTTTCGGAATCGCGAAGCGCGCCAGAAAATACTACCTTGGACTTGCTACAATAACACAAGACGTCGGGGATTTCTTAAACTCGCCCTACGGAAAAGCGATAATCATCAATTCGTCGATCCAGTTCCTTATGAAGCAATCGCCAGCTACAATTGATCTTCTGCAGGAAACCTTTAATTTGACGGACGAAGAAAAATTTCTGCTTTTGGAATCGGATGTGGGCGAGGGAATATTTTTCGCGGGGCTTAAACACGTCGCTCTTAAGATACTTGCTTCCTACACGGAAGATCAGATTATCACATCCGACCCTTCGCAATTACTTGCCATTAAAAAGGCGAGAGAAGAATATAGCCAAGCGAATACTAATTAAAATAAAATGGAAGAAGACACATCACAACTTGAACAATTGAGAGCGCTCGACCTAGCCCAGGCGCAGGCGAATTTGGCGAAAGCCAGGAAACTTTTGCCGAGAAGCGAGAAAACGTCTTCTAGCATCAAAGTAGGAATTGGAGAAGGAACTCTTATACTCGTCTTTGCGTTAGTTATGGATTTACTCGCGATCATACCATTGATAGGAATACTATTTGCCCTAATATGGTCAGGCTCAATGTGGCTTTGGACAAAAACAAAGACTTTAGGGAAGCCGGGGTATTCGCTCATCACGGCACTGCCATTGGTCGGAGGCGGAGTAAAATCTATTCCAATGATAAATATGCTTCCTTATTGCACCGCAGAAACTTTAGTTACACTCGCAACATTCAGCAGCATCGGCCAGCGTATAAGCAAATTATCAGCACCCGCAAAAGTATGAAACAAAAAATTTTATTATTAGGAATATTTTCCGCTCTGGTAATTAACGCCGCGCCTTTCGCGGCGGCACAAGTTCCTGTTTCCGTCTCGGGAGATTTCTTGGTAAATCTTTCGCCAGAAGCACCAGCTCCTAATGATAACGTTACGGCAACGGCGGTAAGCTATTCGTTCGACATAAGCCGCGCGAAAATCCAATGGATATTAAACGGGAAATCAATAGCTTCAGGAATCGGCGTGAAAACTGTTTCTTTCAAAGTCGGCCCCGCGGGTTCATTGAGCGCTCTTGATGTTTTAATAAGTCCGGATTCTGGCGGAAACTATAAAAAAATAATTGAGATACGGCCGCTTTCAATCGATCTCTTGGTTGAATCATCAAGCTATGTCCCTTTTTGGTACAAGGGTGCCGCGTTAGCTTCGCCCGCGAGCCAAATAAAAGTGGTCGCTCTTCCCAACTTTGTTTTCGAGGGCAAGCGTCTAGAGCCAGCAAGCCTGGTGTATAATTGGCAGATAAACGAAACGGTGCGTGGAGATCTTTCCGGAAAAGGCCGGCAATCATTGAGCTACAAAATGCCAGGGGCATCGGGAACGGAGGTGCGCGTTTCTGTGGAAATTTCTTCGCCAGCAGAATCGCTGCAATCGTCTGCGGCAACCGTAATCAAGACAGAAAATCCCGAAGCGTTATTTTACGAAAGAAAAAACCCCGAAGGACTTTTGACCAATATCACATTCTTAGAAAAATATGTCGCTACCGTATCAGTCACTGATATCGAGGCCGTACCGTTTTTCATTGAGAGCGCAAACATAGACGGCGTTAAATTCAGCTGGACAGTTGAAGGCATATCAGTTAAGAGAAGCTCCGATCTGCCAAACATCTTGGAAATAAAAGCTGCTTCAGCTGCTGCGGATTCCCTGATAAGCGTGTCTGTTAGCTCAATTAAGAACGCTCTATCGGCTATAAGCGCGTCATTCACATTCCATGCCAGATAAAAAAAGAAAAATTCTATATGCCGCGTCTGCCCATCTTTTTATTTTCGCTTTTTTTGCCGCATCTGCCTCTGCTCAATTCGCGCAGCCGCAACCAGCAGGAACCGGACAGGGCGGGGAAGATTTCTTCGCATACGCAAAATTTTTCTATCCATTCGCGCTTTCAGCCGCGGCCATTTTGGCGGTTGCGATGCTTGTAATCGCGGGAGTTGAAATGATGATTCCCGTGGAATCAAGAAGGACTGCCGCCAAAGAAAAAATCTGGTCAGCTTTGGGTGGGCTTCTATTGGCCGCGCTGTCATATTTGATTTTACAGACGATAAATCCGAATTTAACCCAGCTCAAACTTACTCCGCCAACAGTCACAATACCGGCGAATACAAATTCTAATCAGGGGTTCGGAAATAATGGTGTTATTGGTGGTGTGGGGACAAACACTGGCGGGAAAGCTGTTGGACCCACAGGTAACACCTGCTCTCCTCCTTGCTCGCCAGGGCAATCTTGCAATATCAATGGGCAATGCGTGAATTCCTCTTACTGGTGCTTTAAAGTTGAAACAAGTGTTTTTGGCGCAAGCGTTGAAACGCCAATTCAAAAATGGAATTCTAATTCAGAATGCCTATCTAACTGTACACAAAGCAAAGTAGGGGGCAATCAGACTCCTTTTTGCCAGATTTCTAGTTAAAATAAATATCTATGCAAAACATATTCTCAAAAAGAAATATAATCATAGCGGCGGCGGTAATCCTTATCATAATTGTTGGGCTTTGGTTTTTCTTTTCTAAAAAATCAACGGGCGGGACAAATGATTCGAGTGGTTCTTCGGGCGGAAATTTTCTCTCGCGCTTATTCCCAACAATCGAAAATAGAACGCCGCCCCCGCCGCAAGATCAAAATCCGGCAAACTCGCAAACTCCCGCAAACCCACAAAACCAAATGGTGTCGGCAGCGTCCGCGCTTGTAACCGATAATGTTTCGGGCGCAATATTATTCAAGCGCGGCAAAATCTCAAAAATTAGATACATAGAACGAGCAACTGGGCATGTTTTTGAGATGGATCCCGATGGGCAAAATAAAAATCAGGTTTCCAATACCACAATTCCTGGAATTTTTGAGGTCGCATGGTCGCCTCTCGGAGACCGCGCAATATTGAAATATGAATCGCACGGAGATTTGAACATCTTGTCGGCTAATTTTACAGCATCCACAACACAAGGAATATTTCTCTCCCCAAAAATAAAGGACGCTGTGTTTTCTCCAAAAGGGGACAAGATTGCCTATATTTTGCCCGGCGCCTCGGAGACGACTTTAATAATTTCCTCGCCAGACAATAAAAATCAGCGGGTATTATTCAAAAGCCAGTTTTCTTCGTGGCGCGTTTACTGGCCGGAAGACAGCAATATATTCATTGCCAACTGGCCGGCAAGCTCGCTTGATGGCTTCTTATATAGAATAAATGTTTCTAGCGGAGCGTTCGAGAAAATTTCTGGCCCGGCGCTTGGGCTTTTAGCATCAACCAACGGGAAATCGGTTCTGATTTCGAGTTTCGATCCAACCAACCAAACGATTCTCACATCCGTCTTTGACTTTAAGTCCAGATTGGCAAAGCCGTCAACCCTCAAGATTATCCCTGAAAAATGCGCATGGTCGCAGCTTGAAGCAAACGTCGTATTCTGCGCAATCCCTCTGCCTCTCACTGCCGGAGATTACCCAGACGATTGGTACCAAGGGAAAATTTCTTTCGCCGATATATTCACAAAAATAAACACAGCAACTCTCAATGTCGATACAATGCAAATCGGCGCGCCCGATCTGACAAACTTATCATTATCACAAGATGAAAAAACCGCAATCTTCTTAAACAAGCGCGATGGTTCTTTATGGAAAATAGACCTCACTCAAATATTGAGCTCCAAAAAATTACCCTGATTTAAAAGCATTTAAAATGGCTTGATCACCACTCTTCGCGTTGGGCCTTCGCCTTTCGACTCGGTTTTTATATCCGGATATTCAGTAAGCGCGGCGTGCACAATTCGCCGCTCATAGGAGGTCATTGGCCTTAACTCAACTTCTTTTTTAAAAAATCTAACGCGTTTCGCCGACATATGGGCAAGATCCTTAATCTCATCTGCTTTCTGTTTTTGATAATCATTGATATCAAGCGCGAACGGAAGGCGAGTCGGGCCAACCATTTTTTCTATTAAGCGCTTGGCAATGTGGTTCAGTGCGATCAGATTCTGCCCTTCGTCTCCTATCAAAAGCCCCGCTTCGTCCGTGCGGATTATGAATTGAAGATTCTCCGTGGTTTCTTGAACATCCAAAGAAAATTTGAAGCCCATTCGCTCCAAAAGTTCATTTAATAACTGTTTTATTTTCTCTTCCTCCGTCATAAATTCTCCTCGCTTTATTTCTTACGAAACCTTCATGCACTGTAGCAAATAGGTTATTTACTGTCCAATAAAGAGCGAGGGCGGCGGGAAAGCGAAAAGAGATAAAAAATATCATAACCGGGAATATGTAGAGCGACTGGATCGCCATGGCACGCGACATTTCTTCTTTAAACCCAGAGCCGCCTTTCGGAAGGGCTGGGAATGCGAGGCGCATTTGGTAATACTGCGAAATTGATGCCGCTAGACTCATGGGTATGCTTGCATCGGACAAGTTAAGAAGGCCGAAGAGATGCGTTTGAATAAATTCAGGGCGGGCAACAAAAAAATAAAGAGCCGTTCCTTCGAGCGCGAGCCCTTTCCAGAAAACACGATAAAGCGCGATCAAAATCGGCAATTGCACTAATAAAGTAAGACAGCCCATAAACGGGCTTACGCCGTGTTCGCGATATAAAGCCATTGTCCTTTTGCCCTGTTCGTCGGCCCTGTCTTTTGTTTCTTTTTTAATACGCTCGATTTCCGGTTCGAGCTCTTTCATTTTTATCTGGGTGACTAAAGCGCGATGCGTAAAGGGAAATAAAATCAGACGAACCGCGATTGTCAACAAAATTATTGCAAACCCGATATCGTGCCCGGGTATGAACGCGGTAAGCCAAACCAAAGCGTTAAACAGGGGACGGTATAAAATTTCATTATATATAAAAGTAAGTAGACTCATCCCATTAGAAAATTAACCCAATAATCCACCAGGCTAGGGAACTCATAATTATATTATTTCTATTTTCTTTCAGAAATTTCATGTTTGAAGATTTTCTAACGGGATTCATGGCTGGAACGGATCAATTATATTTTTTTGGAATGGGTGACATCTGGCGATCCTCGATATTCCTTTTCTTGCACCGTAAATAATTCCGCCGTAGCTAACCGCGTTTTTTATATATTCCGAGCATGTAGGCTCAAAATTGCAAAATTTTCTTCCACGAGAAAAAATGCTCTGATCCGGAGATAAATATTTTTGATAAAAATTAATGCAAAAAAGCGCGAAGTTTTTCATAATAATCCTGATCTTTTTAAAACCGTCCTCATGCCGAGTTCTAGATCTTTAAATTCAAAATCTCTAGACTTATTTGAAAAAATGAATACCATATCGAATGCTCCTTTGAGATCTGGCAAGAGCTTCCTAAAAATTTCCCTTGCTCGCCTCTTAATTTTATTTCTAAGGACAGCTTTCTTTATTGCTTTTGATGATATCACAAACCCGGCTCTAATCACTGAAAGATTATTGTTCTTTAATCTAAAAAAAAATGCTGGCGAAGAAAAGGTTTTTCCTTTTTTTATAACATCTCTTATTTCCCCAGACCTTTTTAGGCGGTTTTCCAAAGGAATCATGGATTTTGCTCTAAGTTTCTACACACTTAGGCGACGCCTATTTTTTTGGCGCCTTCTTTTTAGAACATTTCTTCCGCTAGTTTTGCGCGAACGCTTTAAGAACCCGTGCGAGCGCTTGCGTTTATGTTTTTTTGGCTGGTAAGTTTGAGACATTAACCTTGATAATACAACAACTTAATAAAAGACTCAATATTCACAAACTATCCACAATTTATTAACATTCTAATAATGTTTGGGGGGCATAGATAAATATCCCATAAGCAACTAATATGTATCTATAATTTAAGTAAATCTTGGAATTTTTTGAAAAAGCATGACTAATGAAGAATTGTGGCATACGGCTTTAGAAGAATTAGAAACATCTGTATCTAAGGCTAATTTTGTAACTTGGTTTCAAAATACATCGGTTGCTGAACGCCAAAACGGCAACGTGGTTGTATGCGTGCCGAATGGTTTTGTTAAGGAATGGCTTGAATACAAATACCACAAAACTATATTGAAGGCGCTTCGCAACATCAGTCCAGACACAAGAAACATAGAGTACGTCATATCGTCTCAATTGGAGCCTCTTTTGCAAAAGCACAAGTTGCAGCGCGGGCTTGAGCCGAGAACTTCCGATGAACAGCTGGAATTCCGTGAGCTTTTGGTTGATAAGGAAACAAACCTAAACCCCCGCTACACTTTCGAATCTTTCGTAGTGGGATCCTTTAACGAATTGGCGCATGCCGCCGCGGTTGCGGCGTCAAAAAATCTTGGAGCGGTTTATAATCCGCTGTTTATATATGGCGGCGTTGGATTAGGAAAAACGCACCTACTTCAGTCGGTCGGCAATTATGTTAAGAAATCAAACCCGCGCCTTAAAGTTCGCTACACTTCGGCCGAAAGATTTACAAGCGAGCTTGTCGCCTCGATGCAAGCAAATGAAGCAAGCTCCTTTAAAGAAAAATATCGTTCATATGACCTTTTGATAATCGATGACATCCAGTTCATTGCCGGCAAGACAAAAACGCAGGAAGAGTTTTTCCACACTTTTAACGCTCTATATGAAACAGGCCGGCAAATTATATTTTCGTCCGATAAGCCGCCTGCTTCAATCCAAAATCTAGAGGAGCGCCTAAAAAGCAGGTTTGAGGGCGGCATGGTTGCTGATATATCACAGCCAGAATATGAATCCCGCCTGGCTATATTAAAAAATAAAGCGGCCGGTAAAGAACCGCAGGTTACTGAAGAAATCTTAGAATTTATAGCCTCCAATGTTCAGAAAAATATTCGCGAACTGGAAGGTGCGTTAAACGCCGTGCTTGCGCGCTCTAAACTATCTGGACAGCTCATTTCCTCCGCTGAAATTAAAGAAATTCTGTCTAAAAATACGCAGCCGAAGAAAATCGTCACTGCTAACCAAATTATAAAGACTGTGGCTGATTTTTACAGTGTTAATGAAAAAGTTCTTTACGAAAAAACAAGAAAAAAGGAAGTTGTCAAGCCTCGTCAGATTGCCATGTATCTGCTTAGAGAAGACTTTAACGGCTCTTATCCTTATATTGGTCAGAGGTTTGGCGGACGCGACCACACCACCGCCATTCATTCATTTGAAAAAGTTTCTCAAGATATAAAGAAAAATGCGCAAATCGGAGAAGAAATAAAAAGAATTAGGGAAAGATTGTATGAATATGATGGTGTGGAATAATTAAAGTTAAGATGTTTATTGTTTGTGGATTAAATTAATTAAAACTTATTATTAACGGAAGTTATTAGAATAATATCTACAAATTAATCACAATAAGTAAATTTTAAAAGAAGAGAAACCTTATATTTTTAAAAGTAAAAAATACATTTCCACAATTCCAAGTATAATTATTAATAATAAATAAACTTATTAAATAAATAAACTTATTATGAAAGTTGTCTGTGATAAAAATGAATTTCAAAAGTTTATTATTTCTGCAGAAAGGAATTCAAGTAAGAATAACTCTTTGCCTATTTTATCTACAATCCTGATAAAATCAGGAAAAAATAAATTAAATATAATTAGCACAAACTTAGAAGTGGGATTTGAAGCGCACATCTCAGCGGTTGTAGAAAAGGATGGATCTGCCGCGGTACCAGCAAAGGTTTTGTTGCCGCTATTATCATCAATAAATGATGATAAATTAAATTTAGAAAGCTCTGGAAATACTCTGAAATTATTTTCAAAAAACTCATCATCAAATTTAAAATGCCTTTCCGCAGAAGATTTTCCGATTTTACCCAGAGTTAAAAAAGATGAATCTTTTCAAATACAAGCTCCAGAGCTGATATCGGCTTTAAAAAACACCCTACCCGCTACGTCAAATTCACATACCAAACCAGAATTATCTAGTGTTTATTTATTTTCTCAACTAAAATCTCCATTGACGTTCATTGCAACAGATTCTTTTAGGCTTGCAGAAAATAAAGTTGATGTGAACACAAGACCGATAGGAATATTAATTCCTCAAAAAAGTTCCCAAGAAATCATTAGGTGTTTTGAAGATGAGGATGGACTAGTGGATATTAATTTTAATAAGAACCAAATTTCTCTAGAATCTAAAAATATCTATTTCATTTCGCGCCTTACTGAAGGCAACTTCCCTGACTATCAGGCGATTTTACCGAAATCGTTTTTAACGCAAGTCGTAGCGGATAGAAGCCAGCTTATAAATTCAATAAAAGCCGCAAGCGTTTTCTCAAGCAGACTTTCCGAGGTTATTTTATCTATTAATCCTAAAGCCAGTATTCTTGAAGCGAGAGCCAGCTATTCAGATACAGGTGAACACCAATCATTCGCCCAAGTAAAAACTTCAGGAGAGCCAGTCCAGGCCACTTTTAATTATCATTATTTACTTGATGCCTTGCATACAATTACACACCAAAAGGTGTTTTTGGGATTTAATGGCGAAGCAAAAGCGGTACTTTTAAGAGGTCATGAGGATACTAGATATCTTCATTTAGTTATGCCTATGAAAGGGGTCTAATGGCTTTCAAGCGACTTTCAAATATAATTAAAGAATTAAAAAGGGAAGATGCGAGAAAGGAGGTCAGCGCTAAGAACTTTTCTGATAAAGAACTTGTCGTAAACGAAATAATTGAAAATATTTTTCCCGGAGCTGAATTTAGGTCAGATGTAATTGGGGCGATTCTTAATATTCACATCAAAAGTCCCGCAATGAAAAATGAATTTTTTATGAAGAAAGACCTGCTATTGAAAGAATTAAGATCACAATTTGGCAACAAAATTTCTGAAATCAATTTCCCAAAATCTTAAAAGTTTTGGTTATGGTTGTTTTGTTTTTGCTCAAGTCGTAAACATTCGCCTTAAACTCGATTTCTGAGTCGACGGTGCCTGTTACTATAAACGATGATTGATAAGGCGGTGACTCTATTGATCCCAAAAAATTCGATCCAAGAAATAAATCGATTTGCGATATAGAATCCAGATCTTTCACGTCAAACGAAACATCAATTTCTGTTCCATTTAAAACGATTTCGCTATCCGGATAAAAATTTGCAGATGCTTGCGGTCCATCTGTTGATATCTGTGCATCATCAAGGGTTGTGGGGATCACGTTCTCGCTTTCGTCTGCGAGTCCGTGCGCTGCCGCCCAGGCGCGGATTGGAGCTTCCCAATTTTTAAATTGCGGATCAGATTCCGGTCTATCCGGAATTGGACCGGCAGGATCGTCTTTATTTACCCAATTTAAAATAGTATGGACTTGTCTCACCACCCTTTCTTCAATCAAATTCTCAGGAGTGTTTGGAGTCGCAAGTTTTCCAGTAAGCCTGTTGATTTTAAATGACTTGCCACCCTGCCAATTGCCTTTTAAAACCGACTTTCCAGGGTCAGTCGGGGCGGGAGGAATAAACGACTCTGATGGCAAAGTTTTAAGGGCTTCTTTTAAAAACGCGCTCCATAATGGAGCCGCAATAAATCCAGCAACCTTTTTCTCCATCGGGGAATTGTCATTGTTACCAGCCCATACTCCCACTACTATATTTGGAGTGTACCCGATTACCCATGCATCGCGATAGTCGTTTGTTGTTCCTGTTTTTACAGCCACGTCGCGATCCGGGAAAAACAAGGTAGAGTTTGCGCCAAAAGCCGGAGTGCGGGCGATGTTATCAGAAAGAACGTCGTTTATCGTTCGCGCGATGTTTTGATCGATTGCCAAAGTGCTTTGGTTTTTATATTCCTCCAAGATGTTCCCGGAGGAGTTTTCAACTTTCAGTATCGGCGTGACAGAATTCCAATTGCCGTCATTTGCAAAGCCGGCATAAGCTCCAGTCATCTCGAGAAGTTCCACTTCTCCTCCGCCCAAAACGAGCGTCAGCCCATACCGTGCGGGATCGTTTAAAGTGCTGATCCCCAAACGTCGCGCAGTTCCGAGTGAATTTGAAATTCCGGCAAGATACAGTAATTTTACCGAAGGGATGTTTACCGATTGCGCCAGGGCGTTTCTAAGTGATATTGGAGCTCTGTAATTATTGTCATAATTTTGCGGATGATAGCAATTATCCGGATTATATCCCGCGGGCGCGGAGCCGTCCGGATTGCAATTCGCGTTGAATTCCGTCGGCAGATCAAATAAAGTAGTTTCCGGAGTGTATCCCTTGGCAAACGCTGTAGCGTATACGAAAGGCTTGATCGAAGAGCCAGGCTGACGGCGTGCCAGCGTAACATTGAAATTTCCTTCATGATTAAAATCAAAATAGTCGCGCGACCCGACCATCGTCAAAATTTGACCAGTTTTAGGATCAATCGCTACGAGCCCGGCGTTGTTGGCATTGAATGTTTTTGCGTTGGAAGCACCATAGCTTCGGACCAGCTCCTCTGCCTTTTTTTGCATTTCCCAATCAAGCGTGGTGGTTACTTTAAGCCCACCGGAGTCTACAGCGTCTTCTCCATAATCCGCCACCAGTTTTTCCTTTACATACATTACGAAATGAGGAGCTTTAAACCCATCAGCGCCGCGATTTATAAAGGCGACTTTTTCATTTCTTGTTTTTTCAAATTCATCCGCGCTTATAAATCCCAGATCCTTCATTCGCGCGAGCGCCAAATTCTTGCGCGCTTCGAGCTCGTCTGTGTGAGTGCCGTAAGGCGAATAACGCGTCGGAGCGTTCGGTATTGCCGCCAAATATACTGATTCAGCCAAACTGAGTTTTTCCGCCGGCTTCCCGAAAAAAGTTTCGGCGGCGGATTCAACGCCGTAATTGGCTCCGCCGTAAGGTATCTCATTTAAATATAAATTTAAAATTTCGTCTTTAGAGTAAGCCCGCTCCAATTTTATAGCTAAAATTATTTCCTTCGCTTTTCTTACAACTGATTTGTCTGCAGTCAGAAATACTTGCTTTGCTAATTGCTGGGTTATGGTAGACCCGCCTTGCTTGAATTCTCCAGAGATTAGATCCACGATAAAGGCGCGCACTGTCGAAGAAATGCTAAAACCGCCGTGCTTGTAAAAATCGGCGTCTTCTATGGAAATCACAGCGTTCTTGAGGGATTTCGGAATTTTATCAAAGGGTATAATCGTTCGTTTGATGTCTGAATGCACATCGTATAAAAGAATCTGTCCCGAGCGGTCATATATCTTGGTCGATTCTATAACTTTTCTTTCTTCAAGTGTTTTTAAATTAGGGATTGCAACTGAAGCCCAGAGGCCGATGAAGGCGGCCAAGATAATTCCCAAAACCAAGCCGATTTTAAACATATGTTTCATGCCGAGAATTTTACCCAAATTATCAGGTTTGTGCTAGAGTAAAATATCGGAGCATATGGAGATCAACACAGACCAGCAAAAAATAAAATATATTCTTGATAGAAATGTTGAAGAGGTGATCTCGAAGGAAAGTTTGGAGGCAAAACTTTCTTCGGGCAAATCCATCCGGGTTAAATTAGGGATTGATCCGACAAGCCCCTTTATTCATATTGGGCGCGCGGTTTTGCTCTGGAAATTAAAATCGTTTCAGGAGCTGGGACACAAAGTTATTTTAATTGTTGGAGATTTTACGGGGCTTGTCGGCGACACGTCCGACAAAGATTCAGAACGCCCAATGCTTTCGGAAAAGCAGGCCGAGGCGAATATGAAGACATATTTCAGGCAGACCTTTAAAATCTTAGACAGTAGCAAGACGGAAACACATTATAATTCTGAATGGCTAAAAAAACTCGGCTTCAAAGAAGTAAGCCGGCTTGCGGATTTATTCAGTCTTCATGAATTTTCAGCAAGAGATGTGATAAACAGGCGGCTTAAAGAAGGGAAGCGGGTCTCGCTTCGCGAGGTGCTCTATCCTTTGATGCAGGGTTATGACTCGGTAGCCGTTAGGGCTGATATTGAGATTGGAGGCACAGACCAGCGATTCAATTTGCTTGCTGGGCGCGTTATTCAGCCAGCTTATAAGCAAAAAGCTCAAGATATTTTAATGACCTCACTTTTAGAAGGAACGGATGGCCGGAAAATGTCTTCTTCATTCGGCAATGTCATAAATATCACGGATTCGCCGAACGAAATCTGCGGAAAGGTTATGTCTGTTAGAGACGATTTAATTGAAAAATATTACAAGCTCGCCACAAATCTTGGGGAAGACAAAATTACTGAAAACATGCGAAAAGGCGGGTTGGAATCTAAGCAAATTCTTGCGTTTGAAATTGTAAAACTTTATCACAGCGAATCAAAAGCAATCGCGGCGCTTAAGTTTTTTAGAGAAACATTTCAGGAAAAAAAGTTGCCGAGCGATATTGAGACTTTTATTTTTAAAAAAGGCACGGCTATAAACCATATTATTCACATAAGCGGCGCTTCTCGTTCCGCGTCTGCGGCAAGGACTCTCATTCGTCAAAGAGCAGTTGAACTAGACCAAAAAATCATCATAGATCCATCATTCAAGCCTGAAGCGTTGGGCATTCTTAGAATCGGAAAGAAAAAATTTTTGAAGATAATCCCGGAGGGTAAATAAAAAAACCGCCCATTCGACGAGCCAAGGGCGGTTTTTTTGTTATTCATCTTCTTCCATGTCGTCTTCCTCTTTCCATTCATCAGCCCCAATTTCTAAATCATCCGCATCGGGGTCGAAATTAGGTGCCGCTTTTTCATCTTCCTTATCTTTATTGTCGTCCAAGTCGTTGAAATTTATTTTATTCATGTTTGTCTTAGGTTTTAAAACGACCTTTAGGGTCTTGATATGAAAATAACCATGATTTTGGGATTTGAAAAGAGTTTTTTGTGGATAACTTTATTTAATCTTAATTTGAATAAAGCGAGCAAAGAGCTACAGCTATTGCGTCCGTAACATCGTCTAATTTGGGCATTTCTTTGAGGCGTAGAGTTAGCCCGACCATTTTAGACACAGCGCGCTTGTCCGCGCTCCCAGATCCAGCCACCGCCAACTTTATTTCAGAAGGCGCGTATTCTTTTATTTCCAAAGAAAGCGAAGAAGCGAGTAGTAAAAGCGCTCCGCGCATTTCAGCAACCTTCATCGCGGTCTTTTGGTTTTTGGCGAAAAATAGCTTTTCAATCGCGATTCTAGATGGGCTGTAAGATTTAATTTTTTCTTCTAATCTGCTTATAATCTCATTGATGCGACTAGCCTGTTCCAGCTGGCTCGAAGTTTCGATGCATTTCGCTTCAAGCATTTCTGGCTTTGGTCCGAATTTTATAAACGCGTATCCGAGGCGTGCAAATCCCGGGTCTATTCCGCAGACGATTTCGCCCGGAGCCATGCGCGTCACCGCTTTAGTCGGTATTTGTGTATACTTCTTGGACATCGTCATTTTCAGATAGAACTTCGAGCAAGCTTTCGTATTTTCTTTCATCTTCTCCCAACAAGCTTAAAGTAAATTTAGGAGAATACGCCGCCTCTTTTTTTTCGAACATCCATAAAACAGATCCTGGCTCCGCCAGCTTGCCGCCGTGTTCGGAAAGAATGTGCTTGATTTCAGACGAGGTGCGGTTTTTTGAATCAGTTATGCCTTCTATAAGGAAAGCCGATCCTCCGGGTCCATATGCCTCGTATAACACCTCTTCCAGCTTATCTTCGGACGATTTTCTAAGCGCGCGCTCCACATTATCCAAAGACATATTAACTTCCCGCGCCTTCGCGAGCGCCGATCTTAACTTCAAATTTTTTTCCGGATTTTCTCCTCCTTCTTTTACCGCAACGCGGATCAGCCGCGATATTTTTGAGAAAACTTGCCCTTTTTTTGCGTCTATAGCTGCCTTCTTGTGTTTTATTTGCGCCCAGCGCGAATGCCCTGACATATTATTGAATAAATGACGCTCCTTTTCTTGAAAGGCGCAGTATTAAATCTTTCACTTCATTAACACGGGGAATTTCTTTTATAGTAAAATTTATTTCTCCCGCGGTTTGGATAGTTATATTGCCATAGCCCAATAGGGTACCAATAAAATTTGGTATCTCGATAGTAATATCCTGAACCCGCCCAAGTTTAAATTCGGATACTTCGTATTTAAAGGCCCCTTCTTGGTTTATTTTTATAATTTTTACGTCGGTTACAACCAAGGCATCGAAATAATAATCTATCCAAAGGATAAAACCGAGAACAAGCATTATCAGATACCAAATCCAAAGTCCAAAAATGAAAAGTGGCATTACCGCGCTTGCGCTACCCAAGCCCATGATCATCGGCAGAAGAAAAAGTGGAGCGGTGAAGAGGAACAGTATAAGAAACGCCGGCCCAATTATAGATATCCAGTGATGGTGGAGAATAAGCATTATTTTTTCTTCCGGCTCAAGTTTAAGCATGATATGTATAAAAGTTGATAATTTCAAACCAGTCGACCTTAAAGAAAAATATTATTGCCATGGCGGCGAATAAAATAGCAAATGCAATGAATATGCCAACCATCCAGCGCGCGGAACGCGAGAAAGAATATGTTTCCACATGCACTATAATTGCTACGCTTAAAGCAGCGTAGAAGAGAAGAAATAGTCCAAGAAGTATTAATCCCAATGTCATACCAAAAGAGAATCTTGATCCAGTTTTGATTTCAGGCCGAGATGTTCGTAAGCGCGGGCAGTGACAACTCGGCCTCTTGAGGTGCGTTCGAGAAATCCAAGCTGCATGAGGTATGGCTCATAAACTTCCTCGATAGCTTCTTTTTCTTCCGATGTAGCCGCTGCAAGCGTGGAGATCCCCACAGGCCCTCCCCCGAATTTTGAAATGATAGTGTTCAAAATCATTCTGTCTGTTGTTTCAAGCCCAGCCGCGTCTATCTCCAGCATTTGAAGGGCATTTACCGCGAGTTCATTCGTAATTCGAGGAGATTTTTCAACTTGCGCGAAATCGCGCGCCCTTTTTAAGAGCCGGTTTGCTACGCGCGGCGTGAAGCGCGCACGCTTTGCTATTTCGTCGACAGCTTCGTCATCAACCGATACTTTAAGGATACGCGCGGATCGCGCAATTATTTTTTTAATCTCGTCTGACGTATAGAATTCCAATCTGAAAGTTCCGCCGGAAAATCGCGAACGCAGCGGCGATGACAATAAAGCAACGCGCGTTGTTGCCGCAATGAGTGTGAAGGGAGGCAGTTCAAGTTGAATGGTTCTTGCTGACGGGCCTTTGCCTATCACGATATCAAGCGAGCGCGACTCGAGCGCAGGATATAAAATTTCTTCAATAAGTTTATTTAAGCGGTGTGCTTCGTCTATAAACAAAATATCTCCGGGGGAAAGATTGGTCAGAATGGAAGCAAGGTCTCCAACCCGTTCTATCGCGGGGCCGGATGTAACTTTTATTTGCGCTTTAAGCTCGCGCGCGACGAGATAGGCAAGCGTGGTTTTACCGAGGCCTGCCGGGCCATAAAAAAGTATGTGTTCGATCGGCTCGCCGCGCTCGGTTGCCGCCTGAATTAGAATTTTTAAGTTCTTTTTTATGCCTTCCTGGCCTATATATTCAGCCCAGCTTTGCGGGCGCAGAGCTTGATCGAGCGACTGATCTTCAGCTTGTATATTTTGATTTTCTATAGCCATTTTGTTACGTCTTGACTTTTTATAAAATATCTGATAGACTTTTCATTAGCTTTGTTGGTCGACTTCTCGACCTTGTAAAACCTTGCTAAAAATAAACTAATTCTATATATATTTTTATAATTTATTAATTCCAGCTAGAAGTCTCTGGGCAATTAAGCTTTGCTTAAATTGGCAATCTATTGAAGGACATCCTGGTTCTTGCTTAGGCAATGCGACTGGAGCTGATCCTCAAAGTTTGCTTTAACTCATGGTACCCATACTATGAGAAATTGCCTAGAGACTTATCGCCGGAATTTTGTTTTTAAGCGCTAGTCTTCACCTACTACGCGATTGAGTTCCTCAAAAGAGGTGATGCCTTGGAGGACTTTCAGTATTCCGTCTTGCCTGATGGTCATCATCCCTTGTTTTAACGCGCCTTGTCTTATCCCTGCTTCTGACGGATCAGATATAATTAACCGCTCAATTAAATCATCAACAAAAAAAGCTTCAAAAACGCCGCTGCGGCCTTTATAGCCCGTGCTGTTGCAGGCTTCGCACCCGACGGCGCGGCTTACAGAAATATTTTTAAAATCCGGTTTTTCAATTTGCGCCGGTAAATTTTTAAGCGTATCTTCAATTAATTTTTGCTCCACGGGGCTGGGCGTTTCTTTTCTAGCGCATGATTTGCAAAGCACCCGAATGAGCCGCTGCGCCATCGCGACATTAATAGCAGGCGCGATAATGTTTGGCTTAACGCCGAGATCTATCAAACGCGGAATTGTTCCCGCGGCGTCATTGGTGTGTAGAGTTGAAAATACTAAATGCCCCGTGAGCGAAGCATGCATCGCTGTTTCCGCTGTTTCGAGATCTCTAATCTCGCCGACCAAAATAATGTCCGGATCTTGGCGCAAAATAGAGCGAAGACCGGAAGCAAAATCATAACCTTTGTCGGCTTCAACCTGTGTCTGCACGATTCCGGCGATGTGATACTCAATCGGATCTTCAATCGTAACTATTTTTATTCCCGGCTCATTTGCTTTTTTTAGAAACGCGTAAAGCGTCGTTGTTTTTCCGGAGCCGGTAGGGCCTGTGGTTAAAATCATCCCGTTCGGCCGCGCTAATTCTTTTGCCATTTTTTTCAAGAGATAAGGGTGCATGCCAAGGTTTTCGTATCCTGTTTGAATTGATTTAGGATTTAAAATCCGGAGAACGATCGCTTCGCCATACGGCCCCGGCAAAATAGAGGTTCGCACTTCAATATCGGCTACTTTGGTCCTGATGGTAAACCGGCCGTCTTGCGCGCGGCTCGTAATGTTGAGTTTAAGTTCCGACAAGAGCTTAACCCTCGAATTCAAAAGCGTATATATTCCCGGGGGCAATTGAATTATGTCCCTAAGGACGCCGTCAAGCCGGTATCGCAGATGGGTTTTAAGATCTCCAGGTTCTATGTGTATATCTGACGCGTCAAGCCGAAGGGCACCGGCAAGGATGATTTCAAGGATTTCAGATGCCTTATGCGTTTCTTTGCTTATAGCTACTTTAGAAACTTCTTCTTCAAGCCCCGCGATTCCTTTTATTTTTTCTTTAAATTCTTCGATTCTTGCTTCCGACAGGGCGACGAGCCCGGTTGTGGCCTTTTTGAAAGCAGAAATTTCCGCATATAACGCGAGCGCCTTATTTAAACTTTTCTCCGAGATCTGAAAAACCTTTACTTCATAATGCTTTTCCTTAAGTTCGTTCAACATCTCTTGGGTTTTATCCAGTTCGGGATTAAGCACGCCCGCTTGCAGCTTTTTCCCAACTGATTGGAAAATAACGATTTTCCCGGCTCTTGCCCCAGCTTCATCGAGGATTTTTAGAGAATCAAGGTCGATCGTAAGACGCGAAAGATCTAAATATGGAATGCCGCGCCGAACCGAGAGCATTTGGGCGAGTTCTTCAGCCTCGCGCGCCTGCATTTCCTCGAATTTTTTCTGGGCTTTTTCGTCGTTCAACTTAGCCATATGTCTGCATTCTACATATATTTAAGCCGTTTGACATGTGTCTAAAAAACGCCGTAAATAAACCATTTTTGGACAGATTTAGGCTTTTCAGCCTGCCTATTGCATTTTCTCTTAATATATGCTATAATTAAGCAAAATTAACAAAGTCTTCAAATAAGGAGGAAAAATCATGAAGACAAAAAGTGTTCTGGCTGGAGTGTTGTTGGTGTGCTTGGCGGTTCTGGTGGCGGGGTGTTCCACTCCGCGCGGTTGCTACAACTGCGCGCCGAACATCAGCACTGCTGGGGCGGTTCTCGGCGGGGCGTTGATCGGAGGCGGTTTGCTCGCGAGTGGCTATTTTAATGGCCAAACCGAGCAAAAGCGCGTGGATGCGTATGCCGCGCTTAACGCACGGTGCGCGCTCGGCGGGAATGGCACGGCAACCGCTGGTGCCTACGACGTGCACGTTTCGGGCACGACTGCGGGGACGAACGGGTGCCCGACAGGCGTGATGCCGTACCCGGAGCACGGCAACACCGCGCTGTTCCAAGTTGCACAGCCGCAGGTTGTTGCTCAAGGGCAGGCACAGCCCTATTCCGGGCGTGTTAGCTCGGATCACTACGGCTACGTCTCGCCATGCCCCGGCGGGACGCTGACGAAGTTTGGGGACCCATACGGTCCCTGTTATCCCCGGTAGGGCAGCCGGGAAAAATTGAAAAGACGCTCGTGAAGGTTCTATCCCTTCCGAGCGCTTTTTTTGTTTGTGCTAATATTCTATATATAATGAAGGACGTTCTTGAGGTTTTAACTAAAAACGGAACAGAAACAAAAAAATTCGCGCGGCTTTTTGCGCATGAGATTTTAAATTTGAAAAATCCAAAGCAAAGCAGCGCTATATTAATCGGGCTTGAAGGAAAGCTTGGCGCGGGGAAAACCACTTTCGCGAAGGGTTTTGCCGAGGGGCTGGGCATTAAAGAAGAAATGAAAAGCCCAACTTTTATTTTAATGCGCGCCTTTCGATTCCAGAAATACCGAAGTCGGACTTCGGTATTTCTGCATTTTGATGCGTATCGGGTAGATTCTCCTCAAGAATTTGTTGCGCTTGGATTTAAAAAATTATTAAGCGATCCGAAAAACATTTTGCTTGTGGAGTGGTCGGACAGAATTAAAAAAATACTGCCCGAAAAATATTTTAGATTTGTTTTAAGAAACCCGACTTCGAAGAAGTCCCGAAGTCGGACTTCTCGCGAAATAACGCTTTGGAATTAATGGCAAGTTCTAAAGAAAAAGTCTTAGTTCTTCTTGATATGCACGCGATTTTGCACCGCGCTTACCACGCGCTTCCTAATTTTTATTCTCCGAAAGGCGAGCCGACGGGCGCAGTTTACGGGCTTACGACGTTTCTTCTGAAAGCTATTCGCGAGTTAAAGCCAGATTATCTTGCCGCGTGTTTTGATCTTCCCGGTCCGACATTCAGGCATGCCGCGTATGACAATTACAAGGGAAAAAGGCCTGACATCGCATCAGATCTTGTGTCTCAAATTAAACGTTCTTACGACATTATGAAAGCATTCGGCGTGCCCGCTTTTGAGCATCCGTCTTTCGAGGCGGACGATATTATTGGGACCATTGTTGAAAAAACCAAGAAAGAAAAAAATCTTAAAACCATTATAGCGTCAGGAGATCTTGATACCTTACAGCTGGTTTCGAATAAACGGGTCCAGGTCTATACGCTTAGAAAAGGGCTCTCGGACACTATTCTTTATGATGAAAAAAGCGTCGAAGAGCGATACGGTTTCGGCCCCAAATTAGTCCCAGATTTCAAGGGACTCAAAGGAGATCCGTCTGATAACATCGTGGGAATACCCGGAATCGGAGACAAAACCGCCACAGAGCTGATTATGAAATTTGGCACCATCGAAAATATTTATAAGCTGGCGAAAGAAAACGGGCAGGCTCTGCTTAAAGCCGGCATTAAGGAGCGAACTTTAAAATTACTTTTAGAACATGAAGAAGAGGCGCTATTTTCTAAAACGCTTGCCCAGATCCGCAAAGATGCTCCTATCCCATTTTCAATAGGAAAAATGGAGTGGCGAAAATCCTTTAAAAAAGAAAATTTGCAGGATTTATTGAAAGATTTAGGTTTTATGAGTCTTCTTTCGCGCGTCGAGGAATTTAGCGAAAGAGCGCTGGAAGCTGAACAGATAACGGCGAGCCGCGATTTAAAATCGCTTTTTCAAGCGAGCGAAATTTGGTGGCATTATTCTGAAATTTCAGAGAAAATTTATGCTGTGTCTGGCGCTGGCGTTTTCGAACTTAATTTAGAGAAAAACAGAACAGAGATAAAAGAAGTTATGTCGCGCTGCGCGAAAAATTATTATTTTGACGCAAAAAAGATTTTT
The DNA here is from genome assembly GCA_023266875.1 of Candidatus Giovannonibacteria bacterium. Classification (GTDB taxonomy): domain Bacteria; phylum Patescibacteriota; class Minisyncoccia; order JACPKW01; family UBA11713; genus JAHFOJ01. The sequence goes on along the minus strand of JAHFOJ010000003.1, from coordinate 2,552 downwards.
CATAAATTAGGATTTACTTCGTCAATCGGGAAGGACATATTAATTACAGCATGGCTTTGCCGCTCTAACCTAGGGAATCTAACATTAAAGGACGCCATACATAATTTTCTTCCGAAGGAGTTTATTGGGGAAAATGACGATCTACGGGCAGTTTCTCTTTTACCCGAATTGAGTAAGGCGGTTGATTCGGAGTTAGAAGAGAAGAAATTAGGAATGGTTTGGGCGGATATTGAATTGCCGCTAATCCCGATACTTTTTGACATGGAAACGCGGGGGATTTTACTCAATCTTGATCATCTTAAAAAACTATCAACAGAATTTTCCAGCAAGCTTGGAGAGCTTGAAAAAGATATTTGGAAGAAGGTAGGTTTTGAGTTTAATATTTCATCTCCAAAACAGCTTTCAGAAGCGCTTTTTGAAAAATTAAAGCTTTCGGTTAAAGGCGGGAAAAAGACATCGTCCGGCGCTCGTTCCACGCGCGAGTCAGAGCTTATTAAAATTAAAGACCTTCACCCGTCGATTTCAAAGATACTTCAGTTTCGAGAGCTTTCTAAGCTGCAAAATACCTATATCGATGCTTTGCCAAAGCTTGCAGATGAGTCGGGCCGGGTTCATACGACGTTCGTGCAAACAGGGACATCAACCGGCCGCGTTTCATCGGCCGAACCGAACCTGCAGAATATACCGATAAGATCAGAATACGGCAGGGAAGTCAGAAAAGCGTTTATCGCAAGGCAGGGTTCTGAACTTGTCGCCTTTGATTATTCCCAACTTGAATTAAGAATCGCAGCCATACTTTCAAAAGATCGGAAAATGATCTCGGCTTTTCGCGCCGGGAAAGATATTCATACGATAACCGCCAGAGAAATTTTTAATGTTTCCGAATCAGAAGTTACAAGTGAAATGCGCAGGGAAGCGAAGGTAATAAACTTCGGCATTCTCTATGGAATGGGCATAAATGCACTCGCAGCCGCCATGGAAGTTAGCCGAGAGAAAGCAGAACGTTTTTGGGAAGAATATTTTAGGGATTTTGAAGGGGTTACGAAGCTAATTGAGAAAATTAAAAAAGAAGTGCGCCGCGACGGGTTCGTTGAGACAATGTTTGGCCGCAGAAGGTATATACCTGAAATTAATTCGGGCGCGGAATACATTAGAAAAGAAGCCGAGCGCATGGCGATTAACGCCCCAATTCAGGGAACCGAGGCGGATATAGTAAAAATAGGAATGATCCGCGCCGACAAATTTATAAAAGAAAATAAACTTCAGGATAAAGCCTCGCTCATTTTGCAAATTCACGACGAGCTTCTTTTCGAGGTGCGTAAGGAGGCTATGAACGACTTTATTCCACAAATCGTCAAAATTCTTGAGACTATATATGAAAGCGAAGTGCCGCTCGTTGTGGATGTCAAACATGGCGTTTCTTGGGGGGAGATGGGAAAATGGAATAGTAAGAAGTAGATTTTTTGCTGCCTTGTATGTTTTTTCTCGGAGTTATAATTCTAGTGATTATTGTAGCGCTAGCCTTGCTTGTGAGGAGGGCCATTAATTTTCGTTCATTGACGCTTGAACTTGCGCGTGAACGCGATCATTTGGTTTCGATTGTGAATGCGCTTACAGCCGGCATTATCGAATACGATAAGAATTTCAGGATATTGCTTATGAACGCGAAGGCGGAGGAAATTTCAGGTGTTGGCACTGATGAGGTGAGCAATATTGATTTGCGCACCGCCGAAGATAAGAAGTTTTTCAAATTGCGAAAGATAATGTTTTTTGATGATAAGAGTTTGCGCCAGCTCGTGCTTGAATCGCTCGGCGGTGGTAAAATTTATCTTGAAATCTCTACAATTTCAGCCGGCAGGCGAGAAGGGGAGACGTCGATTAAGATTTTGCGCGACGTATCCCGCGATATGGCTCTTGCTCAAATTAAGTCAGAGTTTATTTCTGTGGCGGCACATCAATTGAGAACGCCTCTCGCCGCGATTAAATGGACGCTTAAAGTTATTCTTGAGGGAGAGATGGGCGCAATTGAGCCCGCGCAAAAAAATCAGCTTGAGAAAGCATATGCTTCATCAGAACGCATGAACAGTCTTATATCCGATTTACTTGATGTTTCGAGGATTGAGGAAGGTAGATTCGGGTATGAATTCAAAGAAGCTGATTTTAACGAGACGTTGAATGAGATTTTAAAATCTTTTGAAACGGTATCCAAGAAAAAGCTTATTAAACTTAATTTGAAAGAGCCCCGCGATCGAGTCATTCGCTTCACTTTCGATCCGGCACGAATTAAAATTGTACTTTCAAATTTATTAGATAACGCGTTCAATTATACTCCGGCCGCTGGAATTATCGAAGTCGAATATCAAAAAAAAGGTGCGTTTCTTGAAGTTTCAGTTCAGGATAGCGGCATAGGAATTCCGGCAGATCAAAAATCAAGAATATTTTCAAAATTTTTCCGCGGAGATAACGCCGTAAAAATGCAGACCGAAGGTTCAGGACTAGGCCTTTTTATTGCCAAGAATATAGTTTTGAGACACGGCGGAGATTTATATTTC
>JAHFOJ010000012.1 GCA_023266875.1 Candidatus Giovannonibacteria bacterium | reverse complement strand
CCCTAAACTTTTTCTGAACGATTGCCATGATATCAGTCTGAAGCGTAAAACGTGTAAGTTGCTCATCTGCAAAGGACATAACTTTCTCCTCCTATTTTTTAATTCCAAAATTCAAGCACTAATTCCTCACCTTCGGTATTCTATTTAGCCCCGATCATCTGCGGCGCAAGGTCTCTTAGCGAGTGAGCTGTTACGCACTCTTTAAAGGATGGCTGCTTCTAAGCCAACCTCCTCGATGTTTATGAAACCTCACCACCTCCTTTGCACTTAATAGAAATTTAGGGACCTTAGGTTGAGATCCGGGCTCTTTCCCTTTTGACCGACGGAGCTTAGCCCCCGTAGTCTGACTACCTGGGTAAAACATCTGGCATTCGGAGTTTGATTGGTCTTCCGAGATTTCTCCCTGTGAAGACCATTCAGTGCTCTACCTCCAGACTTATCCCAAGCGCTAGCCCAAAAGCTATTTCGGAGAGAACCAGCTATTCCCGGGTTCGGTTAGCTTTTCACTCCTACCCCCAAATCATCCGATGGCGTTGTACGACCAACCGGTTCGGACCTCCGATCGTCTTTCGACGACCTTCATCCTGTTCAGGGGTAGCTCACCCGGCTTCGGGTCTATGATGCACTGCCTATAGGCCTTAGTTCTGCCTCAATTTAAGGCAAAACTAAAGTCTATGTTCGCCCTTTCAGACTCGGTTTCCCTAAGCTTTCTCCGCCGAAGCGGATTAAACAAGCAATACACCATAACTCGTTGGCTCATTCTTCAATAGGCACACCGTCACTCTCGATACCCTTGCGGATATCGGAGCTCCGATTCCTTGTAAGCATATGGTTTCAGGTACTATTTCACCGCCCTCACCGGGCTGCTTTTCACCTTTCCCTCACGGTACTAGTTCACTATCGGTCTCTGAAAGTATTTAGCCTTGGGAGAGTAGTCCTCCCGGTTTCCTCCGACTTTTGCTTTTATCGAAGTACTCAAGAAAATCATCAAGGAGCATAAATCTTGTTTTCGCTTACAGGACTATTACCTTCTTTGGTAAAGCTTTCCAGCTTTCTTCAGCTAACAAGAATATTTGTTTAACTCCCTTCTGCAGGTCCCGCACCTTTTGTTTTGCAACAAAAGGTGCGGGGCTCCAGAACAATGAAATCTTTCAACACCCTTCCCGACACGATTGCTCGCATCGAAAAGGGTTTGGGCTGTTCCCTTTTCGCTCGCCGCTACTTAGGGAATGGATCAATTTTTAATCACGGCTCACATGTGCGAGCCATAATTAAAAATAGATTATTGTTTTCCTTTCCTCCGGGTACTGAAATGTTTTACTTCCCCGGGTACGCTCTCTACGCCTTTACGACGCAAAGTTATCATGTTTTGCATGATAGGGTTTCCCCATTCGGAAATCGCCGGATCAAAGGTTGCTCGACACCTCCCCGACGCTTATCGCAGTCACGCCACGCCCTTCATCGCCTTTCAAAGCCTAGGCATCCACCATATGCTCTTATGCCCGCTCCGATCTAAACGTCTTTCAACGTGATCAGAGTGTTTGTCTCAATTCGCAGCGTGCTTATGCGCGCGAATTGAGCTGCCTAATTTCCAAATTGAAAATTAGGACTTAACTAATTAATTAATTTGCGATTTTTTTTACCTACACCCGATATTCATCATATTTGAATCATCGGGTTATTCAATTTTCAAATTGCTGTCCTTAGAAACCAGCCAATATTTTCTTCAAAAAACATTCGTCAGCCGCTAAGAATTTAAAAACCCCGCCAGAAGCGGGGCTCACACGCGAAGATTAGGCGTGATTTTATCCGCTTCGATGCTTAAGTTTTAATAAAGTCAACATCATATTGTTCTTCCATTATAGACACTGGATATTTGAAGTCAAGGGTGCGTTAAGGTTAGTCAAAAAACTTGACAAAAAATAGGTTTTACTGCTACAAATTAGACGAGAGTAATTTAGACCAAATGGAGGTTTTTATGGAACCATGGATCTGGATCCTGGGAATCGTTGTTATTGTGCTTCTCATGGGGTATTTCGCCTCACGACCTTGGGAAGTGACAGGCAAAATCGCAGACATCATCTTTATCGGAGGTCGTTTCAGGGGTGAAGAAAATAGGACGCGAATCGCTTTCACCGACAGACTGGATTTAGTTGTTAATGGAGAGTGGCACTCGCTTGAAACAGCCAAAGGTAAAAAAGTTCGGCTGTCAGGCAACGGTAATTTCCTTGAATCATTCCAGCTTGTTAACTAAACACCTCCAGGTTTCAGCTCGCGCGGGCGGAATTCGCAAGAGTTCCGACCCGCGCTTTTTTTATTTTCTAAAAATTAAAAGTGATCGCGTTAGATACACTCATACAAGTATTTTCGCGATCGCGAAAATACTTGTATGAAGACTTCTAGGTAGTAAAGATAAATTTAAAATTAAAGAATTTAATGAATTTCTATGCTAATCAGCAATCAAAAAAACCGCCAGACTGGCGGTTTTTTTGATTTTATAATTCTACAGTCAATTATCTGTGATTGTTTGAAATTTCGGAGCGGAGTTTCTCGATGTATTTCGCCGCTGCTTCTTTTCCGCCGAGGCCGAATGAAAGCCCCAGAGCCAAAGCAAGCGCCGCAACCGCACCCGTGATTAATGTCTGTATTATCGGACCTACGATTCCCAGCTGATATAGCGCGGCTAAAATCGCGAATACCCAAATCGCCCATTTTGATATGCCGCCCAAAAACCCTGACGACGGAAGGTTCGCCGCCTTCGCGGAAGCCGCGACCACGCGCGATGTTGCATCGGCAAGAAGCGCAGCCACTACCAATATCAGCGCTGCGACTATCACATTAGGCAGATAAGCCACCACTACATCCTGCAGGAAAATTGTTACCTGCGTTAACCCTAATATCTCAACCGTCCAGGCAAAAAATACTATAACGAAAAACCACTCGACAAGCCCGCCAATGAACGCCCCTACGTCTAGGCGCATTCCAGCACGCGCGAGCGGTTCTTCCATCCCTAAGCTCTGTAGAGCTTTATCGACTTTGAGCGATCGAATTATCTGCGCGACTACTTTACCTAAAGATACCGCGACCACCCAGCCGATAATGAATATTATTATCGCGGCGATAAGTCGCGGAACAAAGCCAGCGACGGCCGCCCACATTTGTTGGAAGGACACTACCAAAACATCCCCCCACGTTTGAACGCTGTTCATCTTATGTGTTTATTTTTCTTTTTGACCAATAATATTGAACTAGTTCACTACTATCGGCCTCCGCTTCGACCAGAAGGCCAATTTTACATATTATACCATATTTTTAGAGTCCGTTCGACGGTATGGGGAAAACTTATATGCCACCTTTTTCTATTATTTCTTTATATTTCCAAGCGCTATGCCTGATTTTTCGCTCCATTGTTTTGTATTCGACTTCCACTAGCCCGAAGCGCGGCCAAAAACCCTTATCCCACTCAAAATTATCCAGCAAAGACCAGTAAAAATAGCCTCGCACGTCCTCCCCTTCGCCAATTGCCTTTAAAATCCATTCGAGATGCTCTTTTATAAATTTATCGCGGTGGATATCATTAGCATCAGCAACACCGCTCTCAGTAATATAAATCAGTTTCTTATATTTCTTTAAAGATTTTAAAACATGATAAATGCCCTCAGGATATATTTCCCAACCCAAATCAGAAGTTTCCTTATTCTCGTTTTGGTTGAATTTAAAATTACGAACACGGTTATGAAAATAATAGTTGATCCCAATGAAATCGAGTTCGTTCGATATATGCCATAAAAACCTCTTGTTCCATATCTGATCGACAAACTTTTTTAAAATACTTCCGATTATTCCAACGCCTTCAAAATATGACATATTGAGTGCGGCCCCAATTTTTATATTTGGATTGATATTTTTGATCGCTCGAAATGCTTCTTGGTGTGCCAAGCTAAGCGCGTATGTCGCGCGGAAAAATTTAATAATCCCCCTTTTTTGTGGTGGCCAAATGCCACGCATATAAGAATTAAGTGCGTATATCTCGGGTTCATTGAGCGTGATCCAAAATTTCACATCCGGAAATTCAATTGCCATACGACTCGCAAATCTAGTAAAATATTTTGGAAATCCTTTTGAAAAAACACCGCCTCGATAGCGAAGCCATAAAGGGATCGTCCAATGCCACAAGGTTACAAACGGTTCGAGCCCGCGTTCGCGTAAAGCGTTAATTACTTCGCGATAATGCTCTAATTCTTTCTCATCAAATTTCCCTTCTTCTGGCTCAATTCGAGACCACTCGATCGAAAAGCGATGCGCATTATGGCCTAAAGATTTAGCGATATCAAAATCTTCCCGAAAGCGGTTATAGTGATCGCATGCACGGCCGGAAATATAATTTTCCGGCGGGTATTTCTCTCCGCTTACCTTAGAAAGACGCTCGGCGTTTTTCAACTCCCACTCCGACCAATCATTGTGGTTGTTGCCCTCCACCTGATGAGCAGAAGTCGCCGCTCCCCACAGAAATCCTTTTGGAAAATTCATAACTAAGAAATTAGCATTGCGGCGCCGATTGCACCCGCGTATTCGCCGAATCGCGGTTCGGCCACTCGCGCTTTTATTTTCCGCATTTTTAATTCCGCCTTAAGCATCTTGAAAAAATTCTTGCGCACCATCACTCCCCCTCCCACAATAATCACTTCTGGCTTATAAAAGGTCATCAATCTCGAAAAATGTTCTCCGAGAAAAAACGCAAGCCGGGCATCTTCCTTAAGCTCGCGCAGATCTTTATATTTTCTTTCCCAGCGCTCGGGACGCTCAAATTGTTTAATTTTTTTCACGTCCCGTCTCTCGCTAAAAGCCCGTCCGATGCCAGTTCCGATTGTAAGCCCAAGCACCTTCTTATTGAAGTCCGACTTCAATATTTCGGCGCGTAAAAACGCACGGGCATCATTATCAAGCTTCACCTCGCAATTGAAGCCGAGCGCCCGAATATCAAAATTTTTAAGATACGAAATATTTGGGCATTTTTTTATTTTCGTTCCAGATACTATTCCAGCGGCAGCCACTCCAACTCCGTCGATTTTGCGCCCGAATCCAAGCGTGGCAGAAAGCGCCCGCACTTTGTTTTTAAAATCGATGTCGCTTTTAGGCGTCAGAATTTTATATTCTTTCAAGACATCTTTCCCGTCCCAAAGCACCGCTCGGACATTTGATCCCCCAATATCAATGCCAATAACAAGTTTTTTCATTTTATTTTAAAGTAGGATTTTTTATGATTTCACGTGCATAATCCAAAAATTCGGGGTGGTCGTGCAGCTTAAGCCAATACCACCATTCTACTCCCCAAAGGTAAAACTCGTCGAAACCGGTTTCTTTAGCATATGAAATATTATTTTTTAAATCGGCAAAATTGAAAAACTTCATCTGATCTTCATAGGCGAGACTGCCAAACGAACCACTAACCCACGGCTCCGCTTGAAGTTCGGAGACTATCATTGGCTTTGGCTTGATAAATAATTCCGCAAGGGCGCGTTTCACTCTGAAAAATCCCGGAGGCAAAGGATATGTGATATATCCGAAAAAACGCGACCAAATTTTACGGTACATTGTGGTTCCAAAAACATCCCCGCGCGATGCCGCACTCACCCAAAGCGATAATTCCCCAGAATCAGTAATTAAAACAGAATGAACTTGATCGACTGATTTTACAAGAGAAATTTCTTTATCAAGAAATTCACCTCCGAAAAGAGGGCAGTTTGAGCCAAAATTTAAAAACGGTTCGTTTTCAACCTGCCAATATTTAAGAGCGGAGTTTTCCTTGTAGCGCGTAACAGCAATTTTTATAAATTCCAAAAGTTTTTCCTTTTCAAAAACTTCTTCGTTCGGATGAGAAAGAACCCAAGCCGGCCGAAAACACTCTGGCCAGCGCGGCAGTTTACGGCCTAGAGCGATAATTATTTTAGCATTACGCTTAGCCGCCTCCGACAAATAAAAATCGATATCATTAAAAACATATTTTCCTTCTTCCGGCTCGGCCTTATCCCAATAAATCCCGACTCGAATCTCGCGCGCCCCTAAGTTATCAAGAATGTGGACAAACGTGTCTCGCGGGTTAAGTCCCAATTCCTCCGCAAATCTTCCCGAATATGTAACACCAAATTTGCTCGCGTCCTTAACCGGGACTCTCCAAAATGACCAAATCAAAATAAGCAAGATAAACGCCGCCAAAATAAATATGCTTTTCTGGAACTTTCTCATTATGAAATATGGAAATAAAGAAAAAATAATCCGGCCGATACAAGCAAAATGCCGCTTATTTTTTGGACTAGTGTTTTAAATCCGAAAGATTCGCGAATTAGACGAGGCCAATAAATCGAAGCAAGAAGCGCGAGAATAAAAATAAACGCATATTGAATGCCCTCGAGGGCATTGACGAGCGTCACCGAGGCGCGCGCGATGGCAAAATAAATAAGAAGCCCACCCGCCGAACCTAGTATTTTTACAGTGATAATTGAGCCCACATGCCGCGGTTTGCGGATAAATTCTGTGACGCTAAATATCTCGCGGCGCATCCCGGGGAAAATAAGAAATAAGAGCGCGCCTACAACCATTCCAAAGCGCGACCATATAAATACGTTTAAAAAAGTTTCTTTCGAAAATAGATCCTTAATTAAAAAAAGTGACAATGAAAAGAATAACGCGGCAAGTCCGGCAAAAAGAGAAAAAATATGGATGCGATAATCCTCCCGATTTTCAAAATCAAGCGACAAAAAAACGCTTCCCGCGACAAGCAAAATTGCCCCAATAAATTCGCCGCCAGTAAATCCTGTTCTAAATCCAATCGTCTCGAAAGCAAAAAGAAATAACGGAGATAAGCTCAAAATAATGGGGAGCGTCCGCGAGGCATCCGACAAAAAAAGCGCTTCAAAGAAAAAATAAAGCCCGACGGTCCAAAGCGCTCCAGCGGCAAGGCTTGCTGCTATATGCTGCGACCCGATAATCGAAAACCCAAAGGGAATTATCAAGACCACTGCCACACTCAGAATGCCTTGCCAAAAAGCGTAGCCGATAGGCTTCGGCAAAACCTTGCCTAAGACAATTTTATCTCCTAACGCGGCAAGAGCATTTAAAAAATATCCAGCAATAGCAAAATATAACCAAGCCACAGCTTAATTATATCAGCGTTTCCGAAAAAAGGTTGTGTGAGCGCACTAGGAGTCGAACCTAGAGTCTTTCCGATGTGAACGGAACGTTTTGCCGCTAAACTATGCGCCCAAATTATTTATCAATTCTTCGTGATCTGATTCAAAAATATCATTGATGAATTTGTCATACATACTCTTTCGATACTTGTATTCTTCGGTTGAGAAAAGAGTATAATTTAGTTCATGCCCTATCTCCGACTCAATCTTACCCAATATTTTCTCGACTGCCCCACGGCGCACATCTCCAACAATCAAAACATCCATCGCGCCCTCCACAGATTTACCGGAAAAAATTCCGGAAAGCACCACCATTTTAAGAGCGTATCCCAATTTTGCGAAATTTTTTTGCAGCTTCTCCCTCGATGCCGAGCTAGATTCAATCAGAAGCAAGCGCATGGCCCTCGTATAAGGAAATAAACTCGAAAGCCGCACGCCCGGCATTTTTTTCTTTTTCGGTTTCTTATTTTTTCTGTAAATTTCGATTTCTTTTGAACCATTCGATAAAAACCCGATTGATCCAAGCAGGCGGATTTCGCTTGCCGCTTTTTGCCTTTTTAATCTAAGAATTTTCGCGGCTTCCGCAACTAAAAAAATGTCATCTGGGTTGGTAAGAAAAAAGCGCATAATCTTAACTCGCGCCCTAGACGAAAAAAGTTTTTCAAGCGTCGTATCCGCCATATCAATACGATATCATTTCTGCGGCACGATGCAAAAAAGTATGCCGTGGATAATGGCTTACTTTTTTGCTTCGTCTTTAAAGTTTTATTTTAGTTCGACTTTCGCTCCGGCTTCCTCTAGCTTTTTCTTGAGTTCGTCGGCGGCTACCTTATCAAGCCCCTCCTTCACCACTTTCGGTGCGGCATCAGCCAAGCCCTTTGCTTCGGCAAGGCCTAGCCCTAAAGCATCGCGCAAAACCTTTATCACCGCGATTTTTTGAGCGCCAGCGCTTGAAAGTTCCACATTAAAGCTGGATTTTTCTTCCGCCACTTCCGCTCCGCCGGCCGCTCCTGCCGTAGCCATAACAGGCATAGCCGCAGAAACTCCAAATTTTTCTTCAATCTTGTGAACAAGATCGGAAAGTTCAACCGCAGTCAGCTTTGAAACTTCTTCCACTATTTGATCTAAATTTGCCATAATTTTTAATTAATTATTTTTGCTCGACTTTTGATTTCATAACTGCGTCCAGCACGCGGGCAAAACTCGCTACCGGCTGCGTCAGAATAAATGCTAGCTCTGTAAGAAGCGCTTCCCGCGAAGGAATTGCGGCTAATTTCTTAATCATAAGGTCATCTACAAACGCCGACTCATAAACTCCGCCTAAAATTTTGAGCCCCTGCTTAGCGGGCGGCAAACCTCTCAATTCCTCTCTCATAAATTTTGTAATCAGCCTCGGCGGTTCGGATACATCTTCGATGCCCGCGATGACTCCAACTTCGCCTTCCAGCTTCGGCATATCTTTCAAACCCACAGATTCGAAAACGCGGCGCAAAAGAGTCTTCTTTACAACTTTATATTTTATGCCCGATGCTCTAAGCACGCTCCGCAGCTTGCGTTCTTTGGCAACTGAAAGCCCGTGAAAATTCACAAAAACCAAAATGCTCGCATTGTCTAAAAACGTTTTAAGTTCGCTTATGATTGACTCTTTTTTTATTTTCGCAACTGACATAAATAAAAAAACGACTAAAAGCCGTTTATCTGCCTTGGTAGGTCTTAAACTATTGACGCCTACTTTCTACGGCTTTACTAAAGGATATCAAAAATCAGAATCAGCACAATACTTGACTTATTCCAAAATATATGCTAATAAATTAGATAGATTTAACAACACAAACTTTTGCACCAATGGAGCAGAAAAAAAGTGCTAATTTAAGAGTAATACTTGAACCTTTTATAAACTCAGTGGAAGCCAAAACATAAAGAAAGGAGGGCTTGTTATGAGTAGTGTAAACACGATTGTGTCATGGGTAGAATTTTATACTTTTATGCCTTACGAGATTAGGGAATTGTCTAAAAAGCTTCCAGATGCCCCATTTGAAGATATAGCCTTCCTTTTTAGGAAAGACTCTGATCCGAGGAGGGATACTATTGAAATCAGTGCTAACTATCCTCTCGAGGCAAATGGCCACAGTAGAACTAGATCCTATAATTGGGACCCATTTTACAGCTATACTTGGGATCTCATGACGTCATTTGCCAAAGAAACATTTCCAGATCTTAAGCTAGATAAAATAAGATTCTGGATTAACCCGCGCTATCGTGACAAGAAAGTCGACGTGACTGTCGATTTCTAGCCAAATTCAAACCAGGCGAGAGCCGACCAGACTCTCGCCCTCGTTTTTTTTATGAAATCAAAAATGCTGACGCAACAATTGCCGCTGTTTCGGCGCGGAGCTGAAGGCGGCTCAATGATACAGCTTTAAATCCGCATTCTTTTGCATCTTTAATTTCCTCTTCGGTCCATCCTCCTTCAGGGCCGATAAAAATAGCCATGATAGATTCTTTCAAAGTTTCAGAAATATGTTTTTTTGAATTTTGATCTGTGATCACCGCGTTCATACGTTCCAACTGGACAAACTCAAGCGCGTTTTTAAAATTTAATATTTTTCGCAATTCGGGCAAAACCGCGCGACCAGATTGTTCCGCCGCTTCTTTTATAATTTTCATGGCTCTATCCTCTTTAAAATCTTTTTTAATTGAGCGCTCAGATAGAATCGGGGTAAATCCGGCCACGCCAAGCTCCGTCCCCTTTTGAAAAACCCATTCCATCTTGTCTTTTTTTAGAATCGATTGGAAAAGAAATAGTTTTCGGTCCGGCTCGCGGCGGTTTAAAACTTTCTCTAAAATCCTCGTGCTCTTGCCGTCAAATTCGGAGATAAAATCAGAACCGGAACCGTCAAAAAGAACTATTTTTTCTCCAGCCTTCGCGCGGAACACAGTTTTCAGCTGATACTGAATTTCTTTTGGCAATAAAAATTCTTTTTTGCCGTCCAGATGTTCTTTAACAAAAAATCTTTGTCCCGATTTCACTTTAGGAAATCGGGGATCCTCGACATCTTTATTAGAATTAAAATCGTTTAGTCGGGACATCGCCTTACATCAATGACAATAACAAATTCTCCCCTTTCGCGCTCGCCTAAAAAATGCCCACACGCTTCCGAAAGATTCCCGTACCAAATTTCTTCGTATATTTTCGTAAGCTCGCGTCCTACATTGATATATCTGTCGCCCACGATACCCAGAAGCTCTTTGAATGTTTTTAAAACACGGTGAGGAGATTCGAATAAAATAATGGGCATTTCGCTTTTGGCGATTTTCTTAAAAAACGTCTGTCTTCCTTTTTTGTGCGGAGGAAATCCGAAAAAAGTAAGCTCTGTTAAATCGATATCGCTCGCGGAAATTACCGCGGAAAGCGCCGACGGACCAGGAATTGGAATAATGCTCGCGTTTTTAAGACCGCGAATACGCGCTAAAAGCCAATGGCCAGGATCAGAGATGCCCGGAGTGCCAGCATCGGTTACAAGCGCTAAATTTTTTCCTTCAGAAAGAAATCTAACCACTTTGTCGAAAGTTCGACTTTCGACATGCGCATCGAGACGCAGTAAGGGCTTAGAAATTCCGTAATGCGTAAGAAGTTTTCTTGTGACGCGAGTATCCTCGGCCAAAATAATATCCACACTTTTCAGAACTTCAAGCGCGCGGAGCGTAATATCTTTAAGATTCCCAATCGGAGTCGCGACGATATACAAATTTGCCATGAGTGAGTTATAGCATAAAAAGATTCCTTGGAAAAACGAAAAGGGCTCAGTCGATGTATCGAATGAGCCCTCAAAGTTTATTAGAAAGATGTATCTTAATTGACACGGTGGTTAGGGAAAGATCCCATTTTGATACGGCAGATCTTGCCAGAGACCTGGGGGTCCGAAACTTCAGCCGCGTGCTCACGACAGAGTTTTTTTTCAAAATGGTCCTGAGACTCCCGTATTCGGATGGCACCTACTTGCCCATCACAGTTTGTTTTTCACTCAAAGGCTTTTTCACTTCGCGATCCGTCGACCGCTCAGATCCTCAAGCCTTACTGCACCCTCTTGGTTGCCCCGCACTTCTCTCAAGCCAACCTTTGGGTTATGGTTACTCCCTTTTACAGTTTCGCCACAGATGTGGACGGACCTATATCTAGCCTTTATTGCTGTTTTGCAACAATATTAGCCTTTAGCCTCTTGGATCCGTATCGTGCCCATCTTGATACATCTTTCTGAAGAACTCTACTTGTTACTAACTTTAAAAAATTAAGAACTGATATGCAAGTTAAGATTCTTTGAAGAAGTCGAAAATCCCCTTATTTTGCGTTGATTTTTCCAGAAGTTACCCAGATGTTTTTCACATTTTATCCCCACACCAACTTTTTTCAAAAAGTTGGTGTGGGGCCTTATTCCCAGTTCGACAAATTAAACGCCGACGGGCAAATATCTTTAAGCGGGCACAACGAGCACTTGGGTTTTTTAGCGTCGCAAATATTGCGCCCGTGCTCAATTATCTTATACGTAGCCCCAAACCATTTATTTTGAGGAATAAGCTCTATCAAATCTCTCTCAATCTTTACAGGATCTGAAAATTTTGTGAGGCCAAGACGCTGGGAAATTCTAATCACATGAGTATCAACCGCGATCCCCTCAACTACTCCATATGCGTTTCCTAAAATCACATTCGCCGATTTTCGCGCAATTCCCGGCAAGGTCAGCATCTCGGCCATAGTTTTCGGAAGTTTGCCCTTGAATCTTGAATCAATTGTTTTACAGGCCGCGATAATGTTGCGCGCCTTCGCGCGGAAAAATCCGGTCGAATGGATTTCACGCTCAAATACAGCCAAACTTGCGCTGGCAAAATCTCTCGCGGTTTTATATTTGCGAAAAAGCGAATTGGTAACTTCATTTACTTTTTTATCCGTGCACTGCGCCGAAAGAATGACCGCCACCAAGAGCTGAATCGAATTATTATATTTAAGCGCGATTTTGGCGTTGGGAAACCGTTTTTGTAGGCGTTCTAAAATTTCTCGCGCCCGCAAGCGCTTCGCGCTATCATCCTCCGATTCAAGATCTTTATTGGTAAACAATTTTCTTGATTTGACTTTAATGTTATCCGTCATATTCACTCTTGACATAAGCTATATACATTAGCCAAGACAACATTACCGCAACAAAAACAGTGAGATAAGAATCTTCAGGAAGAGAAAAAAAACGCCTGGCAATCCCAACAATTAAGAAGGTCATAGACAAAAATATTATCAGTGCGTAAATCGCGCGCATATCTATTTCTGGAACTTATGTCCCCCAAATTGCTTTCTCATCACCGAAAGGACTTTTCCGGCGTAAGTTGGATTTTTCTCGGACTGGACTCGGAATTTAAACGCCCCTTCGATGATTTTCGCGGGTAATTTGAATTCTTTGGCGGTTTTGACCGTCCACTCGCCTTCTCCGGTATGCCCAACCCTGCCCGATACATCGCGCAAATCATCGCCATAAATTTCGAGCCCGTCTTCAAGCCAGCTAACCAAGCGCGACTGGACCACACTGCCATGGCTATAAATATCCGCGATGTCATACATATTTAATTTATATTTTGATTTTTTGAGAAGCTGAAATCCTTCGGCAATCGCCTGCATCATGCCATATTCGATTCCGTTATGTATCATTTTTACGAAATGCCCCGCGCCCACACCCGGAAAAAACTTAAAACCGTCCTTCACGGCGAGGTCACGAAAAAGCGGACTTAAATAATTAAAAAGTTTTTTGTCTCCGCCTACCATAAAACACGCGCCGTGCCTTGCCCCGCCCGGCCCTCCGGAGAATCCTGCATCTAAAAATTTAATGCCCAATCGCTTGAGACGTGCCCCACGAGGCAAAGCATCTTTATAAAAAGAATTTCCTGCATCGATAATAATATCTCCCTTGTCTGCCACTTTTACCAGTCCCGATTTGCCAAAAATAATATCATCAACAACCTTGCCTGCCGGGAGCATGAGCCAAAAAACACGAGGGCGTTTTAATTTATTTTTTATTTCAGTAAAAGAAAATGCCGGGTCAATTCCCTTAGACTTTAATTCCTTCGTTACGCTCTCTGTACGGTTATATCCAACAATATGCCAGCCCTTTCGGGCAAGCTGCAAAGCGGCTCCCCCACCCATTTTTCCTAAACCAATTATGGCTAATTCTTTTTTCACCCCGATAGAAAATTTACTGGCGGCTTATCTGACCAAGCTAAGCCTAAAATATTTAGTATTTTACATGATACTTCAAAATTTGGAGATTTTCTAACGGGGCTCATTTTTTTAGTATTTTCGGATAAGTGTTCGGATTATGATAATTAAGTTTAACTTTATTTTTTCTGAACGCATTAACAATAGGATCAATAAATTGCCATGAAGCGAGCACTTCCTCGCTCGACACAAACATCGACGCATCCCCATTAAACGCTCCTTCAAAAATTTTCATATATTCTTCCACATATTGGTATATAATTTTATGCTCCTCCACCGGGAAAACCAATCGCTTCCCGTCTTTGAAGTATATTACCATTTCTTTTCTATTCTCCGGCATCGCTTTTCCGGCTTCAATTATTATCGGAACGCCCTTAAAAGCGTCGGAGTTGAGATAAGCAGTTATCCGGAAAAAAGTTTCGGTCTTCGAGACATTCGAAACGCCTTTGTGTCCGCGATACCCATGATACTGGGCGCGGAAAGATAATTTTCGTATATCATTCAAATTTTCCTTTTTCAAACATTCCAAAGCTTCCGCCCGTTCTTTTTGGACGTCCATTCCCTTCATTGATTTCGGCTTATTCATTGTGAGTAGTGCGAGCATTTCAAGCAGATGATTCTGCCCAACATCTCGGAGCGCGCCAACTTTGTCATAAAATTCTCCTCGATAACCCACATCTTTATGCTCCCAGAGCCTAATCTCCATCTTTGATATATATTTTTTGGACCAAAGCGATTCCAAAGATTTCTTTTTGAAACGGAAATTAAATAAGTCCTGAAGCCCGTCTTTCGCCAAATAATGATCTACGCGATAAATTTGCTGCCGATTGAAATAGCGCGCGAGCAGTTTTTCGATTGATCTTGCACTTTTTAGGTTAAGACCTATCGGTTTTTCTACGAAAATATGGGATCTCGGCGAAATAGCGCCCGATTTATCCAAATTCTTTAATATCGGGGCAAAAAATTGCGGCGTTACCGAAAGATAAAAAAACGCTTTGCAATGTGATCCTATCATCCGCTTCAGGTCTTCATAAGTATATGCTTCGTCAAAAAAACCGCGGACAAAAGAAAACAGCTTCAAAAAAGATTCAATCTTCCTGTCTTTTTTTATGGCATCAAATTTAGAGAGAGCAACTCTCGCATGCGATCTGAAAGATTCTTCTGAGAGTTCGCGGCGGGACACGCCGATCAAACGGAAATTCTTCGGAAGCTTATTTTTTTTATATAAAAAGAAAAGTGCCGGAAGGATTTTCCGTGCCATAAGATCACCAGTAGCGCCGAAGACAACCATCTTTATCGGCATATTCTCACTGTATTGTTTCATTTCAGAAAACCGGTTTGCCGTTAACTATTTTCTTTGGCTGTTCTGACGCTATTTTTGCCGATAAATACGCGCTTCTTTTGAAAAGCGCCCCATCCCACTGATATGCATCCGCATTCCAATTCCAATTCTCGCCGTCCTGCGACCCGCCATATATTTGCGCGAGCGCCAGCGGCTTTTGATCGATCAGAACTTTAAAAATGTTGGCATTTCTGACCGAAGCCCCGTCTTCAAAAATCGCCGGATGTTTTTGGCCAGTTTCATCTTCAAGAATCGCCCACGCAAATTTGCTTCCTTTAAAAGTAAGCGCGCCGAAAAGATCTGTGTATGCCCCATAGCTTTTCAGATCTAAAATAATTTCGTCTCTGCCGTCTCCATCAAGATCTGCAACCTGCGAAACCTCCGGCGTATCATCGCTCTTAAATTCCGCCTCCGGATAGCCCTTCGTAGAAAAATCAAAAATGTTCGAAAGAAGTTTTTTCCTGTCAGCGCTGTCAATCAGCACTATCTCTGCTCCTCCGGCAGAAGAAAAACTCGTAAGCAAAATCTCTGATTTGCCGTTATGATTTAAATCGACTGTTCTTTCCTTAACCCCTGATGCAGAAAATCCATCCGGATAAACCGGGCTTTCTTTGACGGGTGAAGACATGTCTGGTTTTGTGCTAGACTCACGGCTTTCAGATGTTAAATATTTTGACAAAACTGCCCATAGTTTCTGCTGGTATGCGTATCCTAGCAAGAACAAAAGAAGTATTATTATGATCCACAGAATCCTAGATGAATTGCCAGAGCTGCTTCGCATTGACCAATTATATAACTTCCTATATAAAATTCCATGTGCAAACGATTGACAATATAAAATATGCGCATAAAATAACAATATGTTTAAAATAGATCAAAAATTTCCGCATTTCTCGCTTGAAACTTACAACCCCATAAAAGAAGAGATTGAAAAAATATCATTGGATGACTTCAAAGGCGACTGGCTTATTTTCTTTTTCTATCCGGCCGATTTCACTTTTGTCTGCCCGACAGAACTTGTCGACATAAACCATCGGATTGAAGATTTTAAAAAATATCGAGCGCGCGTGATCGGCATCTCAACCGACACGGTTCACACACACCGCGCGTGGATTGAAATGGAAGAACTTTTGAAGGGATTAAAATATCCGCTCGCCTCCGATCACGGCGGCAAATTTTCTGCAGAACTTGGAATTCTATATGAAGACTCATTTAAATCACAGCGCGCCGCATTCATAATCGACCCCGACGGAATTTTGCGCGCGGCCGACATAGTATCTGATGACATCGGCCGCAACGCCGGAGAAATTTTGCGCAAACTCAAGGCACTCGACTTCGTCAGAAAAAATCCCGGCAAGGTCTGCCCCGCCTCATGGGATGAGGGTGAAAAAACTCTTACACCGGGAATTAAAAGCGCAGGCAAAGTTGCCCGAGAACTGAAACAATAATCGCAATACAAACAAAAAATCCCTGCTAATGCTAGGGATTTTTTGTTTTAGACTTTGAATTAAAATTCTCGTCTGCCGTATCCGCCTCCGCCGCCTCCGCCGCCGAAACCGCCCCGGCGGAATCCGCCTTCGCGTCTCATTGGAGGTCGGTCAGTCATTGGGCGAGCCTCATTGACGATCAACTTTCGACCGTCAAGCTCTTTGCCGTTCATCATCTCAACCGCTTTGTCGGCTTCAGAATCAGAAGACATTTCCACGAATCCGAATCCTTTTGAACGGCCGGTTCGTTTGTCCATTATGACTGTGGCAGAATTCACCTGACCTGCCTGCGAGAAAAATTCTTTTAGGCCGTCGTCAGTGGTGCTGTAGGATAAGCTCCCTACATATAACTTCTTTGCCATTGAATCACTACTTTACACTAACTTAATAATTTGTAGGAAGACCTATCCCAAATACTTGAGAATACCTACTTGCAATTAAGATACCATGTAATGCCGATCAAGTCAAAATTTTAGCGCCCAGTTGCCTGAGCGCTAAATTTGTCCCGACGCTTTGATGATCAAATCTCAAGCACCCAATTCGCTGATTAGATCATCGAGCCGAAAGTGCCGTGGAACGGCTTCACGTTTTTTGCATTCCGTATTTTTTCAGCAAGATTCTCAACTTCCTGAAAATCAATGTCCTTGTCCTCATGGGGGCCGATTTGAACTTTCTTTTCCCCAGACTCATGAAATGAAACGCTAAAGCGCCGGATATTGTCTTCTGTAGCAAGCACATAGATTTTTAAAGCAAGGCTGCTGGGCTTAACACGCAAGCCAACAAGCACCATGAAAGATTCTTTTTCCACACGCTTCACTTCGATAATTTCTCCTGACGATCCAAGAAAAATTGCATCTTGCTCTCCCGCTCGTTCTAGAAGTTTCCTTGCTTCAACAAAAAGCGTTTTTTTTATATCATCATTCTGTAATGCCGGATCGAAAGACGCTAGTCTGCCTGAATTATAAACCGCTAGAAAAGTCGAACATGAGTTAAGCACGCCAGCCACAATAAATAAAACGCCAATCACTAGGCAGAAATATCTATGCTTCATTGTAAAGAACCTCCTTTACTTACTCCCCAAGATAGCGCCCAGCTTGGATTTTGTCCATAAACATTAAAAATTGCTAAAATTGGCTAATATGGATCCGAAAATCGCTGTTGTCATTCCGACTTATAATGAGCGCGAAAACATCGGCGTTTTAATCGAAAAGATATCGGCGCTCAAAATTCCCGGCATCAAAATTTTTGTGGTTGACGATAACTCTCCGGACGGCACGGGCGAGGTCGCGGATAAATTGGCGGGGCAACTACCAATTAGAGTCATTCATCGACCCAAAAAACTTGGACTCGGAAAAGCATATGAAGACGCATTCAGGCAGGCGCTCAAAGAAAATCCTGACTTCATAATCCAAATGGACGCGGATCTTTCGCATAATCCATTAGGCATACCCATCCTCCTTGAAAAAATAAAAGTTTCAGATATCGTAATTGGATCGAGATATATTGCCTCAGGCGAAATAGAAAACTGGGGACTCGGGCGGCGCCTAATCAGCCGATTCGGGAATCTATATGCCCGTTTTGCGCTCCGTCTCCCCTATCGCGATCTGACGAGCGGCTTTAAATGCTACCGCGCCGCCGCGCTTAAAAAGATTTCGGCAGACCCTTTCAGCTCAAACGGATATAATTTTCAGATTGAAACAATTTTTCGCGCTTCTAAACTTGGGCTCAAGATTTCCGAGCTTCCGATAATTTTCACAGAGCGAAAAATCGGTGCCTCGAAATTTAACCTCACTATCATCATAGAAAGTTTCCTTAAAGTTTTAGCACTTAGATATGAAAAATAGAGTCCTTTTTTTATTGTTTTTAATATTATTGCTCGCCTCTTCCCTGCGCATCTACGGCCTTTCGCGCAGCGATACGCTCTCAGACGAAGTGCTCTATGGATTCCGCGCGGTAGCGATGCTCGATTTCGATGAAGCCGCCGACCAGACCACCCCGCTTGAGTGGTTTGACCCGAATATTCCATTTTGGACGCATCTCTCATTTCACGATCATCCCCCGCTTGTTTTTCTAATCCAACATGCATCAATTTCAATTTTTGGCGAATCAAATTTTGGCATGCGTTTCCCATCTGCGCTCTTTGGCGTTGCTTCAATATATTTTCTATATCTCATCGGAAGCCTGCTTTATTCCCGGCGAGTGGGACTTTTGGCTTCCGCGCTTCTTAGCGTAACCATAAGCCATGTTTTCATCTCGCGCGCCGGACTCCAGGAATCTTTCGTCATATTTTTTCTTTTGGTCACAATTTATTTTTTACTGAAGGCGCTTAGAAAAGAAAATTATTTCATATTGGCGGGAATTTTCTTCGGGCTTGGGCTTCTCACCAAATACAACACATTTATTTTAGCCCCGATTTTCCTCACATATCTTCTTATTTGCAGGCGTGATCTGATTATTAATAAAAAATTATTGGTTGGCGCGCTTCTTTCGCTTTTAATTTTCAGCCCCGTCATAATTTATAACATTAAACTCTATCAGGCTCGAGGCCATTTCGATTTCCAGCTTTCATACGTGCTTAATCAGCCCCATCCCGAGTGGCAAATTGAGCCGGGTAAAGAAATCGGCTCGCTTGGCGACAGGATAAAAAATTATCTGCCGGAACTTTTTACTGCGAATTCATGGCTTTTTGTCTCGTTATTTTTTGCGGCGCTCATTTCGTTTATCTGGTCGCTTTTTCAAAAACCAAAGGAAACGCTTTCTCGGCATAGTTTTCTCATGATCGCGATGACTTTTCTTGCGCTTCTGATGCTCGTAATCGGCCCTTCAACGCGTTTTCTCTCCATGATAACTCCGTTTTTTGCGCTCACAATTTCAGTTTTTCTCTACAATTTATATCAAATATCCGCCAGCTGGCGGATTATCGGCCGCGAAAAAATAGCACTTTCGCTTCTTAGCCTCGTTCTGATTTTTGAAATCGTCTATTCCATAAACACACAGATTCTTTATTACCCAAAAGGCTCGCGCTTCTGGACGTGGTCGGAGGTGCGCTTCGACAATTACAACTGGGGATATAACAATCTCGCAGATTATCTCGCGCGTGAACTTGCCGGAAAAATGCCAGAATTCGCGTTTGATCAAAAATATAAATTCATAGAAAATATACATGGAGCCGCGCTTAAAGTTGCCGCGGGGCAAAAACTCGAACCATATCCCGCGCTAATTGTCTACGATTCAAACATGCAAACCGCCGCGCAACTTTGGGTTTTAGATCGCCTGCAAATATACCACGCCTGGCCAGTTATAAAAACCGAGACCTATCTTTCGATTCTCAAAGAAAACGGGCTGGATTATTTCACGCGCCAAGGATTCAAATATTTTTATTTCATAAGGCCGACGGATAATGTTACGCAAAAACGCGACCATCTTACAGACACCGGAAAATATTTTGAAGAAAATCTTAAAGCAGGGGGCAAAACGCCGATTGTCGTCCGAAACCTGCGTGGAGACGAGGCTTTCCATGTGTATAAATATTAATTAACAGTTGACAAAATCATATCAAAAAAGTTACAAAGAATTAGTCGAGTCAGGCATAGTTACGTTCTAGATGTCGGAAAGGAGGTGGAACTCGTATGCGACATAAATTACGAGAAAGGAGTGTGATCCAAACCTTATTCTGGCGCCTACTAATATGGGACAAAAGAAATAGGCAAATTCTAAGGAAAAAGGAGGTGTCTATGAGCCACAATTCGAACAGACCGCCCGGTGGAGCTACCGGGCTAAACAGTTCCTTCGGTTACTAGCATCGACCGGCACCGTTTACACGGGGTGAGGCATGAAGCATACAGCTGATTGCCTCCCCCGTTTTTATTTATTTCAGCCAACTCTCACGCCCCCGGAGATATTTTTTTATGCGCCGGAGTCCTTCTTTTATTTTCGGGAGCTCGAGCGCGTATGATAAACGGATTCTTCCGGGAGCGCCGAACCACGCGCCGTCATATACGATCACTTTGTGGTCGTAATACAAATCATTGACGACTCGCGCGGAGTTTTTTATCCGGGGCAAAACGTAGAACGCCCCCTCCGGTTTCCATAAATCAAAGCCAATATCGCGAAGGCCCTCGTATATAAAATCTCTGCGCGCTTTCCAAATCGCAGTTTGACGCGCCACAAACGATCTGGGCACTTTCGTCGCACGGAGCGCCATCTCTTGGCCTAAAATATTCGTGTTCATAGATGTGTGGACCTTAATATCAACCGCGCCCTGTACTATATTCGGGTCGCGCGCCCACAAATATCCCACGCGAAGCCCGCACATTGAATAAGTTTTTGAAAAAGAATTTATCGTGATAACGTGCTTTCCATTTATCAAATAATTTTCGCGCCCGTATATTAAATCTTTATAGACTTCGTCAGAAATAACATAGACTCCAAGCTTTTGCGTGAGCCGCTCAATTTTGTTCAAAGTTTCTATTGCTTCCACGCGCCCGGTTGGATTTGATGGCGAGTTGATTAAAACAGCTTTTACGCCCTTAACCTTTTCTTGAAAATCTTCAAAATTAATCCGCCCCTCTTTTAAATCAGTAAATACAGGCTTTAGCCCGGCAAATTTCACAATGGGCAGATACGAATAATAGTAAGGCCGGCATAAAAGCACGCGCGCCCGCCCATGCATTTGATAAATTGCGCGCATAACCAAATCAAGCGCTTCGGAGGCTCCATTAGTCACCACAAAATTTTCTGCGCGCGCCGCCGGATATTCTTTAGCGAGTGAGGCACGCAAATGCTCGTCGCCTTTGATTAATCCATATTTAAAAAGCCGCCTATCTTCCAAATTTCTAAAAATTTCTTTGGGGGGCGGGAGATCGGGCTGGCCCGAGCCGAAGGATATTATACCGTTTCCGTCTTTGCCGATAAAAAACGCCGGTGAGATTATTTGCGTCCTATTTTTCATTATTAAAATTATGTCAGATTCCTTATAAAAAGAAAACGCCGGACGCAACCCCGACAACAACTCCCAAGAGAAGCCACGCCTCCCACGTTTTGATGTTTTGTTTTCTGACAACGACGAATTCGCTTTTGATCGCCGCGAGGGCTTTTTGAACCAGGTTTTCGGGTTTTTGTGGGGGCATGTGTGTCATATTATTATATCGTTAAATTCAGAATTTCGTAAAAAGGCAGAAAGGAAATTTGGTGACCAGAATATATAAGCGTTTTGTTTAAATTAAGATTAATAACAAATGCTTGATCTGGATTATATTTATCAATAAAATTCTTGAATGGCCGCGTAAGCGAAACGTTGGAGATTTCGGAAAATTTAACTTCTAAAGGGGTGGTTTTTTTGCCGGCAGTAATTATAAAATCTACTTCAGAAGCGTCTTTTGTCCGCCAAAATTGGATCTTTGTATTTTGATCTTTTACGATTTCCCTAAACATCAAAAGAATGAAATTTTCAAATAAAAATCCTGCGTCGCGCGAAGAATCTGCTTTGCCAAATTCGCCTATCGCGTAATTTCTCATTCCGAGATCTGTAAAATATATTTTAGGGGATTTGGTAATTTCTTTTCTTATATTTTCATAAAACGGGGTAATCCTCGCGACAACAAAAGTTTTCTCCAAGTACCAAATATATTGCTCGATAGTTTTTCGCGCAACGCCTACCGTGTTAGATAATTCAGAAATATTTATTAGATTTCCAATCTGTGATGCAAGAATTTTCACCAATTTTGTAAACGCCTCTTCTTTCTGGATGCCCAATAGATTAAAAATGTCCCGCTCTACATAGCTTTGATAAATCTCTGCGATAATTTTTAATTTATCGGCTTCTTTGATTTCCAGCACAACTCTGGGATACCCGCCGAAATTCATATATTCTTCCAAAAAGGCTCTAGATTTTATTTTTTCCGTTTTTAAAAAATCAAGAATTTTATTTTCATAGCGGTAATCCGTACGAAAATTTACAAACTCGGAAAATGAAAGAGTATGAAGTTCAAATATCCGTTTTCTGCCAGCCAACGATTCATGAATCTGTTCTTTAAGTTCGACGCTTCCTGAGCCGGATACTATAAATTTATACGCAAAATTCATATCATAAATTCCTTTCAGAAATACGCCTGCGTTTTCTTTTCTTTGGATCTCGTCGAGAAATACGAAACCCTCATCTCCAATTTCCAGCCGTATTTTCCGCAACAAATTTTCTTGTGAGACAAAATACTGGCGGTCTGTTTCTATGTCTAAATTCAAAAATAATGATTTCTTGCCGTTTTTTTCAAGATCATTTTTGAGCAGCATCATCAAAGTAGTTTTGCCGGATTGTCTTGGACCAACAATAAAAGTCATCTCTTTTTGGGTAAGGTGCTGTTTTATTTCCTCAAGAATATCGCGTTTTATCACAATACTTCTATTTTAGTACGAGAAATTGCAATGTCAAGTGCGCAAAAACTCGGCTGGCATATTTTTATTGCGGGGCACCGATGCGGCTTGTTGACATAACGATGTTGTCATATTCGACGAAACCATCGAAGTTGGGCTCCCCTGGATTTTTGTAACTGGTGAAATAAATATAACTCATCGGAGGGCAACTACCGGTGCATGTTGCCCTATTAACCCGATACATCAGATTGTCGTCAAGCCACGCTTCGACGAGTCCGGTGGATGCTAATGTGCTCAATTTGAAATGAACCTCAACAGTGTACCAACGGTTTTTTTGTAAGCGGACAGCGTTTACATTGTTTGCGGCGACACCTGGCGCAAGCGGCGGGCAGTATTCATTATAGACCGGAAAGCTGTTATACGCTGGCCCGTAACGAACGGCGATAACATCACTAAAATTCCCCAACCCACTGCAAAAGTAATCTTGGTGAATATAGATCCCGTTTTGATAATTTGCGGAGGGTGGATCCAAAAAGACTTCTGGATGCGAGAGCATCTGTTTGATGTCAAGATCGACTGGCCATTGTACGGCATTTGAATAATAGAATTGCCAGCGAATGTAGTAGTCGGTGTAGGACGTACCTTTTCCAGATTTCGCCAAAAATCCGTCAATGGTCCCGTTACCGATGTTCATCTTGTAGATGGAATTTCCGCTCGATGGGACACCGGGCACAGTGATTGTTGGAGTTGCGCGTGAGCCGCCCTGGTTCCAGCAGTAACTGGAATATACTAGAGCGGGATTTGTCCAATGGCCTGAGCAATCCGGTCCTGCACCGGGAGTAGTCAATGGCGCTGTGGAGGTATCTTGGAAATCTTCACAGAAAAATACATTTGGGTCAGAGCATTTTGACTCAGTATAAGAAGCGATACGAGTTCCAAGAGGACCCGACATCGGAGCGCCAGTTCCTGATTGAGGTGCCGGTGTAGGAGTTGGTGTCGGAGTTGGTGTTGGAGCCGGTACCGTGCTACCGACGTTAACTTTATACACATGGATCCGAGGACGCTCACCATCACCAAATTTGTTGGAAATATATATTTTTCCGGTGGCGGGATCGTAAGCCGCGCCTCCGATACCATCAAACCCAACGCCAATATTAGAAAGCTGCCATGTGGCGTATGGTCGAACGCTCCATGGTTGCTTGGTACCGGAACGCACCGCCGCAAGATCATTGGCATCGTATGCCCACACGTATGCCGCGTATGGATAAGCGTGCTCGCCTTTACTGCCGTTTACTGGATCGCCGCATGCCGCACCTTCGCCATAGCAGTAATTCCCCAAACCAGTAGAGCCTATGAAGAGAACGGTGCGAGTTCCTGAAGGAAACACAATGCCGTTGATTTTTGTCGCTCCACTGAAAAGCGGATGGACGCCGGAAGCGCCATACGGCTCAAGCGGATTACTGCCCGTGTAGTAAACAAGCGGAATTGCGTTTTGCGAAGTTGAAATTGTTGAAGGATTGAAAGCAAAGGCAGCGGGCCCGTAAGAAGTCCGGCTGATAATTGATAGGCAACAATTTCCAGTAAGCGCAGGCCCTCCCAAAGCTGATTGCCATTCAGAAGGTATCAGCCCCATATAGCCGGAATAGAACCCCGCGCCAAGCGGTCCAGCGCGGTATGGGCCATTCACAGCTCCCGTTCCCAGGTCAAGCGAACGGCTAAAATGAGACTGGGTTTGGGCACCCATCGCATCATAAAAGATAAATTCAGTGAAGTAGAGTTGATTATTATAAGGGAGTGTTCCTCCGATGTTCCACGTATCGCTTCCGACGCGCTTTCCTCCTGTGATATCGCGTGGCGATTGAAGTAAAGAAGCCGTTCCGCCTATCGCCGGAATGCTTATTTCGCCTACAAACTGATCCCAAGCGTGACCGGCGATATAGAGTGAATTTCGAACAGGATTATATGAGAGCGCGGTTCCACCGTATTCAAAACATGCGTTTGCTTGTCCTCCGGCATTACAAGTCGGCACAGAAAAAGACCCAAGATATGAAAGATTATTACTTTGGATCAAAGGAGCGGCGCTTGGTGTGCCTGCGATTGGAGTTGGTGTCGGAGTTGGTGTTGGTGTCGGTGTTGGAGTAGGTGTTGGAGTAGGCGCGTTTACTGTGAGCGTAAATGTTGATGTCTTTGTTACAGATCCTCCGACAGAAGTAATGGTGATTGTTGAATTTCCAGCTGGAGTCGAAGCGCCGGTTGAGATTGTAAGCGTGGTTGAACAAGTCGGAGAACAAGCGCTTGATGAGAATGTTCCTGTGGCGCCGACTGGGAGGCCGGAAACTGCAAATCCTGTTGTCTGCGTCGTGCCTGAAGAAAGAGTGGTGGTCACTGAATTTGTCACTGATTGCCCTTGCGTTACAGATTTATTTCCGCCGTTTGTGATAGAAAAATTAAAAGCTGGCGGTGTTGGTGTAGGAGTCGGTGTTGGTGTTGGAGTTGGAGTGGGAGTTGGTGTTGGGGTGGGAGTTGGGGTGGGTGTCGGTGTTGGCGTAGGTGTAGGTGTTGGAGTAGGAGATGGAATTGGTGAAGTAGAAAATTGGTCAGCTCCGACATCCGGCGTGCTTGTGCGAATTTGCCCGTCAAAATCAGTAGTCACCGATACCGTAATCCCTTTCCCGATTGCGGACGTCGCGCTTGAAAGAAGGTGCAAGTTCCCCGCCGCCGCATTCACGAATAAATTGGCGGTTGCGTTTGTGACATTATTCGAAAGCGTTCCGGCCGCTCCGTCCCTTGCAGCTATCGCCGCGTCGGTCAAGTTGTCTTTGATGTCCACTCCCGTTGTGCGGGCAAATCGATATTCAACAGCATTAGGATATCCTCCAGCCAGAATAGTATTGTAATAGACTTTCGTTTGAGGCGAATCAAAAACCGCTATGGCTACATCAGGAGCAACGCTTGAAGTCTTGTAAATCATATTGTTCGCAATCACGCCTCTGGCATGGTCTGACGTGCCAATCGCCTTTGTCTGATCTAGCCCCAAAGAAATATCTCTCTGGTTATTTATGAAGGTATTGCTAGTAACAGTTGAATCGGCACTGCCATTCCAAATAAGAACCGCTGGTCCAGACAAAGAACCTATAATTCGGAAATTTTTGAAAGTATTATTTCTGACAATCCAATTATTTCCGCGGTGCACATCGAGGCCGTTGGTATAGTTGTCTGGAGCATTTGTCGTATATTCAAGAAGCGAATTTTCAAGAATTCCATTGTCTACGCCTCCAAGCTGATCCGAAGTTGGATTATTTTTCAAGAATTGATCGCCGATATCAATAATATGGAGGTCGCGGTAAGTAACATTATTCACTCCTCCGTTCGCGATGATCCCATGCTGATAGATATCGCGTATAGTCATATCTTGGAAAATAAGACCGTTGATATTGTCCGCCCAGAAACCAAACGATACGGCAGAATTATTCATTCCAGGGCCTTTTATAATTACCGCGTCACGATTGCCGGAAGCTCCCCTGATTGTTACGTTAGAAATATTCTGCGGCAAATACAGCGGGCCTGTAATATTGTATGTTCCATCGGCGATTAGTATGGTGGTGTTTGAAGTAAGATTGGAAACTGCAGACTGCAATTGCGACAACGTCGAAACATTTATAATAGAACCGGAAATTATTGGAGTAGGAGTTGGGGTCGGAGTTGGGGTGGATGTTGGGGTCGGAGTTGGCAATGTGGTGAAAGTG
>JAHFOJ010000011.1 GCA_023266875.1 Candidatus Giovannonibacteria bacterium | reverse complement strand
TCTACCAAAACACAATCAAACACGAACACGAAGGAGATTGCCCTAATGAATTTGAGACTTCATATGCTCCTGAACGACCAGAGATTGTTTATTGTGAGAGGTGTTATCTTGGGGAGGTGGTTTAGAAATTATGTGGTTTAAAGATGCAGAACATTTTAAGAGTGTTTCGGGGCACGAAGTAAACGGCGTGTGGTTTCCGCGCGTGACCAAAATTTTAGATGTTAAAGCCAAGCCTGCTTTGGAATTTTTTCTGAAAGAAATGGAAAGCTATTCCGCTGCTGAGGATATCAAAAATAAATCAGCTGAAGAAGGTTCGCTAGTTCATTCGGTTGTCCAAAAAGTGGCTGTCAATGAACCGGTAGAAATCCCAAAAGAAATCGAGCCTGCTGTGGAGGGTTTTCGCAAATTTAGCGGCGAAAAAAACATTTTTTTTCATCCGGATTTTGTGGAGCGTTCGATATGGTCCGAAAAAAATAGGTATGCGGGCACTGTGGATGCTCTCTGCACGATCGGTGGGAAATTCGGAGTTTTGGACATAAAAACCTCACCCTCATTTTATCCAGAATATAATTTGCAAACTGCCGCATATTTTTCCGCGTTAAATGAATTCGAAGTTAAGCGCGCGCTTTCTCTTCCGCGCGAAGTTGAGACGCGCTGGATTTTGAGAATAAATCAGCATAAAGTCTGCAGCAAGTGTGGGGCAACGCTTCGGGAGAAAGGAGGGCGCTCGAAGGTTAGAAATGGGAAAAGCGGCACAAATGGGTCAAGGCCGAAAGGAGTTAGTCCTTGCAAGGCTGAAGAGCACAATTGGGGCAAGGTTACAGGTGATATCGAACTTAAAGAATACCCATATTATTTCAAAGATGTCAGGGCGTTTTTGGCAGCGAAAACTCTTTGGGAATGGGAAAATGATTATTGGTTGCGTCAGGTCGGGTATTTAAAATAGAAGATGCCCTCGAAAGACACGGTTATTTTATACCATGCCGATTGCGCCGACGGCTTTAGCGCGGCTTGGGCCGCTTGGAAAAAATTTGGCGACCGCGCGTCATATTTCGCAATAAACCACAGTGATCCGCCTTTGAATTTAAAAAATAAACACATATTTTTCCTTGATATTTTATATAGAGAACGCGAACTTGAAAAATTGTTGTCCGAGAATAAATCGGTTAATATAATTGATCATCATATTACAAATAAGGGATTATTAAGTCTCACATCTTCTTATTTATTTAGCATTAGCCATTCAGGCGCTTTTTTAGCTTGGAAATATTTTCACAAAAAACCCATGCCCAAATTGATCAGCTATATTGAAGATAATGATCTTTGGAAATTCAAATTGCTGCATGCTAAAGAATTAAGCGCATATATTTCAACGAAGAAATTTGGTTTTATTGAATGGAATAAGCTTGCGGGAGAATTTGAAGATAGGAACGCCCGCGGGCGTCTTATCGCCTCTGGCAAAGTGATTTCTGATTTTGAGCGCCGAAATATCGAAGAATTGGCTTCTCGCGCCGAACTTGTTCAATTCTTAGGATATGAGATACCCGCCGTGAATGCCGCATCGTTTAAAGGCGGCTTAGGCAATTTTTTAGCATTAAAAGAACCGCCTTTTGCATTAGTCTGGTCAAAAGAGCGGAATATTATTAAAGTTAGTCTGCGCTCCATTCCGAAATTCGACGTTTCCAAATTAGCAAGTCATTTTCCTGGAGGCGGAGGGCATAAAAATGCTGCTGGCTTTTCGTTCCCTGCCAATAAAAAATTACCATGGAAAAGCATCAAAAAATAATAACTTATACGGACGGTGGATCGCGGGGAAATCCGGGGCCTGCGGCGCTTGGCGTTGTAATTGGAGACGCGCAAGGAAATGTGATCAAAAAATATGGCGAGACGCTCGGGGCTAAAACTAATAATGAGGCGGAATACTCGGCAGTGATATCAGCACTTCAAAAAATCAAAGCGCTTTATGGCAAAGAAAAAGCAAAAAAAATGCATGTTGACATGCGCATGGATTCAGAGCTGATATGCAGGCAATTGAATGGCAAATATAAAATCGAGACAGAAAAACTTTTTCCTCTTTTTATCAAAATCTGGAACTTAAGAATGGATTTTGGGAAAATTAGTTTTACCCATATTCCCCGCGAAAAAAACCGCGAGGCAGATCGTATGGTGAACGAAGCCTTGGACGCGCCAAAAAGCAAGACACTATTCTAAATATCATGACGAGAAGCATTTTTCTTTCATTTATCGCAGGATTTTTCTCTGGAGCGCTCGGGCGCTCTTTTTTTGTGATTAATAATGCTATGGCTCTCTTTGTTTTCTTGCTTGGCGCCCTCTTTTTAGCCGCGTACTTTCTTGGAAACAAGAAAAGCCCGCTAGTTTTATTTTTATCCTTTTTTCTTATTGGAGCATGCTTGGGTGTTTCCCGCTATAATCTTTCTAATTCCCGTGAAAATATCTTAACATTTTATGAAAATACCGGGCAAAAAATAAAAATATCTGGCATGGTTATTGAAGGTCCTAAAATACAAAATAAATACGCAAAAATTATTTTTAGAGCCGATTCGATTGAAGACAGAGGAGAAAGCGCAAAAATTTTACTAACAGTGCCTAGATATCCAGAATTCGAGTATGGCGACATATTGACGCTTGAAGGAAAACTGGAGGAGCCGGAGAATTTGGACGGAGGTTTTGATTGGAAGGGATATTTGGCAAAAGACAATATATACTTTGAAATATTTTTGCCTAGAATTTCGAGCCGAGAACCGAGTTCCGGACCGTATTTTGTCGGCCCTATTAAGAAATTTTTATTTTCTCTTCGCTCAAAATTCTTAGATAATCTATCAACGGTTCTGCCTGAACCTCAAAGTTCGTATCTGGCCGGCTTGACGCTTGGCGACCGAACAGATTTGCCGTCAAATCTGAAAGATGAATTCAAAAAAGTTGGCGTAATCCATTTGGTGGTTCTTTCCGGATACAACATCTCCATAGTAGCGGACAGCATATTGAGCATCTTGAGATGGCTTTCGTTTTCAGTTTTATCGCGCACGATGATTACTGCCGTAGGGATCGTGCTCTTTTCAATTATGGCTGGAGGATCGGCCACAATAGTACGCGCGGCCATTATGGGGCTTTTGCTCCTCTTTGCCCGGGAAACTGGGCGAGTCTACCAAGCGCTTTCAGCGCTCATTGCGGCCGCTTTTTTGATGGCTCTTTTTAACCCAAAGTTGCTTAGATTTGACGGCTCTTTTCAGCTGTCTTTTCTTGCCACGCTTTCTCTGATAATTTTTCTGCCTAGAATCGAAAAATATTTCAAGTGGATCACGAACAAATTCAAGCTCCGCGAAGCTATCTTATCTACAATCTCTACGCAAATTTTTGTTTTACCGCTCTTAA
This sequence comes from Candidatus Giovannonibacteria bacterium, assembly GCA_023266875.1. Taxonomy (GTDB): domain Bacteria; phylum Patescibacteriota; class Minisyncoccia; order JACPKW01; family UBA11713; genus JAHFOJ01. The sequence goes on along the minus strand of JAHFOJ010000011.1, from coordinate 23,139 downwards.
TAGCTTCGTCGGGGTATGTTTCGCTTGTAAGTTTTCCCGCCAATGTCTTGATTTTAGGCCTTGTGCCTCTAACGATGTTCTTCGGCTTTATCACCGGCGTTGCAGGATTTTTATGGAGACCTTTAAGCCAAATTATTTCATGGCCGACATACTGGCTTGCGGCTTGGCAGCTTTGGGTCATAAAATTTTTCTCAAAGTTTTCATTCGCGATTTTTGAAATAAGAGGTACGTCTGCAATAACAGTAATCCTCGTATATCTCTTTCTCGCCATCTTCATCTTATATATGTATTTTAGAGAAAATGAACAAAAAAAGATATAAATATTTCTTAGTGCTTATTCTATTAGTGGCCGGAATTATTTTGGCGCTTGAACTCAAAAGATTTAATGATCGAAGTTTTAAATTTTATATGCTGAATGTTGGTGCTGGCAATGCTTTCTTTATAGAAACGCCATCAAAAAATCAAATATTAATAGGTGGCGGGCCGGACAGGTCTGCATTGGGAGAACTTGGGGATGTCATGCCTTTTTGGGATCGCTCACTTGATTTAATTATCTTAATTACGCATAAATCTGAAGATACAAGCGGATTGGTTGATGTGTTAAAAAATTATGATGTCAAAAAAATAATTGATGGCGGAGGAGTATCCAACCAATCTTCTTACCGCGAACTTGATGGATTGATCCAAGGTAAAAAGATTGAGAGAATTTTCGCGACTAGCGGTATGGACGTTCCACTCGACCGCGATGTCAGTATGTCGATTTTAGGAGCGGATGCGGACGAAAAATATGGAGGCAGAGGGGGAAATTTAATATTGAGAATCGTTTTTGGAAATACGAGATTTCTTTTGATGGGGGATGCTGAAAAACCAGATGAACTTTCTTTGGTTTCCTCCGGCGCTGACATTAAAAGCGATATTTTGCAGGTTGGTCATCACGGATCAAAAAATTCTGCAAACCCACTATTTTTGGATAGAGTTCTCCCAAAGTATGCTCTGATTTCAGTGGATGCGAAAAATAGATATGGCTATCCAGATCAAAACACGCTTGACACTATCGCAAAAGCTAGCGCGAAAATATTTCGCACGGACTTGAATTCAAGAATAGAAGTTATAAGTGATAGTGTAAATTTCAAAGTTGTTTCCAAGCGTTAGACTTGTTAATCCAGATATTTTTAGGTATTATCCAAAATACATATTTAATTTTATGAAGGGATTTAATTTTCCGATTTTTAAAACAAAGTTAGAAGGCATTAATCAAAAATTCCAGCTGGAAGATCCGGTAAATCGCCGGAAATATTTTGAGTTGAAAGCTGGGCCGGAAATAGAGAAGCTTCGAGATTGGCTTCGTGATCACACATTTATCTGTTTTCTTCTTGGAAAGAAGAATTCGGGGAAGGGCACATATTCTAAGCTTTTTATGGAGGCTGTGGGCTCCGAACATGTCGCCCATATTTCCGTTGGCGATATTGTTCGCGAGGCTCATAAAGAAGCTGAAAATAAAGCTAAAAAGGCCGAATTGCTTGAATTCTTAAAAAAACGATACCGCGGGTTTATTTCAATCGATCAGGCTATGGACGCGCTCATGGGGCGCGATACAAAGACACTTCTTCCCACAGAATTTATTTTGGCGCTTGTGGAACGGAAAATAAATCAGATTGGTCGAAGAGCAATTTTTATCGACGGTTTTCCTCGCGATTTGGACCAGATTTCGTACTCGCTTTATTTTAGGGCGCTTGCCGGATATCGCGATGATCCGGATTTTATGGTTTTTATTGATCTGCCGGAGTCGGTTATTGATGAGCGCATGCGCTATAGAGTGGTGTGTCCGAAATGCCAGACTCCGCGAAATCTAAAACTATTGCGTACGAAAGAAGTTGGCTATGATAGCGCAAAAAAAGAATTTTATTTGATTTGCGATAACCCGGGGTGTTCTCCCGAGAGGATGACATTAAAGGAAGGGGACGAATTAGGGATTGAAGCTATTCGGGATCGGATTGAAATTGACGACAAAATCGCCGCGTCGCTCTTGGATCTTAAAGGCATTCCTCAGATATTTTTAAGAAATTCTATTCCGGTTGAAAAAGCTAAAGAATTTGTGGACGATTATGAAATCACGCCGGCATATCTCTATGAATTAGACGGGAGTAAAGTAAAAGTTATTGAGGAGCCTTGGGTCATTAACGATGATCAGGGGGTTCCTTCCTATAGTCTTTTGCCTCAACCTGTAGCTGTCTCCCTAATAAGACAAGTCGCTCAAGTTTTAGGGTTATAGACATATAAATTTTATGCACTGTTTATCTACAGAATTTTCACAGTTTATCATAATTTTTTCTTTTTGTTCTTGATTAGAACATATTAAATTAGCATTGTGAACTTCACAAACAATATGGCTGACTTAAAATAGAAGTGTAAAAGGTGTCGCTTTATATGCTTCTCGATTTTTATTAAATAAGGGGTCGCTTGGTACATTAGGCAATATGCTTATCGTCCAGATCCCACTTGGAAATAGCGAGTAAGCGCGGCGATGCCTTTTAGTTTGAAACCCATTGTGGGTTTTTTTATTTTTGCATGTAAAATAGAGTTATGTTTGTGAGGCCTAAGAAAATATTTTTGTTTGCCATTATATTTCTTATTTTTATCTTTCATGCTTGGGGGCTTTATTCCTCGGCCTACTATTATGTCTGGTGGCTTGATAATCTTCTGCATTTGGCCGGAGGCTTTTGGCTGGGGCTTTTAGCGATTTATTTTATTTCAGAACAGGAATCTGATTTCAATGGTTATCCAGAGGCATTTTTGTTTTTGATAATTATTTCTTTCTCTGCGCTCGGAGGAATTTTATGGGAATTTTTTGAATTTGGGCTCGACACTATTTCAATAAACCGCGGATTAATGCTTTCACAATTAGGGGTAGCGGATACGATGTCAGATTTATTCCTCGATATTTCTGGAGCGTTTGCCGCATCACTTTTGTTGAGAATAAGCAGAAAAAATCTGATATAATCTAATAATGGTTAAAGTTTCATTTTACGGCGCGGCCCAAGAGGTAACTGGATCGTGTTTTCTTTTTGATTCCGGGAAGACAAAAATTTTAGTAGATTGCGGCATGTTCCAATGCCCGCGCTTTTGCGATCTGCGATCGCAGGAAAAGTTTCAATTTGACCCAAAAAAAGTTGCGGCTGTCTTTGTAACTCATGCCCACGTGGATCATACCGGCAGAATTCCAAAATTGATAAAGGAAGGGTTCTCTGGAAAAATTTTTTCAACACACCCAACGCGCGAGCTTGCCAGATTAATGCTCGAAGACAGCCTTGGCGTGCTTGAAAAAGAGAGGAAGCGCGAAGGCGGGGTTTTAATCTACGGCGAGGAGGATATCGCGAGGGCCATGGAATTTTGGCATGGTTTGGGTTATCACGAAAAAGTCAGCGTTGGGGATTTTTCAGTAAGACTGCTTGATTCCGGGCATATCTTAGGCTCGGCAATGATTGAATTTACATTTCAAAATAAAAAAATAGTCGTCACGGGCGACCTTGGGAATCCGCCCACCCCCTTGCTTCGAGACCCGGAGGAAGTTACAGACGCCAATTTCCTATTAATAGAGGCAACATATGGAAACCGCGAGCATGACGACCGCAATTTCCGGAAGTTGAAATTGGAGCGCGTGATAGAAGGCACGATAAAAAATGGAGGGGTTCTGATGATGCCGGCTTTTTCGCTTGAGCGCACACAGGAGCTCCTTTTTGAGATTTATGATTTAATGGAGTCAAAAAGAATACCGTCCGTGCCTATTTTTTTGGATTCACCTTTGGCTATCAAGGCTTCCGCTATCTACAAAAAATATGAAAGTTTTTTTAACAAAGAAGCTCTATTGAAAATAAAATCCATGGGGGACTTTTTCAGTTTCCCTGCAATAAAGGCGACTTTCACAACTGAAGAATCAAAAGCCATAAATGATGTTAAACCTCCAAAAATTATTATTGCCGGCTCAGGCATGTCAAACGGCGGGAGAATAATTCATCATGAACGGCGATATTTGCCTAATCCGCATAGCACTCTTATGCTCGTGGGCTATCAGGCCGCTGGTTCCATGGGGCGCATGATCCAAGACGGCGCGCGTGAGGTGACTATTTTGGGCGAGAGTGTGCCTGTTCGCGCAAAAATAGAGACTCTTCACGGATATTCCGCTCATCCGGACCGTGAACAGCTTTTAGCTTTCATAGAAAAAACGAGAGACTCGCTCGAAAAACTTTTTACAACTCATAGCGAGGCAGATAGCGGTCTTTTTATGGTTCAGCGCGTCCGCGATTACATGGGCAAAGTTGCTTACGCTCCCCGCTATGGAGAAACCTATGAGCTGTGAAGTGAATCGTACGACCCGGCTGTTGCCGGGTCGTAGGCAAATCTTCACCACGCACCAATTCCAAACATGAATTATAAAATAGCAGAGGAATTCAAGCAAAGCGCTCAGCTCGAAGAAACTCGAAGTTCTTTAGTCTTTGCAAGAATTGGTGCGGGGAGCTCAATTTTTAGCCAAAATTTTTTTATTGATATATAATAAAGTATTATTTTGTAAAAATTGGCATGAAACCATCGCCGCATTCCCATTTAAAATTTAAAATTTGCGTTTCGGGCGCGGCCGAAACTGACCATTGTGGCCCGGAATCGCTTGAGCTTGCAAAAGAAGTAGGTCGCGAGATCGCGCGCCATAAGGCTGTTTTAGTTACGGGTGCTACAACTGGGGTCCCTTTCTGGTCCTCGATCGGCGCCAAAGAGGAGGGCGGCTTTTCAATTGGCGTTTCTCCCGCCCGTTCAGAGAAGGAACACATTGAGGAGTACAAACTACCCGTCGATTATATGGATATGATAATTTATACGGGGTTTGGATATTCCGGCAGAAACTTGCTTTTAACCCGTTCGGCTGATGCCGTGATTTTCGGTTGCGGCCGCATTGGAACAATGAACGAATTTACGATTGCCTTTGAAGACCAAAAGCCGATCGGCGTGCTTCAAGGACCTTGGGAAACAGATGAACTTTTTCAAGAAATAATAGAAAAAGGGCACCGTGGGCCAGGAAAAATTGTATATGATGCTAATCCTAAGAAACTTGTCGAACGTGTGATAGAAATGATACGCAAAGAAAAAATAATAGAGATTTAAATGGCGTTAAGCAGGGAAGCTGTAAAAACAATAGAAGGCGTAGGTCTTTTTTTGGGCATGCTGATAGGGGCCGGCATGTTCGCCCTGCCCTACTCATTTTATAGAGGAGGATTTTACTGGAGTTTGGGACTTTTTGCAGTTGTTTTTTTAATAAGCCTGCTTTTACATTATCTTTACGCGGGGATAGTTGAAGCGACTCCCGGGAAACATCGCTTTGGCGGGTACGCGAGGCGATATTTAGGGAAAAAAGCGGAAAAAATTGCCTTTTTGTTTACCTTCATCAGTTTCGAAGGAGCATTGCTTGCATATGGAGTTTTGGGAGGCACATTTCTTAATATCATATTTGGCGTATCTATATTGAAAGGCGGAATTATTTTTCTCGCGGCCGGCGGATTATTATTCCTTCTGTCGCTTGATTTCATAGGAAAAGTAGATTTTTATCTCTCGCTTTTACTTTTTTGTTTTGTATTTTTTCTGGATTTTAAACTTATCCCTTCCATCGAAATGAAAAATATATTCCAGTCCGGCGCAAACGATTACTTTTTACCATACGGGATATTCCTTTTTTCTCTTGGCGCGTATTCGGCGATTCCTGATATCAAAGATGTTTTAGGCATCAATTCCTCAAGAGTGCTTAAAAAAATAATTTTCTGGGGGCTATCTTGCGGAGCTTTTTTTTATCTTTTATTTTCTGTTCCAATTTTGGGTGTTTTGGGCCCGCGCGTAAGTGAAGACGCTTTCTTGGGTCTGGGATTGGTTTTGGGCAAAGGGATAGTTTCTTTCGGCGCCGCGATAGGCCTTCTCGCGATTTTCCGAACTTATCTAGGGTTGGGAGAAGATTTAAAGCTTACATTTAAATATGATTTTGGGTTTCCGGAAATACTTTCTTGGTTGCTTGCTTTTTCCCCTTCATTTGTATTATTTTCACTCGGATTTAGCAATTTAATAAGCATTTTGAGATTCGTAGGTTCAGTTGGGTTGGGCATATTCGCATTCTTTATTATTTTGATGGCTTGGAAAATTCGTGATGAGGTTTCAGAATTTTTGGGATTTGGAGTTAAACTTTGGTGGGTTTTGCCTCTCGGCCTGCTTATTATTGCCGGGGCGCTTCAAGATATTCTTGTCTTGATTCTAAATTGATATGGATAAGAAAAATATTCTTGAAGAGTTGAAGCAAGAAATGGATGCAAATATGTCGCTGCCTCTTTATGGCGCGGCGAATTTGGTTTTCGGCGAAGGGGATCCAGATGCGAAAGTGCTTTTTATTGGCGAAGCGCCGGGGTTTCATGAAGACCGGCTTATGCGGCCGTTCGTGGGGCAGGCTGGAAAGCTTTTGGATAAAATGTTTCTATTAGTTGGTTGGCCTCGTGAATCGGTTTATATTACAAACATTGTAAAGCGCCGCCCGCCGGGAAATCGTGATCCAATGCCCGAAGAAATTAATGCATACGAACCCTATCTCGAACGGCAAATTGAGATTCTGAATCCGAAAATAATAGCGACCCTTGGAAGATTTTCGATGAACTATTTTTTGCCGGATGCAAAAATTTCTTTGCAGCACGGCAAACCGGCATATTTCGGAAAGTATTTAATTCATCCCTTATATCATCCGGCGGCCGCGCTTCGCGCAACAGCAATGCTTAAAGCGCTCGAAGAAGATTTCAAAAAGCTTCCGGAACTTTTGAAAAATCCTCCGCCAAGACCGGAAGAACCTAAAATCCAAAGTAAGAATTTAAATGAAGATAAGCAAGATAGTTTGTTTTAATTATGCTAAAAAAAGTTTCGACAATTTTACTGATATTGATATGGGTGGATGTGCTTGTGCTTTCCGCATTCGGACTTTTGAGCCCAATATTCGCGATTTTTGTGACCGGGCAAATTCACGGCGGAACTGCAACTGTTGTTGCTTTCGCAACCGCGGCATATCTAGTTGGACGCTCTTTGGTCCAACTTCCGGTCGGGCGCTTCATTGATAAACATTCTGGCGAAAAGGACGATTATGCCGTTTTGCTTTTGGGATACGCTATGCTTACTGCGGTTCCATTTTTATATCTAATCGCAAAAACGCCTACGCATATATATATTCTCCAAGGCATTTTGGGTGCGGCGGACGCGCTTGCTATCCCGTCGTATCTTGCAATTTTTTCTCGGCATTTGGATCGCGACCACGAGGGGACGGAGTGGTCATTTAGAAGCGTGTTTACAAGTGTCGCCGCGGCGATTGCTGGCGCCGCGGGCGGGATGATCGCCGACTCGTTCGGCTTCAATACTCTGTTCATTGTAGCCGGGTTCCTCTCGCTTTTCTCCACTCTTTCAATAATATTCATCAAACCGTTTATTTACGAGGAACGCGCTAAAGCGCTTCTGCCGGGCTTTACGCAGGTTGGAAGCCCCAAGGCAAAATAAAATCCCCATCAGTCTTTAGCCACTTTCATAAATGACCAAAAATTGATGGGGATTATTTTAAAAAAAGATTGTGGTTAAGGAACTATGATGACATTTGACATCGGAAGTTTGTTGATTAAGCTCTCGCAGATGAAAATATATTCTAGGTCCAAGGTTTGGACCAATTTGCGCAGGATTCTTTATCCAGAAGCTTCTTACTCAAACACCATTTTTTATCTGTGGTCAGGATAACATGATATTTGTTTTATCGTTGTGGATAAATGGATGTTAGAATAACATTGCGATGCCGAACCAAGAAATAGTCCCGATTTCGCTTGGCGAAATCGAGGATCCGCGATTTTACTAGTAAAATCGGGACCACTCATGAAAAATCAAGAAGTATCAAAAATATTGAAAGAATTCGCCGAGCTTTATGAAATGCAAGATGAACCGTTTAAACCTCGCGCTTTTGAACGCGCCTCCGAATCTGTCGCCGCGCTTAATCGCGATGTTTCGGAAATTTATAAAGCAGAAGGGCTTTCGGGTCTTGAGAAAATCCAGTCTATTGGGAAAGGCATAGCCGAGCGGATCGAAGAATATTTAAAAACCAGCAAGATAAAAGAATATAACCAGCTCAAAAAAAACTTTCCGGTTGATATTGCCGAGCTGTCCTCAATTGAAGGAGTTGGGCCGAAATTAATAAAAAATCTTTATCAGAAATTAAAAATCAAAAATGTCGCCGATTTAGAAAAAGCAGCGAGGGCAGGGAAGTTAAAAGGACTCCCGCGAATGGGCGAGAAGCTCGAAGCTAAGATTTTAAAAGGAATTGAATTTAAACGCGAAGGCGGCGGACGCTTTGCCTTGGGCGAGGTTTTGCCTGTTGCGCGTATGATTCGCGAGCGGCTTTTGAAAATCCCTGGCGTTGAGGCGATCGAGATCGCGGGGTCGATCAGGCGCTTCGAGGAAACGGTCGGAGATTTGGACTTCCTTGCGATCTCAGAGAAGCCGGAGCATATTACTGAAGCATTCGCAAAAATGTCTGATGTCGCACACATATATGCGAGTGGGGATACAAAGGTTCTTGTCCGTTTGAAAATCGGGATTGACGCTGATTTGCGGGTTTTGCCTAAAAAATCTTTCGGCGCTGCACTCCAATATTTTACCGGTTCCAAAGATCACAATGTTGAAGTGCGGAAGCTTGCCATTAAAAAAGGATGGTCGCTTAATGAATATGGATTAACACAAGGCAAAAAGATTATTGCATCGGCGTCAGAAAAAGAAATTTATGAAAAACTTGGGATGCCGCAGGTTCCACCGCCGGAGATAAGATTGAACAAGGGGGAGATCGAGGCCGCGCTAAAACATAATTTGCCAAGATTAATTGGCTACGGCGATCTAAAAGGCGATCTACAAACGCAGACGTCTTGGACGGACGGAAAAAATACTATTGAAGAGATGGTTCGCGAGGCAGAAAAAATAGGACACGAATATATTGCGATTACGGATCACACCAAGTCGCTTGCTATGACTGGAGGCGCGGATGAGAAAAAACTCGAGCGGCAGATGGCAGAGATAGATAAACTCCAAAAAAAATTCTCGAATATAAAAATTTTAAAAAGCGCGGAAGTGAACATTATGCGCGACGGTTCGCTTGATATAGATGACAAAACGCTCGCGAAGTTGGATGTTGTCGGCGCGGCCGTGCATTCGCTTTTTAATCTGACCAAAAAAGAGCAGACGGAGCGCATAGTGCATGTGATGTCTAATCCAAACGTGGATATTTTATTTCATCCAACAGGGCGCGTGATCAATAAGCGAAAGCCCTACGAAGTTGATATAGAGGCAATAATAAAACAAGCAAAAAGGACCGGAACGATTTTAGAAATCGACGGCCATCCATGGAGGCTTGATCTGAAAGATGAACATATCCGCCTTGCCCGGGAAGCCGGGGTTAAGATGGTAATTGATACCGACGCGCACTCTGTAACGGAACTTCATTATCTGGAATACGGCATCGCGCAGGCAAGGCGGGCATGGTGCACGAAAGATGATATTATAAACACAAGGCCATTAAAGGAGTTTTTATCTTGTCTTAAATAATTTTGAGATTAAAATATGTCAAAATACTGCTTTACACTATTTTCGCGATCGCGGAAATAGTGGGGGGCATAATATAAGGATACGTAGGCTTGCATTCTTCTATATTCCATGTTAGCGTAATCCAAGCTAAAAACATAGGATTTCCTTGTTTTTTTGAAAGCTATGGCTCTTTAACGGTAGGCTCTTCTCTTTGGAGGAGCTGAATAGACAAAAAAGAAAGGAAGGAACCACCATGGAAAATCATGGAACTGCTTTCCCGAGTTGGTATATAACATTTCAACAGGCGGCAATTGCGAATTTGCCACGCCCGCCGCAGATAGACAAAGATACGGCTCTCGGTTGGGCAAATAACGGAGAAGAATTGGGGAGAGTGTTGGGCAGCGTTCTTTTGCCACCGGTCGCCGCAAAACAGTTCATCGCTCGAGAGAAGTTTGTGGTCAACACCAGCCCCGAGGCGCACGTGAAGATCTCCTTCATCGGAGCAAACTTCCAAAACTGGCACCTCAGCGCGATTGAAGAAGCTGCTTCTCCAGCCGAGCTCGGTTTTTTCACTCTTGAGACGGCGATGTTTGACAAAGATATCATCGCGAAAATTGGCGGCGTATCGAAGGCCATCGTCTCGCTTGCCGATGTCTACTCCAAGATGGAAAAACAACCGCATGAACCAAAAAGCCCTGCTGGCGATTTCTTAACCAGCGGGCATGCCAACATCTCCTACGTCCCACAGGCCGTGAAGAAATTGGATGGCAACCGCTTCAGCTATATCAATACTGCAGGTCATGAGGTCCCCGAAGAGGTTGCGGATTCGCAGTACCTTTTCGAGGTCGGTGGCCGATGGTTTGTGCTTCGCGCGGTGGGCGTGCGCTGGGGTGGCGGCGGCTGGGACTTAGGTGCGTCCTCCGTCGAGCGTCCGGGCAGGTGGAGTGGTGGCTCTCGGGTTTTCTCCCGCAAGCTCTTGGGAACTCAAGCGGCTTAGCACTAGCGCTTGGGTTCTTGAATCCTTTGACCCTCGAAATTTCTTCGGAAGTTTCGAGGGCCGTTTTTTATTTAAAATCTGTTTTGGTATAATTTTTATGAGATCGTGCAATACGCGGCGGCTTAAGAAAGCTTTAAATTCCCAGTTGCTTTGGGTCCGCCAGCTGGCGGATCGAAGGGCAGTGGTATTGATGGCGCGTTATATGTATTAGCTTTTCCGGTCGCGATCTGCTCGTGTTCAATGTTGAACGGAACGATGGCGGCAAACGCTGGCTTGATGCGCATTTCGCTGATCCCGATTATCGCTGGGATCTCTCGAGCGAGCTTCTCTTCCGTCTCCGAAACTCTCTTCATTTTTCCCCGCCTTTAACGGTGGGGTTTTCATTTTAAGAATTAACTTGGTATAAATTTAATATGCCGGTTGAACGCGGAGCGGGAATAGTCATTTTTAAGAATTCTTCTGAAGGGAGAAAGTATTTAATTTTACGCTCATCTAAACAGCCGGGCTCAAATCGGCCAGACTTCTGGGATTTTTCTAAAGGACTTTTGAAACCGGGCGAAGATGGATTAGGGGCGGCAAAAAGAGAGGTTGAAGAGGAAACAAGTCTAATAAATATTGAAATTATTGACGGCTTTAAAGAAACTGTTCAGTATTTTACGCGGCATACCGGTAGCCCCGTTCCAAAATATGTGGTGATGTTTCTAGCGGAAGTTAAGGAGACTGACAATATTAAACTTTCTTGGGAGCATGACAAATTCGCGTGGCTAGATTTTAATGCAACGAAGAACATAATTTCTATTCCCCAGATGAAAAACATTTTAGAAAAAGCCGATGAATTTCTCCGAAAAAGTTCTTGAGATTGTGAGGGGGATTCCTCTCGGCAAGACGCTGTCTTATAAAGAAGTTGCGGGCAGGGCGGGCAGGGCGCGGGCATACCGCGCGGTTGGCAATATTTTAAATAAAAATTATGACTCTAAAATCCCGTGCCATCGCGTGATCCGTTCGGATGGCAGGCCAGGCGGATATAATCGCGGAGTAGCCCGCAAAAAATTACTTTTACGCCGCGAAAAAGCTATTATATAAACATATGCCCAAAGAAGAAAATATTCTTGAAGTTCGGAGATTAACAGTAATTGCGGGCGAAAACGCATTAATCAAAGACATTAATTTTAGCGTGCGCGCCGGCGAGACGGTGCTTGTTTTGGGTCCAAACGGAGCTGGGAAAACGACTTTGTTTAAAGCATTGATCGGCTCACTTACGCATACCGGCGAAATTCAATGGGGCGAGGGCATTAAAATCGGTTATGTCCCGCAGAAAGTTGATCTTGAGCGCGATCTACCGATCACGGTAAAGGAATTCTTTAAACTAAAAGCTGGAGTGAAGGTAGATGAAGAGACGATCAAAGAAGCTTTGTCGGATGTTAAACTAGATAAGGCATACGCGTCGCGGGGCATTTCTGAACTTTCATCCGGAGAACTTCAGCGGCTGCTTATTGCGTGGGCGGTTTTGGGTCATCCCCAAGTTTTAATGTTTGATGAGCCGACGGCTTCTGTTGATATAGCTGGGCAGGATACAATTTATGAAATGCTTCATACCCTTCAGGATTCGCACAATCTCACGCTCATAATGATTTCTCATGATCTTTCAATTGTGTATCGATATGCGACACAGGTTTTATGTCTGAACAAAACACAGATTTGCTATGGAACTCCCAGAGAGGTTTTAACTCCTGCGGAACTTTCGAAGCTTTACGGAGAGAATCACACTTTTTATCATCATATGCATTCTGGAAATTCCCATGAATGAGCTTCCGCTCACATATATATTAATTGCCGGAAGTTTTATAGCCGCGGCAGGCGGGCTTTTGGGTTCATTTGCTCTCCTGCGGCGCATGGCTTTGGTGGGGGATGCAATGAGCCACGTTGCGCTCCCCGGGATTACTCTTGCCTTAATTTTTCACTTTGACATCCTTTTAGGATCAATAGTTTTTTTGGTTCTGGGATCATTTTTTATCTGGGCCGTTGAAAATAAAACCAAGCTTCCGGTAGACACTGTTGTCGGTGTATTTTTTACGCTTTCGCTTGCTTTAGGCGCGCTTCTTGCGACTAAAGAAGAAATTATTGATGCGCTTTTTGGAAACATTGTAAATCTTAATTTATCTGATTTTTGGATCGCGGTTTTGCTTTCCTCCGTCATTGTCGGGATTGTTATCTATTTTTCGCGGCGCTTCACTCTAAGTTTTATCTCCGCTGATCTCGCGCGCTCTGTTGGCGAAAATCCTGCGCTTTTAGAACTTTTGTTTTTATTAGTTTTCGCAATCGCGGTAGCGGTTGGGATTAAGCTTGTCGGGGCGCTCTTGATGGGTTCGGTAATCATAATTCCTGCGGCAACCAGCCGAAATATCGCCCGCTCCTTTAATGGGTATCTTTTAGGATCAGCGCTTTTCGGCGTCTTGGGTGCGGTTCTATCAATTCTTATTTCTACAAGCTATAATTTTTCTCCGGGGCCGGTTTTCATTCTGGCCGAAGGATTTTTGTTTTCTATTTCATTTTTTTTCAGAAAAAAATAGGAGCGCCCGCATTAGGCGCTCCTATTTTTATTGCTGTGACTTATTGACAGCCTCGACAAGTGAATTAAATGCTTTCGGATATGTTTGCGCGATTTGGGCGAGCACTTTGCGGTCAAGCTCTATATTTGCTTTTTTAAGCTTATTTATAAAAACGCTATAAGACATTCCTGATTCGCGGGTCGCGGCATTAATTTGAATTTGCCAAAGCTTGCGGAAAATTCTTTTTTTCTTTCGGCGGTCTTGGAACGCGTGTACTCCCGCCTTAAGCAAACGCACTTTTGCCGTGCGCTCTTTTGATTTCCCGCCCCATTTAAATCCCTTGGTGCGGCGTAAAACATTTCGCCTTCGTTTTAATGCTATTTTCCCACGTTTGACTCTTGGCATGGTTCAAATCTTAGCTGTTGGCAAAAACCTTTTCAAATCTTTTTTTGAAATATTAAAATTTTGCCACCCTTTGTCGCGAAGCTCTTTTTGGCCGGATGCCTTAGAATTAAAATGATTCTTTCCAGGGATTCTGGATAATATTTTTCCTCTCCGGGTGATTTTTAGCCGTTTTGTGTATGATTTGTTTGTTTTTGCCATTTTTGCTAAATTTTATGGAATAAAATTTATTGCAAAAATGAGCATCCCGCTCTATTTTTGCAATTCTGTCGTTTCGTAAGGCGCGGGTGCGAATAGCGTATCCCTCCTAGCGCGAAGCGCCTTACTACAAGAACATTATTAGACTTTAAACTATTTTCTAAAATAATTCAATGTCTCCAAGAAATAGGGCGGGGAGCCTTCAATTATTTTTTCTCAACGATTATCGTTATCCCTCGGGGCCCTTTTGTCGGCCCAGAAGAAACTTTGTGCTCAATAGGAATGAAATGTAGTATCCTCTCGAGCCGCTCGTTGATAAATTTCTGGTCGAGATATTTTGCGCGCCCTCTAAGCACAAGATCAATCTTGACTTTATCCCCTGTATTTAAAAATTCCGCCACTTTTTTCGCCTTCATTTCCAGATCGTGCTCCGATGTCCCTAGTCCGATCTGCACCCCTCGAATTTCCACCCCGTGCGCCTTTTTTTTAGATTCCTTTTCTTTTTTCTCTTCTTGATATTTCCATTTCCCGTAATCGATTATCTTAACCACTGGAGGCTTTGCAGTCGGCGATATTTCTATGGCATCGAGCCCGCTTGCTTTGGCAATTTCAATAGCATTGGCAATTTCAATAATCCCGTAGTTTTTCCCGTCATCACCAATTACCCTCACGGGCGAGGCAGTTATTTGGTTATTGATTCGTGGTCGGTCTGTAGCCAGATGTTCTAGATTATATAAGCTTTTTTCGTTTTTACAAATATCTTGACAGAGGGGCATAAAATATGCTACGTTTTAGGCTGAAAATAAACAGTTCGCAAAATCAAGGAAAGGAGCAAGAACAATGAGTGAAAATAAGAGGTTTGTTATTTTCGCGACGCCGCCTTCGTTGGAGGAGGTTTTGTCGGAAAAGAGAGAGATATTTCCGAGAACTCCGCTACGAGATATCCTTTTTAAGGTTGGGCCAGGAAAATCTATCATCATGGAAGATAAGTTTTCAAGGCCTGCGCGTCCTGATTCAAAAGTGAGGGTTCGGACTTAACATCCGAACCTCCCTTCCTCCGAGTGGTCGACTTAGTCGACAATTCAGAGGAAGAAAAATTTGTTCTTTGGGAGGTAAACGTGAAAAGAAATGCTGAGGCGAATGGGCGACAAATCGAGTTGGCTCAAAGTATTCAATGTTTTGTTGCTCGTCTGGAAGAGATTCGGATATTGGCGACATTTCCTATGAGAAAGGATGTTGCTGGCGCGATTGAGTGTGCAAACAAACATTTACTGTTTGCGCTACACACTGATCACACTACAACCGGGAAAATAGCTGAAGACTGCCAGCTGTGTCACCCAGTTATAATGGGTAAGTAGGTTTGGAGGAAGTGGTTCTTTAATATTAACTTTTTCAAAAATGGGGGGTGTGTATGCAGAATGTTAGAAAAGCATTTGACTTTATTGCTCCGAGCTTGGAGGCATTCATGTACGGAGTCGCCATGGTTGCGTGGTTGTCAATATTTTACCCACTCAACCATAAAGTAGGAAACACTGGCACCGTTGTAATAATGATTGTTGAACTAGCCATTATGGCGCGGCGATGCCAGCCAGATCAGGAGATGGCAACGATCATTAGTCCGCTCTTATGCTGGAGTATGGGAGCGCTCGTGATCTTTTTCTTCCCTGGGTTCCTGCTCTTTATTGGTTCGTAGCTTAACTGCTATTAATCGCAGTTATTCCTGACCCGAACGTAGAAATACGTTCGGGTCTTTTTTGTTTTGAAAAAAGTTTTTATTAAATCGGGGAGAATTGGTCACAACCCTCGTTCGCTCGTCAGCGAACTCGGTCGCGACCCCGCCTCGCGATCGCGCGTGCTCGCGCGATAACGCTCCGGCTTGCAAATCTCCCTCGCGAGTGACGCAGGTCACTCGCTCGCCTCCACAACAAAAAATCGCCGTGCGGCGGATCTTTTTTGTGAACCCGGGGAGATTTGGTCAGGCGTAAATTTCCTGCGGTAAATTTTGCACGACCCTACCTCGCTCGTTTTTCTGCTGAAAAACATAGCTCCGGTTTGCAAATCTCCACGCAAGCAAAGCAGTTTGCTTGCTCCGCCTCCACTCATGAAAAACAAAAAGACCCTTTCGGGCCTTTAAGTTTTTCTTTACGAGTGGAGGCGGGGAGATTTGCACTCCCGTCTGAAAAAGTGGATTGGAAAATTTCTACAGCGTTAGCTCCTTTGTTTACTTCTGAATTAAAAAAGGAGCAAAATAATTCAAAAGTTTCTCCCTTAATTTTCCGCGAAGTCGGGAGAGGTTTCGCGGTAAGCCTCGAATATAATGCCTATTCCAGCTTATGAGGCATGGGCAGGATAGACACCAAGCTTAGCGATTAAGCGTAAGCAAGGGCAGGTGCAGTTTTGTTTGCACGTGAAAGTTTGCAAAGAAATATTTACGAGGGAACTTCGCATCCTCGCGCTGCATTTTTCAATGTCCTAATCCATCGAGGCTAGACGCCCCCGTTACTTAATTGATCTACGGATTTCGCGCGAGATGTCGCGTTTTTTAATTTTCTCGCGCTTCTCGAATTTTTTCTTTCCGCGAACAACTGCGATCTCAATTTTTATTCTACCGCCCGAAGTATACACCTTTGTCGGCACAATTGTCAATCCTTTTTCGTTTGCCTTGCCGGTTAAATATGATATTTCTTTTTTCTTTAGTAAAAGTTTTCGCGTCCGCTCGCGTTCGTAATCTTTTGGCGTGTTATTTGGCTGGTAGGGAGGAATATCCATGCCGACTATGTATGTTTCCTCTCCTCGGATGATGACGCGCGCGCCGGCAATGTTCCCGTGTTTATTTTTCAGCGATTTAACTTCGATTCCGATTAAAACCAAACCGGCCTCGAAATTCTCGAGGATTTCATAGTTAAAATAAACTTTTTTGTTTTCGAGCAGTGGCTGCATTTCATCATTTTACAACACATTGACGCACTTGGGAAGATATAGTATTATCTTTTATGAAAGGAGTTATAGCACATGAAAAATTATAAAATTTTAGTTGTCGATGATGATCCAAGTTTACGCCACGCATTATCTCGCTTGTTAAAGTCTCACGATTTTGTTGTTGTGGAAGCCGATGACGGGAAAGCAGCTTTCGAGATTCTCATAAATCGGAATGACGTCGATCTAGTTTTAACCGATCTCCATATGCCGGAATTGGACGGCGTCGATTTAGCCAAACTCATCCGAGGATTTCCAGGAAAGGAGAATCTGCCGATGGGCCTGCTATCAGGTGTTTCAATTGGGGATCAGCCTGCAATTGTCAATCGGCTATTTAACTTCACATTATGTAAACCGGTTGACGCGCAGATTTTGATCGGTAAAATCCAAGATTTTTTGGTGGCTGAGCACGTTCAGCCTTAGCCGAAAAAGGAGGTAGCTGTGAAAAACTTGATTTTTTTGCTGTCTCTGGTGTTGTTGCATTTCTCAGAGTCTCTTGCCGCAGAAGTGCCACAGATTCTAGAAAAAAAGCCTGGACGGTTTGAAATGCTAAATTTAACACCTGAGCCGTCGAAGGATTTCGAAGCCTTATTTGCAAAACTTCAACCGCGGCTCGAGGAGTTGTGGAAAAAAGATAGCCGCATGATTTCCGGCGATCTTATAGTGACGGTTGTCGAAATTTCTGGACGCAATCCGAAGATAACGGATTTCCACATAACCATTACCATTTTGACGAGGTTTGCAGAGGGAGTCAGATTACGTATGGCAAGTTTGGCTGTATTGCGAAAACCCGATTCCGCCAAGTTTGATGTTGACGGCACTACTGACAAAATCGTTGCCCGCGCCGCCGAATTTTTTTCTAAAATCAAGAACGGTACTCAAGCAAGCATTGTTCCAAGACCGAAGTCCCGGGCAGAATTATCTGCTCGGGCTTCTTTTGTTTTTAGGCAGCTTTCGGCTACACTGAAAATATGTTGAGAGACGATCTAAGAAAGGAAATAACGTTGGTTGTTGGCGAAAAAGTTGACATTAAACTCGGCGAGCCCGAGAGGGCGGAGAATGGCGACTGGACAACCAATGTCGCTTTTAAAGTTGGAAACGCGGAGGGGATCGCGGAGAAATTGAAGGGAAGCAAGCTGGTTAAAGAGATCGCCGTAAAAAATAAATTCATAAATATTTTTATCAAAGATGAGTTTTTGATTAAAGAACTTGATCGAAAGATAGAATTCGAAAAGAAAAAAGAGAAAGTAAATATAGAATTTGTTTCGGCAAATCCAACAGGTCCATTAACGATGGCAAACGGCCGCGGAGGATTTTATGGAGATGTACTTTCGAATATTCTCGCGAAAGGCGGTTATACTGTAACGCGTGAGTATTATATTAATGATGCGGGGAATCAAATTAGGTTGTTGGGCGAATCAATTGAAGCGGCAGAAGGGAAGCGCGAAGAGAAAGAGGAATATTACAAAGGAAAATATATAAAAGAGCTTGCTGGAAAATCTGGGGAAGAGGCGGTATCTTTTTTGCTCTCGCAAATTAAGAGTTCGCTCGAGCGTGCCGGAATAAAGTTCGATGTTTGGTTTTCCGAAAAAGATCTCCGAGAAAAAAAAGAGCCGGAGAAAGTTTTGAAATTTTTGGAAGATAAAAAGTTGATAGAGAAAAAAGATGGAGCGGTATGGCTAGGAGATGCTGTGCTTATAAAATCTGATGGCGAGTTCACTTATTTTTTGGTGGACATTGCTTATCATTGGAATAAATTTCTTGAAAGGAAATTTGATTTGGGAATAAATATTTGGGGACCGGATCACCACGGCTATGTAAAAAGAATAAATGAAGGAATTGAAGCGCTTGGAGTAGACAAAAAACGGCTCAAAATTTTGATTACTCAGACAGTCAGGGCTATGTCCAAGGGCAAAGAAGTGAAAATGTCTAAGCGCTCCGGGAATTTTGTATCCATGGATGATCTTTTGGAAGACGCCGGAGTTGACGTTGTTCGATGGTTTTTCTTGGAACGCGCGCTTTCGACCCACATGGATTTTGATCTAGATTTGGCGAAAGAGAAATCGGAGAAAAATCCGGTTTATTACGTCCAATATGCGCACACAAGAATGGCAAGCATCCTCGCCAATTCCAACTTGGAAGCTTCGCTTCCAAGTGCGTTTAAACATGAGTCTGAGCGACAGCTTATTTTAAAAGTTCTGCGCTATCCGGAATTGCTCGAGGATATTTCGAAAGATTATCAGGTCCACAGGCTTACTACTTATGCCTATGAGCTCGCGCAAACTTTTTCGGCGTTCTATCGCGATGTTAAAGTCATCGGCTCCGAGCGCGAAGCGGAGCTTATATATTTAGTCTCTAATGCAAAAGAGACTTTGACTGACGTTCTAAAAACTCTGGGCGTTTCCCAACCGGAGAAGATGTGAACTTCACAAAAATTTTTCTTGTGCTAAGTTGAATATAAAGAGAGTTACTTTAGGAACTAGCGGCGTGAAAAGGAGGCACCATGGACAAGTATTGTGAAGATTGTTACCGGCACTTTCCTACCCCCTATGCCAAGACTGTGCATAGATGCGAGGGGAGGCATCCCGAATCTGACAGCAAAATTCTCGCCTTCTTAGCGAGGGCAAAGGAGGAGAAAGAGCTTTTTGAGCCTCAAGATAGGATTTGAGGCCGGCCGAGTGAAGCTAAATTTTGTGGAAAAATACAACGCGCCGCCAGCTTTCTAATCGAGTCCGCTACAAAACGCGGACTCGAAAACTTTATAGTGTAACTTTTTCTGCCTCGATTTCAATATTCAAAAAAACTTTAGCGAATTTCACAAATTTTTTAGGTTTGCCGGTAGTTATATGTTTTCTTATACCGTTTTTTGAAAGTCTTTGCTCTATTTCCTGGTGTCTTACCAAATAATTTCCAAGCGCGCTTGGAATTACTGAAGGGGAATCAAAAATTCGCGCCTTGGGCATTTCGTCTTGAATCAAATGTTTTATCAGCGGATAATGCGTGCATCCAAGGACTATATTTTCTATTTTCCGCGCTTTAAATGATCCAAGATATTCTGCGACAGCATCCTTCATTTCTTGATTTTGAATTTTTCCGGCTTCAATTAAAGGAACTAATTTCGGAGCGGATTGTTGAATAATTTCCGCGTATGGTGTCAATTTTCGGATCTCACGCAGGTATGCTTCAGATTTAACCGTTGCCTCAGTTGCGAGTATCCCTATTTTATCTGCATCGCTTGCGGCAACTTTTTCGGCGACAGGAATTAAAACGCCCAGCACCCGTCTCGAAGAATACTTTGATCCGGGCAAGCTTTCTTGTTGGATTCGCCTTAAAGCTTGAGATGAAGCAGTATTGCAGGCAAGAATAATCATCTCGCATCCGCTCTTAAAAAGCCAATCGACTGCCTCGCGCGTATATTGATAAATTTTTTCCTGTGTTTTATCCCCGTATGGCGCGCGGGCATTGTCTCCGAAATATATAAGATCATAATTTGGAAACTTTTCTGCAAGCGGCTTAAAAACCGTAAGCCCACCGTATCCAGAATCAAAAACCCCGATCATTGCTTGATTATATATCTATTTCACATAAAATGAGTCTATGGCCGATGAGAAAGGTCCAATGTATGAAGGCGTATCTCCTCGATCTGAAGAGGAGATTCTTCGTTTTTGGGCGGACAATAAAATATTTGAGAAGTCGCTGGAAAATCGTAAAAAAGGCAAACCTTTTGTGTTTTTTGAAGGTCCGCCGTATGCGAACGGGCTTCCGGGTATTCACCATGTTGAGTCGCGCTCGTTTAAGGATATAATTTTGCGCTATAAAACTATGCGCGGGTTTTTTGTTCCACGCAGAGCCGGTTGGGATACGCACGGACTACCGACCGAAATGGCGGTTGAAAAAACTCTTGGCATAAAATCAAAAAAAGAAATTGAGGAAAAAATAGGCGTTGAGAAATTTGTCGAAGAAGCGAAAAAGAATGTTTTCACGTTTATCGGCGCTTGGGAAAAATTAACAGACCGCATGGCATATTGGCTTGATTTGAAAAACGCCTATGTGACTATGACCAATAGCTATATTGAATCTTTGTGGGCGGTGGTTTCGAAAATTTCCGAGAAAAAATTACTTTATGAAGATTACAGAGTTCTTCCGTGGTGTAGCCGCTGCGGGACATCCCTTTCTTCGCATGAGCTCGCGCAGGGGTACCAAAAAATAAAAGAAGATTCCATTTATGTTAAGTTCCCAATTGTTCGCGATGGAGCAGGAAAAGAAACAGCAAACTTTCTTGTTTGGACAACGACCCCATGGACTCTTCCTGGCAATGTCGCGCTTGCGGTGAATCCCAAAATTGATTATGTCACGGTTGAGCAAGCAAAGTATCCAGGCAAGTGGCTGATTTTGGCTGAATCGCGGCTTAATATAATTGCCAGCGAATATAAAATAATAAACAGGCAGAAAGGCAAAGAGCTTTCCGGAATTAAATATGAGCCAGCCTATTTTCATGAAAATGCGGGTAAGAGCGGGTATCGCATCCTAACCGCCGATTTTGTCGGAGCAGATGATGGTTCAGGCATAGTTCATATTGCTCCAGCTTTCGGCGCCGATGATTTGATGGTTGGTAAAAAAGAAAAACTCCCAACTTTAATTACTGTTAGCGATGAAGGGATAATGATTGCAGCCGGCAAGGCGTGGGACGGAAAATTTATTAAAGACGCCGATCCGCTTATTGTAAAAGATTTAAAAGAGCGCTCGCTAATTTTTAAAGTTGATCCATATGAGCACGATTATCCATTTTGCTGGCGATGCGGGACAGCGCTTATGTATTATGCAAAAACCTCATGGTTTTTTAAGACGACCGCGGTTCGTGATAAAATGCTCGAAGAAAACGCGAAAATCAAATGGCATCCGGAATATCTGCGGGACGGCCGGTTTGGAGAGTGGCTCAAAGAAAATGTGGATTGGGGAATTTCACGTGAACGCTATTGGGGCACACCCTTGCCGATTTGGAGATGCGGGAAGTGTGCGAAAGTAAAAACAATCGGTTCGCTGAAGGAGCTAGATGAATTAAATCCCGCCCCAACTAAAATTATTTTCATGCGGCATGGAGAAGCCTTGCATAATATAAATGGCTTAGTAAACCCGCTTTCTCCTGAGAGTGACAGCGCTGATAAACTTACCGAAAAAGGGGGAAAGGATATTGCAACTTCTGCCGAGGAACTAAAAAAAGAGAAGATAGATATCATAATTTCTTCCCCCTCCGCACGAGCCAAAGAGACCGCTGAGATAATCGGCGGCGTTTTGGGAATTTCCGAAATTGAGGCAGTCGCGGAATTATATGATGTAATGATAGGAAAATTTGAGGGAAAACCGATTAGCGAATTTGAAAAAGAATTTTCTAGTTTTGAGGAAAAGTTCACTAAAAAACCAGGCGGAGCTGAAAATTCTCGCGAACTCAGAAAGCGTATCGTAGGAGCCATTATATCCATTGAGAAAAAATATAGAGGAAAAAATATATTAATTTTAAGCCACGGCGATCCGTTATGGATTGCAATCGCGGCTCTAAACGGATTGGAGGAAGGAGATTATGAAAGATCTTTGTATCCAAAACCTGCCGAGACTTATTTATTAAATTTTCATAACTGGCCGTATAATCCCGAAGGCGAGCTTGATTTGCATAAGCCATACATAGATCAGATCAAACTTCGCTGTCCGGATTGCAAGGGGGAAATGACGCGTGTCAAAGAAGTGATAGACGTTTGGTTCGATTCCGGCGCAATGCCGTTTGCAAGCCAAGGTTTTGGAAGTCCGACTTCCAAGGGGAAGTCGGACTTCCTCTATCCGGCGGATTACATAACCGAAGGAATAGACCAGACGCGCGGATGGTTTTATACGCTCCTTGCCGTTTCCTCGCTTTTGGGATTTGAATCGTCTTATAAGCGGGTTCTTTCACTTGGATTGGTGCTCGATGAAAAAGGGGAGAAAATGTCCAAGTCAAAAGGCAATGTTGTTGATCCGCAGATGCTTATAGAAAAATACGGGGCGGATGCTGTGCGCTGGTATTTTTACACAATAAATCAGCCGTGGGATGACAAGCTTTTTCGCGAGAAAGATATTCAGGATGCCTCAAGGCGCTTCCTTATGATTTTGTGGAATTGTTTTAAATATTGGGAGACTTACGGAGAAGTCCGACTTCCCTTTGGAAGTCGGACTTCTAAGCCGAAATTAGTCATCAATAAGTGGCTTATGGCTAAATGGGATTTTGTTTTTGAAAAAATTACGAAAGATTTGGAAAATTATGACATAGTTTCGGCGGCGCGAGCGATTGAAAATTTTGTCGTGGAGGATCTATCGCATTGGTATATACGCAGAATCCGCTCGGAGATGAAAAATGAAAAGTCCAGCTCC
>JAHFOJ010000002.1:75301-77226 GCA_023266875.1 Candidatus Giovannonibacteria bacterium | reverse complement strand
AGGAATCCGCGCGGGCTTCGGCTTTTTGTTTTTTTGCGTGGCAGGCATTAAAAAAAAGAAACTACAAATATTGAAATCTCGGCAAAGCCGAGATACAAAAACTATATTGTGCTTGACCCACCCTCCCGTTCGCGCACAAATTCTGCTCCCGAAGAAAATTACTTGAAGTCAAAATTACCGAGCAATTTTTTACAAGTACCATGTACTCCTAAATGAAAGAATCCTACTGACTTGGGTTTGAAAATTATTGGAAATGCTAAAAGCATTTCCTTTATACCGATACCTAAAGTTATATGTGGATGATAATTTTCATAAGCACTATTCATTTTAAAATTATTTACCCAATCAACAAGAGAGCCGTGCTCTTTCATTTCGTAAAAATTTTCCTTCGCAACAATTCCAGCGTTATATTTTTGGATTAAATCAAAGACATAGGTATGAATATTTTTCAGTTCGTCACTAACTTCAAGACTGAAATGATTGTATTTTCCAGCTCCTAATGATGTGATTTTGACTTCTGGCGATTCAAATTTCCCTACAATGATTTTTAGCTCATTTTTAAAATTATCAATATCTTTAATCAAAATACTTCCCATTCCTAAAGTTAGATGTGGATTATACCCATCCTCAAAAGATACATAATCTTTTTTATCAGATTCTTTATTTAACTCTTTGCATATTTTGTTTATGTTTTCAGGGAGAAGTAGGACAACATCAATAGAAATTTTTTCTTGGTTTTGCATATTATTTTTTCTTAATAATTGCTGTTACTTCAATTTCAATTTTTGCACCCTTGCGAGTCATTGCATTAACTTCAAGCAAGGTACTGACTGGCTTACTATCTTTAAACCATTTATCTCGAATTGAAGAAACTTTTGGAAAGTCATTTATATCTGTTAAAAATATTTGAGCTTTTACAATATCATTCAAAGTAGCATCAGCTGATTTTAATATTTTTTCAATAGATTGGAATACGAGTTCTGTTTGTTCTTCTACATCATTCGTAGTTGCTTCATTATTCCCATTTTTATCAACCTGTTGACCAGAAACATATATCATATAAAAATCACCCATATCAATCTTTTTTGCTGGGGAATAGAAACCTCTCGTTTGTTGCCAATCTTCTGGATAAATATTTTCTATCATAAAATTATTTGCTCGGTCGCTTAATTATAAAATCTATTTCAGGATTTTCTGACTTCAAATTTGCCATTACTTTCTCGACTGCATAATCGACTTTCATATAATCTTCAAAATCCGCTGGATATTTTTCTTTATAAATTTCTGTTTGCATTCCGCCTGGAAATACTCCGAGGATTTTTATATCAGTATCTTGATTTTCTTTCCTTATAGATTCCGTCAATCCTTTTATGGCAAATTTGGAAGAACAATGGGCAGAGATGCCAGATTTTCCATCAAGTCCAGCGGTGGAGTTAATGTTAATAATTACGCCATTGCCTTGCTCTTTCATTTTTAACAAAGCGATCTGGCATCCGTAAAAATATCCAAAAAAATTGATTTCAAAAAGATTTTTTAAGTTTTTGTATATCAACATCTTCAAACTTACTAGGTGCAATTTGAATACCAGCATTATTTATCCAAAAATCAATTTTTTTGTATTTTTCTGAAACATATTTACCGATTTTTTCGACATCTTCATACGAGGTTATGTCGGCAAGAAAAAAATCGGTGGATAGTTCTTTTGCGGTAGATTCCAAATTTTCTTTATCATGGCTTGTGATAACAACTTTTGAACCTTCATTAACAAAAGCTTTGGCAAGTCTCTTGCCAAATCCTTGGCTTCCTCCTGTTATCACAACAACTTTATCTTTCAAATTCATAAAATCATTTTAGCATTTTTCCGGTATTTTTTCTAGTTGCCTGCCCCGCCAAAAAACAAAAAGCCGAAGCCCGCGCGGATTCCT
>JAHFOJ010000002.1:0-75291 GCA_023266875.1 Candidatus Giovannonibacteria bacterium | reverse complement strand
CCCAGACCCCTCCTCCGCGCGGGCGAGTCCGCATTTCAGAAAACATTAGCCGAATTTTTGCGATTCCTTTTCCCCAGAAAAATTGTTTCGCAAAAATTCGTCCATTTTATTTATTTTGAAAATAGGTTCTAACTTGGTACAATAAAGACACTTCGGTTTTATGAAATAGAGTCATAAATCATACATAAACCAAAAAATATTTTTTTATAGAGACTCAGACCCGTTAGGTTTGATCTTTTATTGCTTTCTATTATATACTATTTTAAGTTTGAACATTGATGATTATGGAGGAAAAACTATGTCAGAACAAGTTGTCGGCAAGTGCCCGCACTATGGATGCGGCGGATCAGTCATTGAGGAGGTAACAGCTTCTACATTTGATCCGCGTTTCGGCCCGCAGATTATTGGCCCCGGAGGCATGAAGCAGATGATCGAGTCGAAATCGTATCATTGCGATAAGTGCTCAACTGTATTTACCGGACCTCCAAAAAAAATTGAATCAGACGCGAGCGAGAAGATAGGGTTTTTGGCCAGGTTAAGAAAGGAGGTATAAAATGGATCGTTCAGTTGAAGCGGTAAAAAAGACTGTTAGGTCGACGCTTTATATCGCGCCGCTTCTTACTGGATTTTTCCTTTGGAATTTATATCAAGCGCGAGTATACGGAAGTTATTTCATTCATCCTAGTATCGCCATATTACTATTGCTCGCGACGGTTTTTCTATGGCTCGTTGCCATTGTTTCTAGGTGGAGCATAAGGGGACACGGGGATTTGTAGCTTGAGACTAGATATCCTTGATTACATTCAAGCGGGGTCGTTGAAAAACTACCCCGCTTTTGTTATCTTTAAAAGGTTCTGTTCTAAATTTAGAGAGGAATGATAAAGCCCGGGTAGTTCAACGGCAGAACAGATCCATGGTAAGGATCAGACGAGAGTTCGACTCTCTCTCCGGGCTCAAAAAATAAAAATATCAACTTTTTGCCCATTTGACATATACCCTATGGGGGTATATGATGGGCAAATGAACAGAGCAAAAGAAAAACTTCTCCGGCGCCTCAATATTGTTGAAGGGCAGATACGGGGACTCATGGAGATGGTTAAGAAAGATACCTATTGCATAAATATAATCACGCAGACCTCCGCGGCCAAGCAAGCAATATCGGGAATTGAAGATATGCTGATGCAAAATCACCTAAGCACTTGCGTCGTCCACCAGATGAAAAGAGGAAAAGAGACAAAAGCTATTGGAGAGATACTCAAAGTTTATCGGCTTAAACGCAAATAAAGATTATGCTTCGCGCCAAAACTTTTAGAATAAAAGGGATGCATTGCGCATCATGCGCAAGCATTATCGAGAAAACTTTTAAAAAAACAGACGGAGTTGGCTCTGCAGATGCTAACTACGTAACGGAGTCGGTGAAAGTCTCTTTTGACGAGTCAAAAACCAACCCCCGCGATCTTTCCAAAAAAATTGAGCCTTTTGGCTACTCTCTTATAATTCCTCAAATTGCGGAGGAGATGGGAATGAGCGCCAATGAGCACGCCGCGCATTTGGGACTTAATCAATCCAAGAATGAGAAACTCGCGGAACTCGCGGCAATGAAAAATGGGGTCATTTCGATTATTCCTCTCGCGATAATCTCAATTTTCGCAATGTCCTGGGATATTTTTTACAGATTAAGTTGGGCGAGTCCCGCGCCAAGTTTTTTAAGCGACATTTTCCGATTTCTCCTGCCTTTGATGGCCACTTACTCTTTATTTTTTGTCGGCCGTCCTTATCTCCTTGGTTTCTACCGCTTTCTTCGTTACGGAAAAGCGAATATGGATACGCTTATCGGTATCGGGACATCCGTTGCTTATTCTTATAGTCTCGTCGTTATTTTTTTCGCAGAGCGGCTTCGCGGATATATTGACGTCAAAACTACTTATTTTGACGTCACCATTATTGTCATCGCGTTTATCGCGCTTGGAAAATATCTGGGAGCTCGCTCAAAGATAAAAACAGGCGATGCCATTGAAAAACTTTTAAATATGCAGACAAAGACGGCTCTCGTTGTCCGCGGTGGCAAGGAGCAGGAGATTTCGGTTGATCAAGTCGTTCACGGCGATTTAATCGTGATAAAGCCAGCCGGAAAAATCCCCGTCGATGGCGTGCTCACTGAAGGTTCATCGTTTGTAGATGAGGCGATGATAAGCGGAGAGCCTATGCCCGTTTCCAAAAAAGTTGGAGATACGGTGGTCGCTGGCACTATTAATACGAGCGGTTCTTTTACTTTCAGGGCGACGAAAATCGGATCCGAAACCATGCTCGCGCACATTATAAAAATGGTCCAAGAAGCCCAAAGTTCGAAAGCTCCCATACAGGCGTTAGCCGATAAAATCTCGGGAGTATTTGTTCCTATAGTTTTGGCAATTGCTTTCTTTGCCCTCGGCCTTTGGCTTTTTGTCGGCCCCGCATATCTTGATTTTTCGCAGGCGCTTTCATTTGGGCTGGTTTCATTTGTCGGCGTTCTTGTCATCGCCTGTCCTTGCGCGCTCGGCCTTGCGACACCAACTGCAATTATAGTCGGGGTTGGCAAAGGGGCTCGAGAGGGAATTTTAATCAAAGACGCGGCAACGCTCGAGAAACTCCATAAAGTCGACATGATTGTTCTTGATAAAACAGGCACAATTACAAAAGGCAAACCGGAGCTTATTTCGATAAAAAATTTATCGGACAAAACCGACGAAGGATTGATTTCTATTTTGGCTTCGCTTGAGAAAAAATCCGAACATCCTATCGCGCATGCGGTTGTTTCGTACGCGGATGATAAGAAAATTAATTTGGTCTCAGTAAATGATTTCGAGGCAATCAAAGGAAGAGGAGTGAGAGGAGTTATAAATGGAGAAGAATATTGGGCGGGCAACGCCAAACTGATGCAAGAGTGGAAACTCTCACCCGACGAAGAAACTACGAAGAAAGATACGATGGAAGGAAAAACGCCAGTTTTCCTCGCATCAAAAAATAGAATTCTCGCAGCGATGATGGTGGCCGACGCGATAAAACCAGAGGCGAAAGTAGCTATTGAGCAATTTCATAAACTCGGAATAAAAATAGTAATGCTTACTGGGGATAACAAAAACACTGCGAAGTATATAGCCCATCAAGTTGGAATAGATGAAGTGGTGGCCGAAGTATTGCCCGAAGACAAACTCACGAAAATCAAAGAGCTTCAGGCGGAAGGGAAAATAGTTGCGATGGCGGGAGACGGAGTAAATGACGCGCCGGCGCTCGCGCAAGCGGATGTGGGAATCGCAATGGCGACAGGAACGGACGTCGCGATTGAATCGGCGGGTATCACGTTACTTAACGGAGATATCTCAAAACTAGTAAAAGCAATAAATCTATCAAAAATAACGATGCGCGGAATAAAACAAAATCTTTTCTGGGCTTTTATCTATAACATTGTCGGCATTCCGCTTGCGGGGGGGTTATTTTATCCATTTTTCGGATGGCTCTTGAGTCCGGTTTTCGCCGGGCTTGCCATGGCCGCTTCAAGCGTGTCGGTAGTTGGCAACTCGCTTAGAATAAAAACTAAGAAATTATAAAAAGGTCGCTATTATTAAAATAAAGTTATTTTTATGATTAACATTAACCATATTCTAAAAGTTAGCGCGGCGTGGATAAGCATTGTTTAAGTCCTATGTTTTCTGGGTGTAGCGATGTTCCCCGGAATTCGTCACGGGTTCATGTGGTACGCACTTCACATGAATGTTTATATGGGAGTAGATATACTCACATTCGGAACATTCGTTTCGGGATTGATTATTTGGAATGTCGTTGCTCTATTATCTGTCTTGCTTTTCGCGGTTTTATTCAATAATATAAAGAAGTAATGGCATTTATATCTGCTAATAAATCCTCTGTAAAAATAATGTTTGCGCTGACAGCGGTAGCATTTTTGTGGATCAGCGTTATCGGATTGTTCTACCATATGAATGAAATGAAGGCCGATGGTACTGCAGGCGGCTGTTTGCTTAACGAGCAACTCGAGGTATGCAACATGAATTTTTCAGAACATATTATTCTTTGGCAGAAAATGTTTACAATCTTGCCTCGTGAGACTAAATTACTGAGTCTATTTGTCCTTGCAATTTTGCTCGCGGCGTTAATTGTTCTTCGGCAAAAGTTTCTTCGTGAATTTTCTCGGCGCGTCGCCTCTTTTTGGAAACTTTATATACAACAGCATCCCCAAATAAATCTTTTCAATTTTATAGAAGAAGAATTTTCTCAAGGTATTCTCAACCCAAAAATATACGAAAAAATAATAGTATAGTCTTGCGCAGTCAATCGCAGGACTTTTGTTCGCAGCTTTATTAGGTAGCTTTTTTCTGATTACATGAACAAAACTATTATTATCATTATTCTTGCTATTGCCGGTCTCATTTGGTGGGGCCGGAGCAATCAGGCAGCCGGGCCCTCTCAAGGCGGAGTCGGAACCAGTGGAAACAGTTCTATGGTCGCGTCAGAAGCGCTCTACGATTTCGGGGCAATCTCAATGAAAAACGGACTGGTTAGCCATATATTCAAAGTAGCTAATTCAACTGACAAAGATATTGAATTGAAGACGGTCACCACTTCTTGCATGTGCACCAAGGCGTATATCGAAACTGCGTCCGGCGAGAAAGGGCCATTCGGAATGCCTGGCATGGGCTTTGTCCCGCCGGCAAACGATCTCATCAAGGCCCGTGAATCAAGAGACATAAAAGTCGTTTATGATCCTAATGCGCACGGACCTGCAGGTATCGGAGCAATTGATCGATTTGTCTATCTCACTGATACAAACGGAGAAACGCTCCAGCTCGAGACAAAAGCAGTAGTGACGCCGTAATCGTTATGAGGAGAATCACAACTATATTAATTATCATAGCTGTTGCTATTGTCGGGATAGTTCTTTTAAGGCAGAGCTCCGGAACCGCTTCGTTAATTTGGAATTTGAGCAATAAAGGCGCCTGGCTTCTGCCGCTCGTTCTAATCTCAGCACTTCTTGACAGCGTACATCCCTGTTCATTTTCCATCCTTCTCATTACCATCGCGTTTCTATTCGGGATGCAAATGGAGAGAAGGAAAATCCTCCAGATTGGAGGAACGTATATCGCCGGAATTTTTGCGGCGTATTTCTTAATCGGCCTCGGCATTCTCAAAGTCCTCCATCTGTTCAATACGCCTCATTTCATGGGCAAGCTTGGAGCGACAATTCTCATCGTGTTCGGAATAATTAATCTCATTAGCGAATTTTTTCCGAAATTTCCCATCAAGCTTAAAATTCCCCCGGTATCTCATACGGCGATGGGGCGCCTCATGGAAAAAGCATCATTCCCTGCGGCGTTTGGCCTGGGGCTTCTCGTCGGTGTCTGCCAATTCCCGTGCATGGGCGGGCCGTATCTCATGGTAATTGGGCTTCTGCGCGATCAAGTCACATATTTCGCCGGGTTCAGTTACCTAGCTCTCTATAACTTGATTCTCGCTCTGCCGCTTGCCGCAGTGCTCTGGATTGCCGCGGATAAAACTATTGTGGACAAGATGCAGGAATGGAAACGGACGAACATAAGTGGAGTGCGATTCTGGGCGGGGCTCGCCATGATAATTATTGGAATATTAATTTTCTTCATCTGAACATGAAAATACTTAAAAAGATCTGCCCGATTTGTGTTTTAGTTGGCGGAACGTGGATCGTGCTGCTAGCGCTTCGCTTTCAGGGATACAACGTGAGCGAGAGTTTTGTCGCTATGCTAATGGGCGGAAGCACGGTTGGTATCTCGTATGTTCTCGCCAACAAAATTAATGGATCAACAACCGTCTGGAAATTGATTTCAGTCCCGATTGGTTTTGCGGCGATGTATGCATTGCTTAATTTTTCTTGGGGTTATTTTACCCTAGCAATTCTCGCGTATTTCGTTACATGGCTTCTGCTCGGCAGTCGGGTCTCCGGACCAAAACAAAATAGTTTAGTGAACATCAAAAAAGAATTAAATGATTGTTGTTAATATGGAAAATGAAGAAACAAATAAATATCTGCTTCCGATAAGCGTTCTTATCTCGGGGGTTCTGATCGCGGGGTCTTTTTTCTTGAGCGCTGACAGTCGTGGCAAAGAAGTTCAATCTTTACGCGCGCCGGATATAAATGAAGAAGTTGTATTGCCTTCTGACGGCGTAGCGTTGCCGGTCGTATGGGGAAATCTTGGGGCAAAGCTCGTTAGCTCGGGAGTGATCGATGCCGATAAATTCAAGGCCATATATGATCAAAGAGGCGCTTTCACAGAAGAGTATAAAAACCTGCTTCTTGGCCAAAACAACGAGAAGCTAAAAATGACAAAAGACAACGCAGGATATCTTCTGAATCTTTTCTGGGCGCTTGGGCTTGCAAACAAAAATCCGATATTAGATTCCGGTGAGATGGCAGATCCGAGATACGGCGGAGCAGGGAATTTTGCCTCGACAGGTGGATGGACGATTGCTAAAGGAAATCCGATGGATCCCGTTAGAGACGGCGAGGGCTCGCAGCGACCCTCTGTCTCTAACGGGATGGGTCACTATAGCCGCCATATGTTCTTTACTTTGACCGGAGACCAACAAGCGCTTGTAGACAAAGTGTCCCGCGGCATCTATCGTCCGTGTTGCGGAAACTCAACCCACTTTCCGGATTGTAACCACGGCATGGCGATGCTGGGGCTCTTAGAACTTATGGCCTCGCAGAATGTGAGCGAACAAGATATGTGGAAAGCTGCTTTGGCCGTTAATTCGTATTGGTTTCCTGATACCTATCTCACAATCGCCTCTTATATGAAAGCTAAGGGCATTGAATGGAATGATGTGTCACCTCAGGAAATACTCGGAATAAATTATTCTAGCGCACAAGGATATGCAAAAATTGCTTTGCAAGTTACTGCCCCAAGTAGCGGATCGCAAAGTGGAAGTGGATGCGGTATCGATGCCGGCGAGTCAGCTACGCCCCAGCGACAGCCCGCTTCGCCAACGCTTCAGCGTGGCGAGCAAAGCGGGTGCAGTATATAATCACTAAATGCTTAATAACGGAATCGACGAATCAATTTTTGATAAAAATACGAGGCCGCAGGATGATTTTTTCCAATATGTAAACAGAAATTGGCTTGAAAGTAATCCTATTCCTCCGGAGGAGGCGCGCTGGGGGACTTTCTATGTTTCGCGCGACAAAAGTTGGGAGGCGCTCCGCGAAATATTGGAAGAATTAAATGGTTTAGACCTAGAGCAGGGGACGGAAGAGCAAAAACTCCGCGATTTTTATCTGACGGGAATGGATGAGCCCAAATTAAATAGCGAAGGGATCGTGCCGATCAAAAAAGATTTGGACGAAATCTTTTCGCTTGGAGAAAAAAGTGAAATTGCTGGCTTTCTTGCCAAAATACATTTAAAGGGAGTGAGTCCTTTCTGGGCTTTTGATGTTGATCCCGATCTGAAAAATAGCGATCTTAGCGCGCTATATTTGGGCCAGTCTGGCCTTGGTATGCCTGATCGCGATTATTATTTAAGCGAGGATGCTAAATTTACCGAAATCCGTAAAAAATATTTAGAATATCTTTCCGGACTTTTTTCTTTGGCCGGGATCAAAAAAAATAGCAATGACGCGTTAAAAGTTCTCGAAATAGAAACTCGGCTCGCTAGAGCTTCAATGACGCGAATCGAGCTTCGTGATTTAAAAAAGCAATACAATAAAATGTCGCAAGACGAGTTTTCAAAGATTGCGCCTGGACTTGACTGGCGCGGTTATTTCAATCTTTTGGGAATTGAAGCGAGCGAGCCCGTTATCGTCTGCCAGCCAGAATTTTTCAAAGAAGTTAATTCGATCCTAAATTCTTACGAGCTCGAAGATATAAAAATGTATCTGGCAATGCGCTTGATTGATGAGTCGGCTAGGCATTTAAGCGATGATTTTTCAATTGAGAATTTTAATTTCCATAAAAAAATAATTACCGGAACTGCCCAAGACAGGCCACGCTGGAAGCGGGTCGCGGTATTGGCTGATTCTTTTTTAGGCGAGGCGCTTGGCAAATTGTATGTCGAGAAATATTTTAATCAAGGCGCTAAGAAAAAGATAGATGAGCTTGTGGATCACATAACCCATGCCTTTGAGAATAGAATTAAAGTCCTCGAATGGATGACAGCGGAAACCAAGGAAAGGGCACTTTTGAAGCTCGGGGCAATTACGAGGAAGCTTGGTTATCCGGAAAAATGGAGGGATTATTCGGCGCTTGAAATTATGAATGATTCTTTTGCAGAGAATATTTTCAGGGCATCAGAGTTTGAATCAAGGCGCCGGCTTTCGAAAGTAGGAAAACCAGTGGACAGGACGGAATGGGGGATGACGCCGCAGACAGTGAATGCCTATTGCAATTTTACCTTTAACGAAATTGTTTTCCCAGCCGGAATTTTGCAGCCGCCTTTTTTTGATCCCGATGCTTTTGAAGCGATAAATTACGGCGCAATAGGTTCGATAATTGGACACGAACTTTCCCACGCGTTTGATGATAAAGGAAGCAAATTTGATGAATTTGGCAATATGAATGAATGGTGGCTCGAGGAAGATAGAAAGAAGTTCGAAGATAGAGCGCGCATCCTAGTGTCTCAATTTGACGAGCTTATGGCGGTTGATGAGGCCCATGTAAAGGGTGAGCTCACGCTCGGAGAAAATATCGCGGATCTTGCGGGGCTTACGATCGCTTATGACGCTTTCAAGGAAGCGGTGTCAGGCAAAAACATTTCCGGTTCTCATGGAAAATATAATCCTGAAGAACTTTTCTTTTTTGGCTTTGCGGTCGCTGAATGCGGGCACGAGCGCCCGGAAGAGGCGCGAAGGCTTGCTACAATCGATCCTCATTCCCCGGCTCGTTATAGAGTCAATATTCCTCTTTCAAACTTCGAGCCGTTCTACAAAACTTTCGGATTAAAAATTGGCGATAAAATGTTTCGCGAGTCAGAAGCGCGGGCTAAGATTTGGTAGGCGTTTTAATTCTTGAAATAATAAAGCATCTCTGCTAACATCTGTTAATATGTCACAGGATAAACTTTTTAAATTGCGGTGCTCGGTTTGCAAGAGGGATAACT
Organism: Candidatus Giovannonibacteria bacterium; assembly: GCA_023266875.1. GTDB lineage: Bacteria > Patescibacteriota > Minisyncoccia > JACPKW01 > UBA11713 > JAHFOJ01. Next base: position 66,171 of record JAHFOJ010000002.1, on the reverse strand, counting down.
ATTATACGACCAAAAATAAGAAAACGGTGGAGCGCAAGATTGAGCTTCAAAAATTCTGTAAGTGGTGTGATAAACGCACAGCTCACAAAGAAGCAAAGGTATAATCTATCTTATGGTTCTGTAACAATTGCTTATATTGAGGCCTATTTTTTGCGGTTAATTACAAATATGCTTTAATTAAGGAGCAAAGTTGATTAAATAAAATTTAAATCGGGGGGCTTAGTTAAATGGTATAATAGCGGTCTCCAAAACCGCGGTTGGGGGTCCGATTCCCTCAGCCCCCGCAATTAAACTTTATAATGAATAGATTTAACGGACTATTTTTTCACTGGCTACCCCTAGGGGCCGCAATCATCGGAATATGCGGGCTTTTGTATGTTACGGTACAGCAAAATTACCGTCAGTCACTAAACGACCCGCAAATTCAAATAGCAGAGGATGGAGCGAGGGCGCTTGCGTCCGGTAAAAAACCGGTTGATGTTGTGCCGCGCGGAACTATAATTAACATTTCAGAAGATCTTGCTCCGTTCATAGCTATTTTTGATAAAGACGGGAATCCTCTAGAATCTTCTGCGATAATTGATAATGCACTGCCAAAACCGCCGGCTGGAGTTTTTGAGCATGCTAAATCTTACGGTGAAAATAAGGTAACGTGGCAGCCAAATTCTTCCACTCGCATCGCGCTGGTGGTTCGGCCTGTGCCGGATAATTCTGGATGGTTTGTTGCCTCAGGGCGCAATATGCGCGAAGTTGAAAAAAGGGAAGATGATCTTACTAAAATGATAGGCGCGGGGATGGTCGCCGTTCTTATTTTAAGTTTTATTCTCGACTCCGCTGGCGATTTTTGGAGGCGAAGAGCGATGAGTGCGGCAATATATAAAAACAAAGTTCAGTAAAATACGTTATAATCAGTATATGTATGAATTTATAGACAAAGAGCTTGTGGCTAGATACTTAAGAGGGGATGAATCGGCGCTTGAAATTTTAATTAAACGCTATTTAGTTCCGATATATAGGTTCGCTTATCGCTGGGTTGGGACTTCTGAAATAGCGGAAGATGTGACACAAGAAGTGTTCGTGAAAGTCTGGAAAAGCATAAAAAAATTTGACAAGGAAAAAAATTTTAAAACTTGGGTTTATAGCATTGCTAAAAATACAGCGATTGATTTTTTGAAGAAAAAATCATCAGTTTCTTTCTCTTCATTTGAAAACGTTCTTGGCAAAAATGTCTTGGCGGAAACGCTTATTGATGAAGCGCCTATGCCGGATATGGTTTCTAACAGAAAAAGCTTAATGGATTCTGTTCGTAAAGTTGCCGGATCGCTTTCTCGCAAATACCGCGATGTTTTAGCGTTCCGCTACAATAGCGATCTTTCTTTTGCCGAGATTGCTAAAATAACCGGCGAATCAATTCATACGGTTAAAAGCCGGCACCGAAGAGCCATGTCCGCTCTTAGAGGTCTTTTGTCCGAATAATAAGGCCTAATTGACGCTATACCAAAAGAGCGCACCAAATACGCCTTTTCTTTCGTATTAGTATATAGAGCCAGGTGTGGCCAAAGATATGCCAAAACCATACAAAGACCTTAAAAAGCCAAAAATGCCAAATGGGCTTTTTGAGAGAATCTTGGAAAAAATTGTGGCTGAAAAGTATAGAAAGACGGCGCGCCAGAGAGTATGGCTTTACTCACTTACATCAGCCGTTTCGCTATTTCTTTTTGTCCTTGCTTTTAAATTGATGCAGGCGGAGCTTTATCGTTCAGGTTTACTGCAGTTATTATCGCTTATTTTTTTCGATCTAGACCAGGTGTTTCTGGCATGGTCGGACACTTTGTCGTTAACTTTGGAGTCTCTTCCGATTTTCAGCGTCACAGGAGTTCTTGCGGCAATATTTATTTTTCTAGGGTCTCTTAAATTATTGGTTCGCGATATAAACGCCGTGTTCGGGGCAAGCGCATAGGCCATTCATATTAAACTATGGATATAAAAACATTTTTTGAATCAAAACTTTTTATAAAAATTCTTATTGCGATCGGGATTATTGTCGTATTTCTTTTGGTTTTCAAAGCCGGAGAATTTGTCGGGTTTAGCAAGGCAGGTTTTTCTTATCGATTTGCGGAAAATTATCACCGTAATTTCGGAGGCCCGAGAATTGGCCCAATGGGTATGATGTTCGGAGACCTCGACGGCGACGGGGATTTTATGAACGCCCACGGAATTTCTGGAGTAATCATAAAAATTGATCCGGTGGCAGCAGGTCAAGAGACAACTCTCGTTATTAAAGGACGCAACAATAAAGAACAAACTATAATTGTTTCTAACTTAGCCGCCATCCGGAGCGGACTGGAAAATCTTAAGCCTGCTGATCTAAAGGTAGACCAAAATATCGTAATCATTGGCTCGCCTGACGATAAGGGGCAGATTGAAGCGAAATTTATCCGCGTATTTGGTCGTTAGCTGTGTTTATGAAAAAACTTATAGCTAAGATGGCTAAAAGAAAATTACTTTCCGCGGTCATCATTCTTATTGCCGCCGTGATCGCATATTGGGGCTATCAGAAAATATACGGCGCGAAAAGTGTCACGAGCTATGTCACGGCTATGGCAGAAAAGGGCACCATCGCGGTTTCTGTAACCGGATCGGGTCAGGTTTCGGCGACAAGCCAGGTTGACATTAAGCCGAAAGTATCCGGCGATGTTATTTTTGTTGGAGTTAGGGATGGAGATTATGCCCAAGCAGGAGCGCTGATTTTACAAATTGACGAAGCTGATGCGAGAAAAGCTGTTCGAGACGCCGAAGCGAATCTCGAGAGCGCCAAGATCACGCTTGAAAAATTGAGGGGAGCCGAAGGCGCAACCACGCCAAAAAATAAACAGGATGCCCAAGATAGTTTGAAAAAATCATATGACGAAGGATATACCGCTATCGCCAATTCTTTTTTGGATTTGCCGGCCGTAATCACGGGGATCCAGAATATTCTCTATGGAAATGATCTAAATAAGAGCCAGTATAATGTGGATTATTATAATGACGCGGTGAGTAATTTTAACTCCAAGATTCTTGATTATAGAAATGCTGCGACTTCAGCCTATCAAAAAGTGCGGATCGCCTACGACAAAAACTTCGCGGATTTCCAATCCGCTTCGCGCGCTGCCGATCCCACTGCAATTGAAGCACTGATCAACGAAACATACGCGACTGTGATTGGCATTTCTGATGCCACAAAGAATACTAATAATTTTATTCAGTTTTATCAGGATCAATTATCACAAAAAGGCTCGGCGGCAAATTCTATTTCAAATACACATCTTACTGCGCTCAACAGCTATACCTCTAAAAACAATTCACACTTAGCTGATTTGGCCAATGTCGTAAATCAAATAAAAACGGATAAAGACTCTATTTTAAACGCTGATTTAGACGTACGATCCGGAGAACTTTCAGTTGCTAGGAGCGAAAATGCCCTAGCGGACGCCAAAGAAAAACTTGCTGACTATTCAATCCGTACTCCCTTTTCGGGAACAGTGGCAAAAGTCAGTGTTAAAAAAGCCGACTCGATCTCTTCGGCTACTATTGTCGCGACCCTTATCACAAAACAGAAAATCGCCGAAATTTCTTTAAACGAAGTCGATGCCGCAAAAATTAACGCAGGGCAAAAGGTTATGCTTACTTTTGATGCTATCGAAAATTTAAGCATCGCAGGGCAAGTTTCTGAAATTGATTCTATCGGGGCTGTTACGCAGGGTGTCGTAACCTATGCCGTGAAAATAAATTTTGATACGCAAGACGATAGAGTGAAATCGGGCATGAGCGTAAATGCAGCTATTATCACCGAGATAAAACAAGATGTTTTGATGGTTCCGAATAGCGCGGTCAAGACACAAGGAAATACTAAATATGTTGAGATTTTTGAAGCGCCACTCCAGGGTAGCCAAAGAATTCAGGGCGCTCCATCGACGATACCGCCTAAACAGTTTCAAGTCGAGATTGGACTTTCGAATGATACTTTCACGGAAATTGTATCCGGATTAAAGGAGGGCGATCAGGTGGTCACAAGAATCATTGCTGCGGCGGCCGTGACGACAACCCAGCAAGCGCCAAGTTTGCTTGGAGGAGGGGCTCGAATCGGTGGCGGCGGCGTGCGGATTCCAACAACTGGAGGAGGGCGATAGTATGATAGAAATTAAAAACGTAACGAAGATTTATAAGACGGGCGATGTGGAATTTCGGGCGCTTCGCGGAGTGAGTTTTGAAATTGACGACGGCGAGTTTGTCGCTATCATGGGCCCGTCCGGTTCAGGAAAATCGACATTGATGCATATTTTAGGCGCGCTCGATACGCCGACAAGTGGGACATATCTGCTTGACGGCGAAGACGTTTCCAAACTTTCTGATGATGAATTGGCGAATATAAGAAAAGATAAGATCGGTTTTGTGTTTCAAACTTTCAATCTTTTGGCGCGCTCGACAGTAATGCGAAACACTACCTTGCCGCTGGTTTATACCGGGGTGAACCGTGAGAAGCGCGAAGAACGCGCGAAAATCGCGCTCAAGGCCGCGGGGCTTGATGAAGATCGTTTCCAATATCTTTCGAACCAGCTTTCTGGAGGACAAATCCAGCGCGTCGCAATCGCCCGCGCTCTTGTTAACGATCCAAAACTAATTCTAGCGGATGAACCGACAGGAAATTTAGATTCAATAACCGGAGAGATTGTTATGGGCACATTCCAAAAGCTGAATCAAACCGAGGGAAGAACGATAATTTTAATTACTCACGAGCAGGATTTGGCGGAGCACGCGGATCGGATTATCCAAATTAAAGACGGGCTCATTTTAAGTGATTCAAAAAAACATTCGCAAAGAATCATAAAACATACATAACAATGACTATTGTCGATATTCTAGAGGAAACTTATACTGCGCTATCCGCGAACAAAGCCCGCTCCGGACTTACAATGCTCGGCATCATAATCGGCATAAGTTCGGTTATCGCATTGGTCGCGATCGGCCAGGGGGCGCAGGGGACAATCCAATCATCTATACAGTCGCTTGGGTCAAATCTCATTTTGGTGATGCCGGGGGCTCAGCGGGGGCCTGGATTTCAGGTTTCTTCAGGCCGTGGCTCTGCGCGGACGCTTACACAAGCGGATGCTGATGCTGTAGCGAAAGATGTTACTTCAGTGAGTGCTGTCGCCCCGGAAATCTCCGGACGCTATCAGATAACCGCCAAAGGAAAAAATACAAACACCTCCGTGATCGGAACTAATTCTCTTTATCCGGAGGTTCGGAATGTCCAGATTGATGAAGGTTCGTTTATCACGGAGCAAAATTTGCTCAGCTTTTCAAAGGTTGCGATTTTAGGGCCGACGGCGCGCGATGATCTTTTTGGAGAAGGATCTAGCGCTATAGGGCAGGCAATTCGGATAAAAAGTATCGAGTTTAAGATAATCGGGATTACCAAATCGAAAGGAGGATCTGGTTTCGGGAGCCAAGATGATATGATTTTTGTCCCGCTTACGTCAGCCCAGCGTTTTTTAGCGGGAGACTCGTATGTAACTACGATCAGCATTCAAGCTCAAGATCAGCAGTCGATGCCTACAGTTCAAGAACAAATTACAAATCTCCTGCTTGATCGCCATCGCATATCCGATCCACAGCTGGCCGATTTTAACACGCTCAATCAAGCTGATATTGTGCAGGCGGCATCTTCAGTCACTCAAACTTTTACGATTCTCTTGGGCGCGGTTGCAGGGATCTCGCTTTTGGTCGGGGGCATCGGGATCATGAATATGATGTTGACCACGGTAACGGAGCGGACTAAAGAAATCGGGCTTAGAAAAGCAATTGGTGCGACAAAGCGGGATATTAACCTCCAATTTTTGACGGAAGCGGTCATGCTGACATTTATTGGCGGACTTATCGGGATTGTTTTTGGCTGGACTATATCATATGCGGTAACGTATTTTGGAATTATTCAGACGAGCGTATCCATATCTTCGATTTTACTTGCATTCGGAGTTTCCGCCGCCATAGGAATTATATTCGGCTTTTATCCGGCGCGCCGCGCGGCGGGGCTGAATCCTATAGATGCTTTGAGGTACGAATAATTGAAAAGGTTAATTTATTAATATAATTTATTATTAATTATGGATAAGAAAATAATTACAGGGTTAGTGATAGGAGCAATCGTTATTGCCGGAGGTTCATTTTACTGCGGTATGAAATATGCTGATAGCGTTCGGGCCGCTTCCAGAGCCAATTTCGCAAATGGCCAGTTTGCGCCTAATGCTAATGGAGGAGGCGGTGCGCGCGTTGGCAGGGGCGGCGGGACAGCGGGAGTTGGATTTATAGCCGGCGATATTATTGCAAAAGACGATAAATCAATTACAATAAAACTTCCTAATAACGGCGGATCAAAAATAGTATTCTTATCTGCCTCAACCCAGATAGTAAAATCCGCCGGGGGCTCGATCGCCGATTTGGCTGTTGGCGAAACTGTATCAGCAAACGGAAGCGTAAATTCGGAAGGCAGCATTAATGCCCAGTCAATCCAAATTAGGCCAAAGATGCCGGAAAATAATAATTAGCCTAATAATTAAAATTTTTTTAAGGTCACAAACTTTTAGGATTAAGACATGGATATAATCTCGCACGGCCTATGGGGAGGCGTTGCGTTCGGACGGAAATCAAAAAAAAGTTTCTGGCTTTCTTTTGTGTTCGGAATCCTGCCAGACCTCATCGCCTTCGGGCCATTTTTTGTTTTAATGTTTTTGAGGATTGTTCCGAGACCAAATTTTTCAGCGGAGCCGCCGGTGCCGGATTCTATTCCGCAGTTTGTCTATCAAGTTTACAATATAAGCCACAGTCTATTCGTCTTTGTGCTTCTGTTCGGTCTTTTGTGGATTATTTTAAGGCGGCCGCTTTGGGAATTTTCCGCTTGGGGACTTCACATCTTAATGGACATACCAACCCACTCCTATAAATTTTTTCCAACTCCATTTTTATGGCCTTTCTCGCATTTTGAAATAAATGGGCACCCTTGGGCTTCGCCCGAAATTTTAATTCCCGACGTAATATTACTTGTTATTTTGTATATTTGGTTTTTCGCGCGCAAGCGCAAAAGAGAGCCATTCTTGGTATAATTGGTATAATTGGGATATGCGGGATTTCCTTAAGAAAATTGTCGTAGCTATTTTAACTTGGGAATCGAGGCTAATTCTCAAGAAATATAAGCCAAAAATTGTTGCGGTGACTGGATCGGTTGGAAAAACTTCTGCCAAAGACGCTATCGCTTTGGTGCTTGGCCAATCTATAGAAATTCGCAAAAGCCAGAAAAGCTACAATAGCGAACTTGGCGTTCCGCTTACGATTATTGGAGCGGAAACCGGATGGCATTCAGTTTCCAAATGGCTCGATGCGATCGCTAAGGGGCTTAAGCTTATTTTATTTCGCGAGAAATATCCCAAGTTGCTTGTGCTTGAAATTGGAGCTGATCGCCCCGGCGATATCCAAAAAATTCGCACATATCTTAAACCAGACATTGCGGTCATAACAGCGCTTCAGCCGACTCCTGTGCATGTGGAATTTTTTTCTGGGCCTGAGGAAGTGTTCCGTGAAAAATTTGAATTGGTTAAAGATTTAGGGCCGGATGATACAGTCCTGTTGAATTCAGATGACGAAGAGATTATGAAAATACGCGAGAAAATAAGCGCGAAAATTTTAACTTTCGGTTTTTCAAAAAAAGCCGATTTTTCTGGATCTAAATATGAAATATTCACAAGAAAAGAGGGGAGGATGTCTGTTCCTGAGGGTATGGAATTTAAAGTTAAGCATCTTGAAGAAGAATATCCTGTAAAAATTTTAAATACGTTCGGCAAACATCAAATATATGCCGCGCTTGCGGCGCTTGGATGCGGCCTTGCAATGAAAATAAAGTTGGAGGACGCGGTAAGCGCATTGTCACGTTTCGAATCTCCGCCCGGACGCTTAAACTTGATCCGCGGACTAAAAGATTCTTACGTTTTGGACGACACATATAATTCTTCGCCTAAGGCACTTTTAGCGTCGCTTGAGGTTCTGCGGGCGCTTAAAGCGAAACGCCGCATCGCTGTTTTGGGAGATATGACCGAACTCGGTCGCTTCACTATTCCAGCGCACCGCGAGATAGGGGAGAAACTATCAAAATATACTAATATTCTTTTTATTGTAGGAGTGCGCTCTAAATTTTTCGCGGAGGGCGCGATTGCTTCAGGATTTATAAAGGAGAATATTTTTTATTTTAACGATTCAGCAGAGGCGGGGATTGATCTTGAAAGAAAACTTGAGTCCGGCGATCTAATTTTAGTGAAAGGCTCGCAATCGATGCGGATGGAAAAAGTTGTGGAGCAAATTATGGCAGAGCCGGAGCGAAAATCTGGACTTTTGGTGAGGCAGGAAGAGGAATGGAAGAAGATTTAATTAGATCAAAACAGCATAGACCTTTTCGCACGAAAAGGTCTATGAGGTATAATTTTATTGAATTTTTAATCAGAAAAAGATATTATTTTAAAAACAATGCCCCTGTCGTCTAGCCTGGTCCAGGACGCATGGTTCTCATCCATGTAACCCGGGTTCAAATCCCGGCGGGGGCGCCAACAACATTTTGTATCGAGGAAGTATGTGGGCTAACCCACTTGCGCGACCGATATGCTCAATTATGAGAGATTTTCCGATAGCTAATAGTTTATAATGAATAAATATTTGCCATTATTTTTTCTGCTGTTTTTCCATAAGAATTTAGTTGTCCACTCTCATTTTGGAATGACAGTAACTTACCAAAAGAAAGTTTTAATTTTTTAGGAGCGAGGGCTTTGTTTTTACCCCACTCTATGTGTAAGGGTAAAATCGGCTTACTTGATTTTTCGATTAAATATCCAATCCCTGGCCGAGGTTTATCTCTCTTGCCATCATTTATAATTTTCCCCTCAGGGAAAAACATGATTACCTTTCCATTCTTTAGTTTCTTAAGACTGCTGGACAAAAATTCTTCCATTGTCCATGCCCTTTTCGCTACGGGATAACAACCAAACAATTTTAATATAGGCTTGAGATACCATTTTTTATAATAATATTCACTGGTTAAAAAATAAATTGGCATCAATTGTTTAGCTGCTGAAAAAGGTAATAGACACAAAAGAAACGGGTCTATTTTTGAAGTATGATTTGCCGCTACAATGAAAGGCCTCGTTGGTATATGTTCGATGCCAACGATTTTTGGTTGAAAAAATATCTTAAATAGAGGATGGGAGATAAGGTAAAAGCAATATTGAGCAAATACAACCATAGCATTGGAACAATGCCGGACAAGAAATTCATTAAACTCCGAGTATAGCTTGAAGATTCTCAACCGCTCGATCACCTTCTTGATTGTTCAATCGCTCAACAACAGCTTTGTCCATTGCTTTGGCAAGCACATTTTGTGGAACTTCATAGTTCACATCCATAGTCAGTCTTGCACCGCCATCTTCGGGCTCAACACTGTAGCTAAAAGCGCTTACTATACCACCGGTGGTTTTGAACGAATAGTGTTTGCCTGCCACATAGTCAGCCGTCTCTGCCTTACCATTGATCTCAACTCCGCCCATAACGAATGTCCAATCCCAGCTTTCACCCATGTGCTTTGGATCCCCATTGAGGTTGTCGATTGATTTTAGTGCCGAAATAAAAGCTGGATGATTTTTTACATTAGCAATGTACTCTATCACCTTAGCTGGCTCTGCTTTTATTGAAGCTACTTTAGTAACTCGTGACATAAGGTTATTTTAATTTAATTACTAGTTTGGGGAATACCCCAGAAAAATTTTTCTTGAGAAGGTTTTTTAGCACCTCGACCTTTTTTAAATGCCAATCGCCTCCGAAAATAATAATAGCACAATTTGGCCAAAAATTCGCCAATCGCAAATAAGTACTTCCTTCTGGTGTCGGTTTAAGTATATATCCACTCTCTGTTTTTTGAAATGGTATCAAAACTCTTGATAATGAGTCTTCTACAACAGCCGATGTTTTAAGAGATGAGTATTTAAATAGCAGCCACTTGTTTCTAAACAAAAACGAAATTATTACAACAAATGCTAGACCAATCATGATTAAGTCTTCTAGGGATGTTTTTCTTACAAAAACAATTACCACTGATATTATTAAAAAAAATAAGTTGAATCTTAAAAATCTATCGCCCCTTAATAGTGAAGTCTTATTTCGAAAAGCAATAAAACAAAGTCCAAGTAATACCAAACCCAAATAAATGTAGGTTAAAATCATAGTTGAATTATAACAGATTTTGTGTGATTATATAAGCATGACATCCAGTATAGTCGGCATTAATAAAATCGATTCCAATGCCAAGTCGAAGCTAAATAAAAACGAACTTCATCAATATCGCCAACTCTCCAATAATAGAAAGAAAGATTTTTTGCTAGGACGCATTGCATTAAAACAAGCCCTGACCAACTATGTCGCCGAGGATTTAGATAAGGATGTAACTATTAAAAATGCCGAAAATGGATTGCCGTATATTGAAGGACGGTATAATATTTATTATTCATTGAGTCATTCGTATGATCGAGGAATTGGAGTTGTCGCTCCATATAAAGTAGGTATCGACATAGAGAAGATTAGACCTCATAAAAAATCTCTTCTTAACTATGTTGCTGACCAGAATGAGATAGACTTAGTGCAAAATTTTTTTGGGAGTAGAACAGATATAATAAGCCTAATCTGGGTTATCAAAGAGTCAGTTATGAAAGGAGTCGGGGTTGGTTTTGCTATACCTCCCAAACAAGCAGAAATTATTGATAAGATTAAAAATACAACTTTTAAAGTTAAGATGCATAAATTTAAATCGCCTATTTGGTATGTTTGGCCATTTAAGGTAAAAGATTTTTATATCAGCGTAGCTTATGAAAAAAAATATAGACAAAAGCCAAACATCAATTGGTATAGCGGCGCTGGCATATCGGCTTCCCAGAAATAAGAAGTCGCTTGAACAACTCGAGGAAGAAAAGAAGATCACTTCGCCTGTATCAGTATTGCACGATTTTGGATTTAGGGAATGTTATGTTCAAAGCAACAACGAGAGCATTGAGGGTCTTTTATTAAATAGCGCCGAAGAAGTCTTGCGCGAAAATAAAACTACCGGTGATAGTATTACTCGAATTTTTTTATACTCCGGAATCAACAGTGCTAATAACCAAGATGAGGGTAACGCATTGAATTTATTTCGTTATCCGGCCGCAGAGCTTCGACATAAGCTTGGGCTTTTTAATGCGAACGCAATTGGTCTATCTCAACAGGGTTGCAGCGGATTGTTATCTGCAATTGATCTGGCGGATCAATTGCTTTCTAACTCAAACACGCAACAAGAATCAATACTATGCGCAGCTGTTGATGCATTACCAGCTGGAACCAAAAGAGAAATTATGTACAACATTATGAGTGATGCCACGGCAGCACTTGTAGTCACCAAAAATTCCGAAAAGAATAGGATAGTATATTTTCATCAAGAATTTCAATCCTACTACTGGGATACCCCGCAACATGAAAACGAATTATTAGCTTCTTATTTTCCAATGGCACAACGGACAATTGAAAACGCAGTTAAGGGGGCGGGATTAACCATGTCAGATATTAAATGGTTTGTACCTCATAATGTGAGTTTAAGGAGTTGGGAGATACTCTCAAAGCTACTTCACACTCCAATGGAAAAGATTTGGTCAAAAAATATATCACGAGTTGGTCACACCGTTTCTTGTGATCATATTATTAATCTCGTAGATATGGATAAAGATGGCTATCTTAAAAAAGGAGATTATCTGGCGTTATTTACGTTTGGCTTTGGAGCCAATTGGTCTTGTCTAATCTTGCAACATTAGAGTATATGGCGCAACAAATTTTTATTACCGGTGGCACGGGGATGGTAGGGAGAGAGCTCGTTTCTCTTTTGTTTAAAAATACTCAAGCAAATATCTATCTTTTAGTACATGACAAGGGATCGGGTGGTGATAAAAAAACGATTTTACAATCATTTTTTGCATTGCAAAATAAAAAAGAATTCATGGAAAGATTACAAATTATAAAGGGCGATATCACAAAACAGAATATGGGGGTAGAAAGTTCTTCCGACTATAACGATCTACTTGGTAAAACGACCCATATTTTTCACTGTGCCGCCTCTACGAGATTTGATCTTCCGCTGGGTGAAGCAAGACAAATAAATGTTACCGGCACAAAAAATGTTGCTGACTTTGGTCAAAAGTGTTCTAACCTCAAACAATTTGGCTTTATAAGCACAGCTTACGTAAGCGGCAAAAGAATAGGGATTATCAAAGAAAACGAGTTAGAACATGAGGCTGGTTTTGTAAATACATACGAGCAATCCAAATATGAAGCGGAGGTATTTTTGAAGAACTTGGCTAAAAGTGTTCCTGTGGCTATATACCGCCTTTCTACGGTAATTGGCGATAGTAAAACAGGAAAGGTTAGTCATTTTACTGCACCCCACCAAGCAATACGCATGATGTATCTTGGCTTAGCTTCAATGTTTCCTGGTACTCCTAACTACTCTGTTGATCTCATTTCGAGTGACTATACGGCGAGTACTCTTTTTAACCTCTTTTGGAATAACTTTTCCCCAAATAAAACTTTTCATATTACACACGGATCAGGATCACTAACCCTGCAAGAAATCATAGATGAGAGTTTTAAGGGCATGGCAGAAGCAGACTCTAGCTGGGTAGAAAAAAACTATCCTAAACCAGCTATTGTATCAGAAGAGGCTTTTGACCTCTTTATGAATTCAGCGGTATCCGCAAATAATCCCGTTTTAAAAAACGTATTATCCGCTCTTAATCATTTTGCCCATCAACTTCTCTATCCAAAAAACTTTTTCCAAAACAGTCTGTTGGCGATGCTCCCAGATTATAAAAAGCATTTGCCGGGTATTCGCGATTACTACGGAAAAGTTATAGAGTACTGCATAAAATCTAAATGGGGTAAAATTCAATAATATGCAACAGGAACTTCTAAAATTTATAAAAAGCATTTGTCGTGATAAGGGTCGAACCATCGATTCAAATACCCTCCTATTTAAGGATAAAGTATTAGATTCAATGAATATTCTCGATCTTATCGGCTATATAGAAAAGCATTTGGGACGAAAATTAACAGACGATGAAGTTATAATGCCAAATTTTGAATCTGTTCGGAAGATAGTGGAAACATTTTTGAAGAGCGATGACTAAAACTCATAATAAATCGATGTTGCAAAAAATACGCTTATTCCAAGCGTGGGTGTTATTTTTGCATAACATTTTCCGTCCCCATTATGATTCAGTTTTCAACCCGCCTCTTTTCATTTCGAAAAAGGTTTTGTTTGATGCAAAATATTTTAAACATTTTCCAAATCAACTTTTTACTGCAATGAATACTCTTAATTCAACAGAGCAATTTGTAACACCGGCGGCTTGCCTACATGTATATCCCGAACTAAAAGGTAAAGACGTAAAGAAGTACGCCGCATTTGGAATGGCTCATTGCGCAAGATATGAGAATGGAAATTGGCAATCACCATATCGTCTCCCAGATTTTCATATGGTTGAATTGGTAATTATTGGAAATGAAAAAGAGATTATCGAAAAAATTAAGAGGATTGAAGATTTAGTAAAAACAACCCTTACTGATTTCGGGTTCAATGGTGAGTTTAAAAATGCCACAGATGCTTTCTTTCTTGGACAAGATGAGGGGGCAAAAATGATTCAGCAACTTAAAGGTCTCAAACAAGAATTTATAGTACATGATGGAAAAAGAAAAATCGCGTTAGCTTCAATAAACAATCACGAAGATTTTTTTGGGAAACGCTTCGACATAAAAAATGGCAAGACTTTTTCAAACTCTCTCTGTGTTGCTTTTGGTATAGAAAGATTGACCGCCTATAGTTTAAAAGTTTGGGGGGGCGACCAAAAGACCTGGCCAAAGAAATTCAAAAAATATGCCAAAATGTTACAATAAAACTCGCCAATCTTCCTCGATCCCTAGAAAATTATTGAGAGAGGGAAAGTCCTATCTTTTGCCTATTTATTATTTACTATTAACAAGTGAGCTGGCTCGTGAAGGAATTAAAAATTCAGGAAGCTATCAATTTGCTGATCATATCTATGCCAATAAACCCAAGGGTAAATTTGTTATCGGAAAAATACTTGATTCCATACTCTTAAATTTAAAGTCGTCTCGTTCCCTCCGATCAAGATATATTCACGCTAAAGAAGAAATCTACAATCTTATAGATAACGTGCGTCACAAAGAGCCGATTGATATTTTAGCAGTGCCATGTGGACTCGGGAGAGAAATTTTTGAAGTCGCCCATGAACTACAAATCGCGAGTCACCCATTTTATAAGCGCATCAGATGGCATGGAATTGATTTGGATCGTGAACTCATAGAGGTATTAGGAAAGAAAAATGATCATCACAAGCATCAAATGTTTTTTTGGCAAGGGGATGCGTTTAATGAAGAGAGCTACCGAAAAAACAAAAAATACGATATGATTATCTGTACGGGGTTCACTGAGTTCTTAAGCGATGAGGATACTCTGCATTTTTATAAAATTGCCCACAATAATTTAAAAGAAGGTGGGATATTTTTTACATCAGGAATGATGCCGCATAAATTTTCCGAATATCTAATGAAAAATATTGCAGAACTTTATACCCACTATCGTTCAGAGGATTTTTTAAAAATCCTTGCTAATCAAGCCGGATTTAATACAATTCACGCTTATCAAAATGAGTTACAAACAATACTAATTGGAGTAAAAGACTAATATGACAACCATTGACTTCGCTAATAGTAAAATTTTTGATAGCAGGGTTGATTGGAAATCAATCAATAAAGAATTGGCATTAAAGAACACTAAATGTTTAGACTTGTTGCGCGAAGCTTGTCTTGTGGAGTGCTACCTCCCCATTTACACAGGAAAAATGAACGAACTATTTTGGGACAACGTGGCGGCAACTTCAATTTTTACAATAGAGGCGTTTGAGGCATATGGTCATTATTTTATTTTACGACGATACCTTGAAATTGTCGGATACAATCCAGTAACAGATGAAGAAGTTAGAGATGTGCGTTCAAAAGATAAGGATAAAAGATATACGGACAAAGTACGTGAGTTAGTAAATTTTATGGGCACCGAACATTTTGCCGCCGAATTCTTTAGAGACCTCATACAACTCACCGAAGAGCCGGTTTTAAAAAATCTTCTGCCAAGATTTTCTGCCGAAGAAGTCAGTCATTCTCAATTCGCTTTTGATTTACTTGAAGAAATGATCAAAGCAGACCCTAAGGTTAAGGGTCAGGTACTTGAACACGCACTAAACTATCAACACATAGGAGAGTACGTTATGCCACAAGTTTCACCGGCAAAAGAAGATAATATAAGAATCATCCAAGGTTTTAATGAAAAAGTGGGACGATTAGTGGGCAAACGACCGAGTGAAGCTCTTGCCGATAAACAAATATAAATATGATGTCAGACCAAGAATTATATATTCTCAGTTACTATCGTGCGTGTGAACTATCTGGCTCAATCTTGTTTGGTAAACTTGCTTTTCACACCACTATAGGTGAATATCGAATTCCACTAACCGAACACTGCCTCGAGGAGGCCGAGCATGCTTGGCGTTGGACAAAAGTGATTAAGGATCTTGGACGTATACCAGTTAAGGTGACGGAAACTTATCAAACTGAGTATGGGAAATTATTCGGGATGCCGGAAAATACCCTTGAGATTTTTTGCTTGACCCAAGTTTTTGAAAAACGCACACTTAATCAATTCACCAAACATCTAAACCTACCCGATACAAATCCTCTGGTTAAAGAGGCCTTACAAAAAATGATTGATGATGAGACTGGTCACATCGGATGGATACGCGAAGAATTAGATAAGTATGCCCGGGAAAATGGTCAGGGGAAATTGGATGCGATTATGCAGAAATTGGAGAAAATGGACGAGGAGGTTTATGACAAGCTTTCAAACACAGAGCCATTCAAGACTTATTTTAAGGATTTATTATGAAAGATGAAATTATAGAAATAATAAGAGCTACGTTATATAAAGAACCGAATCAGGTTAATGATTCTACACTTCTCGAAGATATCGCCAAGGACTCAATGGATATAGTCGAATTAATTGCTGTTTTGAGTGATGAATATAAAGTTTCAATAGAGCCTAGTAAAATGAATCATATTAAGACAGTTGGCGATATTGTGGATTATGTAATTCAGAACAAGGGTAGTAGTAAGCGTAAGCTACCAATAGAATCTTTTTAATATTATGGAGCCTATTATTTTTGAAGATGTACCACATAAAAATTTCCGGCAAACTGTTAGAAAATTTATAGCAAAAGAAGTAATTCCTCACGCGCTCGAATGGGAAAAAACAAGAAGTATTCCTGTAAATCTACTTCAGAAAGTCGGCGAGCATGGATTTATCGGTCTTTCCCTGCCTGAAAGTGTTGGGGGTGGTAATAAAGATTTTTGGCATGAAGTTATCTTGGCCGAAGAATTAGCTCGATCTAGAGTACTAGGCTGGGCGTTGTCTATTTTAGTGCAAAGCAACATGGTTGCTCCTTTAATTTTTCAATTAGGAAATAATGAGCAAAAGGAAAAAATATTAAAACCCGCACTTGCCGGGAAATTTTATCTTGCGCTTGCTGCCACTGATCCTAGTAGCGGGTCAGACTTAGCATCTATTACTACAGTGGCTCTGCTAAAAGGTAAAAATTATATATTGAATGGTGAAAAAAGATATATAACAAATGGATCCATTGCCAACTATACAGTTGTATTAGCGCGAACTAAAACTCAAAAAGATATTTGGGCGCTTGGTTTGTTTTTAGTGCCAGGTGATGCAAGGGGTATAAAAAGAGAGAAACTCGTTACTGTTGGATTAAAGACAAGTGATACCGCATCGATCTGCTTTAAGGATTGTTCAATCTCCAAGGGTAGTTTACTTGGAGATTCCACGCGAGGGTTTCTATACTTATTACGCGGATTACAAAGAGAACGTTTAATTGGAGCTGTGGCGCTGAATTCTTTGGCTCTTTATATTTGGGAGGACACTCTTAATTTTCTTCAAAGCCGCCATCGATTTGACGAAGCGCTTAGTAAAAAACAGGTCATTCGTCATAGAATGGTCGAGTTGCGTACCACCATAGAAGCCGCTAGACAGTTTACCTACTTGGTATGTGATGCTTTTGCAGAAGGTAAGCCGGTGGATAAAGAAATTTTAATGCTGAAAATATTTAGTTACGAGAATTGTCAAAAAATTATTAGCGAATGTGTTCACCTACACGGAGCCGAGGGATTTTTAGAAGATCATTGGCTTTCGCATGTTCGGCAAGATTCTCAGGCTTTTTCACTGGCGGCCGGCACGGCGGAGATTGTTCGAGATTTACTAGCCGGAATGTTTAAAATGTAGAAAAATTATAGATTCTAATAGTTGGAAAGACTTTGAATTTCAATCTAAGTATAGAAATTTTTACTCACCATATTTAAAAGACAAAATTAAATAATTTCTAACATCGTCAATTAGGTCGCGCAATGAAATATTGGTATAAATTTAGTCAGAATTTTATAATAAAACCCGGCTCTTGGCTGCTATTTCATATTTTTCGTAAGGTCAAAATTTCGGGCCGCGAAGAGTTTAAACGCGTCGCAGGGCCGGTGCTTATAGTTTCAAATCATATTGCGTTTTACGACTCATTTTTAATCGGACTTTCTTTGCCGCTTTTCTCGCCGCTCGTTCCGCTTCGTTATATGGGGGAATATATAAAATTTAATCACAGATTTCTTGATTTTTTGCGGAAAATTGGCCTCATCCCGTTGCTGTTCAGAATTATGGGGGTTTTCCCGTCGAAGCGCGGGGAAGGGATAGACGCTGCCATAAAAACCCCGCTCGATATTCTAAGGTCAGGCGAGACGGTTGTGATGTTCCCAGAGGGACGAGTGCAAAAAAGCGGCGCGCTTGGAGTTTTTCGCCACGGGGCATCTGCAATCGCGCTAGGCGCGAAAGTCCCGGTGATCCCCATCGCAATAAAAGCCCAAGGCCGAAATATTCAAATTTGCGTCGGGGAGCCGTTTAGGCTTGACGATTCTAATTCGATTACGGTAGAAGAGGGGACGGCGGTTATACACGAAAAAATACTTGCGCTTTTTGAAAATATTCGCGCTTAATCTGAAAAGCCTGACTAGAGGAGTAAACTGTCCTCTAGTCAGGCTTTTGCTTTGCGGGTCACATTGCAATTTCTGATATCACGATTGGGTATGCAGCTTTAATTGCAATGTTTAGAATTATGTTTTTGCGACCTTTTACCGATACGGTTACTTTGCGTAAACCCTCCGGCAGATTCAAGATTGTCACACCGGCTGTGCCCGAATTGATGTCTATTAGCGCGGCTTTTGCTGCGCGATCGAGTTTTATTGTTATTTTTTTGCCGAGAATCGGGGTGAGGGCTTTCTTATCAATCAGCTGGAAAATCAGAGTCCCCGTTTTTTCTTTAGGCACATTTCTTTCGTGGGGCGGGGTGTATCCGATTGAGGCGGAGTCGCAGCATTGGTCCAAGACTACGTCGTCAAGGAAGGCTTTCGCAATTCTGTAACTGGCGTGATCCTTTGAATCTATTTCAGCGATCGACGTCGGAGAGAACGGCAACGGCATGATATGCGCGTGGATGTATGGGACGTAACGAACCATGTTTGCTGGGGCATCCGGCATAATGGCGCTTGTGATATCGACAATCTGATCCGAGCAGCCGATCCCGCCGCATTCATCAATAGTATTTTCGATGCCGCTTGTTCCTGCAACAAAAAGAATATCAGGAAGAATCGCGCCTGATGATTTCAAGGCCATCCAATTCTTGTGGAGGTTTAATAGAAAGTTACTGCCAAGGGCCATCTCGTCTCCCTGAATCGGTGAGTTATTGGTCATAATCAAATCTGCGATTGACGCCGCCACTGCTCCGTAATTAAGTGTGCCGAGCGTTATCATACGTCGAATTTGTCCTGTGTATTTTACCGGAACTGTCGCAAGGCCGGCGATCCATGCTCTTGCCACAAGTCCGCCCATTGAGTGGACTACAATATCAACTTGACCGGTTCCTGTCACTCTTAAGACGTCGTTAACATATCCTGCGAACAGCGCCGCGATTTCTTCGATTGAGATGTCGCTATTTAGTCCGGTAAATTCTCCGTAGTCAAATACATACACCGGAAAACCGTCAAGCGCTAGATATTCTGCCATTTGACCGAAACTTTCCGCGTTGCCACTAAAGCCGTTTACGAGAATGACCGGAGTGATTTTATCGGCTTCAAAGAGTCTAATATTATTTCCGCCGGTAAAATTGACCCATAGGCCGGTTCTTCCTGGAATGGTTTTTCCTCGTTCGATCGCTATTCCTATTGGACTGTTGTTGTTTATGTTGTCCGCAGAAAAACTTTCGACGATCGTGGATGGGTCAGATTTTCTGACTTTTACGATGTCAAAAGGCATTATGCCGCTTATGTCTGCATGCAACCCAGATATAAGTGTGATCCACAAGAAGTCCCTGTCAGAGGCGATGCCATTTGCACAGCCGACGAGACCGGTACGAGGTCCCTTTGGAATTACCGAACTTGATATTAAATTGCCTTGCAGACTCATGTGGTAAATTGTTTTCCCGTCATTGTCGACGAGCCAGAGCGAGTCATCGCTGTTCGATGAAGTCGGGCCTTCATCATATGAAAGTCCGGTGAAATATCCATGATATTGGTTCTGAAGGCAGGTTGTTTCGTTGGGGATGAAGCTGAATTGGAGCGAGGACGCACCATTTGAATCAATCAGATAAATTCCGCCGCGGTGGCCATAGTCATAACCGGCGCCCCAGAGACGTTTGCGTTTTCCGTCGTATGCGAGCGCTCCGAAAACAATTCCAGTATTAATCGCCGAGCAAGTGGTGTTGTTAGGGTCGGTTATGAATATTCGCGTATCGTTCCAGAGCGTGTAGAAAATATTTTTGCTCTCCGGGCTGAACGCGACTGCGCGGCCGTTGCCTGGGGCGCATGGGGAAAATTCCCTATGGAGCCCACCAAAATTTGCTTCAGTTTTTCCCTCAAGCAATCCAACTATCCAAAAAATTAAACCTCCGATTATCCATCGTGCTTTCTTCGTCTTCATTATCTTCCGTTCTCCTTTCGGTTATTAAAGAATTTAAATTCGTCCCCATTTTATAACAGGTCTAAATGCGACGCAACATGTAATTTTTATTCCTTATTTCCACGGGCTTTTTGTGGGATATTATAAATTTGCAATAATTTTATTTAAATAATAGAATAAAAAAGTGAAACAAATCACAAAGCAGGATCTAAAGGATGAATTGAAGACATTTGCTAAACAAATCAGGAAAGAATTAAATCCCGATCTTATTAATATTGATAAGAGATTTGAGAGACTAACCGAAGAAATTAACAAAAAACCGGATAGAGAAGAATTCCCCCAGCTGCTAGATAGGGTTTTAGAATATACAACACTGAAGATAGAGCATGAGCATATAAAAAGAGTTCTCAAAGACAAACTCGGTGTTGAGGTATAGGTTAGAAGTTTTAAATCAACTAGCGATTTTTTTTATCCCTTATTCCCAAGGGCTTTTTGTGGGATAATTTGGGTATAGTTCGCGTCAGGTTTTATCTTCTTAATGATCTATCCTTGATTTATGGGAACGACAACCATATCTAATGAAATGGAAACTCATGGACTGGTGACAAAGTTTATCAGGATTTTTAGCGTTCCAATTATGAATCATGTTTCTCCGGAATTTCTAAAGAAGATGATGCGATCTACAAGCCATGATTCTAAAACTGTAGTTCAAAATACAGGAACTGCCGCTGCTTTAGATGCAATGTATACCAGACACCAACGTGGCTTATTTTCGAGAGGAATTATGCAGGGCTTGGCGGATTTATTTTGGCATCATTGTTTCTCTCAGCCGAAAGCCTTAAGAAATCGGCTTGCGCTGGTTGAAATGAATATGGACGAAGAAATTTTAAGGTTAACGAGGATAGACGATACTCGTTTAATCAAAATTATAAGCGTTGGGGGTGGTTCGATGCGAGCTCTTATTCAATCTATAAACCGTATCTCCCAAGAGAGGCATTTAAATATAAAAGTTTTAAACATAGATAAGGATGAGCGCGCCATTGATGCTGGCAAAAAGCTCGCTGGGGAGTTTGATTCCACAGATCTTTTTGATTGGATTAGGGGTGATGCACGTAACTTAAAAACGTTAATATCGGGCGGGGACTTTTTTGATATTGCAGAAATGGTTGGGCTCTTAGATTATTTTTCGGAAGAAAGCGGAGCAGAACTTATAAGAAGTGTTTACAATATATTAAAGCCTGGTGGTGTTTTTATTGTGGCGAATGTTCATCCAAATGAGGAAATGCCGTTTGTCACAAATTTAGGATGGCCTTTTATGTATTATCGCGAACCTAAGGATTTAAAGAAGCTATTGGTTGAGGCCGGTTTTTCGAGTGAACCAGACATAATATTTGAACCACTAAAAGTCCATATTATTGCTAAGGTTAGTAAGATATGAATATTTTTGCTTTATCTGGATTA
Source organism: Candidatus Giovannonibacteria bacterium (assembly GCA_023266875.1). Classification (GTDB taxonomy): domain Bacteria; phylum Patescibacteriota; class Minisyncoccia; order JACPKW01; family UBA11713; genus JAHFOJ01. Next base: position 44,489 of record JAHFOJ010000002.1, on the reverse strand, counting down.
GTAAACGGAATATTTGCTTTAAGTTTTGGGTTCCTTCTTATTTATAAAAGCTTCCGGGATAGAATTAACCAATTGTTTTTTCTTATGACGGCTGCTATAGCAGTCTGGAGTTTTGGATATTGGCAGTGGCTTTCGAGTGCAAGTGTTGAACCAGCGCTTTTCTGGATAAGATTTTTCTCTATAGGATCAATTTTTATCCCAGTTTTTTACTTTCACTGGGTTTTAGAGCTGTTGGGTCAGTCTAAAAATAAGCGCAGTTTTTTATATTTAATTTATATTATTTCGATTTTACTTACCCTTTTTTCTACCTCTAATTTATTTATAAAGAGCATAGGGCCAAAATTATTTTTCCCATTTTGGCCGAGTCCTGGACCGCTTTATACTTTTTATCTAATCTTTTTCTATTTTGTGCTGGTTTTATATGCTTTCATTTTATTGGCAAAATCTTATAAGCTATCCGATAAATCAAAGAAAGGGCAGATCTCTTATGTTGTCCTTGGGGCGATTTTTGGATTCGGAGGTGGGGCTACGAACTTTTTTTTATGGTATGGAGTTCCTATCCCGCCATTTGGTAATTTTTTAGTTTCTTTTTTTCCCTTTTTCCTTGGATATGCTGTCATAAAGCATCGTTTATTTAATGTGCGTGTTATTGCTACCGAACTACTGGTTTTTTCAATTTGTGTATTTCTTTTAGTAAGAACAGTTATTGCTAGAACTTTACAGGATGCATTTCTTGACGGTGGCCTTCTGGTATTGGTTATTCTCTTTGGGTTACTTTTAATACGCAGTGTTTTACAAGAAGTTCGCTCCAGAGAACAGATTCAGAAGTTGGCGGAGGATTTGGAGAAAGCCAATGTGGAACTAAAGAAACTTGATCAGCTGAAATCGGAATTTCTTTCGCTTGCCACTCATCAGCTTCGGACTCCGCTTTCAATTATTAAAGGATATATTTCTATGATTCAGGAGGGAAGTTTTGGGGAAATATCTTCTAAAGTCAGAGAAACTCTCTCGAAAGTTTATCTTTCAAATGAGCGCTTAATTAATTTAGTGAATGATTTTCTTAATTTGTCACGGATTGAATCGGGGCGCATGAATTACAATTTTGAATCAACCCAGATCGCTCCTATGATCGCTAATGTTGTTGACGAATTTCAAGGACCAGCACGTGATAAGCAAATTGAACTTATTTTCGAAAAGCCGGACTCTACTTTGCCAGATGTTTCGGTGGATAAGGAAAAGTTCCGCCAAGTTATTACAAATATTATAGACAATGACCTCAAATACACCCCGCGAGGTTTTGTAAAAATAAAAATTGAAACGAAAAGCAGCGGCGGGGGGGAGGTTTTATTGATTACTTTCCTCGATTCGGGTGTTGGCATGGTGAAAGAAGATCTTGAAAGAATATTCAGCCGATTTACCAGAGGAAATACGGGCGCGAAAGCGAACGCGGAAGGAATAGGGCTTGGGCTTTATCTCGCGAAACGAATAGTATCTGATCACGGAGGAGAAATTTGGGCAGAATCACCAGGCGTAGGCAGAGGCAGCACGTTCTTGATCCGACTGCCGCTACGCCGAAATCTTCCGAATCCAGCTCCATATGGGGCATAGATTAGTATAAAGCCAGCTTCTAATTAAACGGGTAATTCGTACGAATATGTAAATAGATTGAGAGGCAGCGCGACAGACAGATTTAGAATTATCTGATGCCGAACTTATGTAGAAGTATTTTATAAGAAGTATTCGTACGAATTTGTAAGTAACCTTTCATGGACTATAATGCAATTATGAAAAACCTAGAAAACCTTTTAAAGGCGCTTGCTAATGACAAACGGCTTGCAATTATTAGAACATTAAAATCTAAAAAAGAGCTGTCTGTCGGCGAGATTGCTGATGAGATTGATTTATCGTTTCGGTCTACCTCACACCATTTAAAAACACTTCTGAACGCGGGCGTTCTAGAAAATCAAAGAAGGATGAATATTATTGAATATAGGATTGCCGATAGTGTGCCGAGAGTATTGACGAAAATATTTCCGTTTATTCTATAATATGACTGCTTGTGTGTAATTGTTAGTTGCTAATGTTGGTGATGTATTCGTACGAATATGTAAATAGATAATATTTTGCATTAAGATGATTTAAAGATAGTTGAGGTTTAGCAGGAAATACGCAAGATAGTCAATTATGAGTTAAAGAAGATGATTGTCAGAAAGTTAGCATATGTAAAAAATTAATTAATTATGCTATTATTTTTTTATGTCAAGGATATATACCACAGATAGCGCGGAGCATTTGGGCGAAAAAGTAGAGCTTTGCGGATGGATTGATGTCAGACGAGATCACGGCAAGCTTATTTTTTTTGACCTGCGCGACAGTTTGGGGAAAATCCAGTTAGTGGTTGCTCCGAAACCGGAAGAACTGCGCGTTTTAGCGCAGAAATTGCGTCCGGAATGGGTGGTTTCTGTTACAGGTGAGATCAAGGAGCGGCCGGCAGATATGATAAATTCTGAAAGCCCGACGGGTAAAATTGAGATGAAGGTCGCGGAGATAAGAATATTGGCCGAGGCAAATACTCCGCCATTCGATCTTTCCAGCGCCGGCTATGACATTGGTGAGGATGTTCGGATGAAATACCGATATCTAGATTTACGCAGACCACGGCTTTCAAAGAATCTCCGCGAGCGCGCAAGGATAATAAAATTCATTCGAGATTTTTTGACCGAGCGCGATTTTATAGAAATAGAAACTCCAATTCTATCAAAGTCAACTCCGGAAGGCGCGCGAGACTATCTTGTGCCGTCGCGTCTTGAACAGGGTTCTTTTTACGCCTTGCCGCAATCCCCGCAACAATATAAGCAGCTATTAATGGTCGCGGGCTTTGAAAAATATTTTCAGATTGCGCGCTGCTTTAGGGACGAAGACACGCGGGGCGATCGCCAGCCCGAATTCACCCAGCTGGATTTGGAAATGAGTTTTGTAACAAAGGAAGATGTGCTTCGCTTGACTGAAGGTTTGTTCCTGGCTCTCGCCAGGTCTCTGTATCCAGAAAAAAAACTTACGCTCGATCCCGATGGCAAAATTCCGCGGATTACTTATAAGGAAGCAATGAAAAAATATGGTTCTGACAAGCCTGATATTCGAAATGACAAAAATAATCCCGATGAGCTTGCGTTTCTTTTCGTCGAGGATTTTCCGGCGTTTGAATGGAGAGAAATGGAGAAGAGATGGGATGCGACACATCATCCATTCACGAAACCGCAAGTGGAAAATGTAGATGAATTTTGGAAGGAATTTAAGGAACGCCCCGGGGAGATGCTTGCTGATCAATATGATTTTGTCCTAAACGGTTTTGAAGTTGGAGGCGGGTCGATCCGCGTTCATGATCCGGAACTTCTGAAAGCAGTTTTTGAAGCACTTGGCAACAAAAAAGAAGATATCAAGCGCCAGTTTGGACATATGTTTGAGGCATTTCGCTTTGGCGTGCCTCCGCACGGCGGGATCGCGCCTGGCATAGACCGGCTCATTATGATTTTAATGAATGAGCCGAATATCCGCGAAGTGATCGCGTTTCCAAAGACAGGCGAAGGGCGAGATCTGATGATGGGGGCGCCTTCGGAAGTATCAGAAGCGCAGCTGAAAGAATTGGGGCTCGAAATTAAAAAAGACAAAAAATGAAATTCAACGTAAAACTTAGCGGATTTGAAGGGCCGCTTGATTTGCTCCTCGATTTAATTGAGGTGCAAAAGCTTTCGATATCAGTTGTTTCTTTGTCGGCCGTTACGGATGAGTATATCAAGCACATGAGAAAGTTGACTGATTTCCCGCGCGCTGAAGCCGCTGATTTTCTTGTGGTTGCTTCCACTTTGATGCTTATAAAATCCCGATCGCTTTTACCAACGCTTGAATTGACAAAGGAAGAAACGGAAGGGATTTATGATTTAGAAACAAGATTGAAGCTGCTTCAGCGCCTGCGCGAACTTGGGCTTAATATTAAGGAAGCTTGGGGGCTAAACCAAATGTTTTCAAGAGAAGCTTTCAAAGGCATGGATTTTGGGTTTATTGAGCCAATAGGAGTTTCGATTGGGTCGCTTAATTTGTCTCTGAAAAATTTAGTCGCTGGATTCCCAAAGTTAAAAGAATTGCCATCCAAAACGCTTGAGAAAGTAATCTCAATTGAAGAAAAAATGGTGGAATTGATTAGGCGATTGTCTGAGCGCTTAAAGGCTTCGTTTAAGGATGTGGTAGGCGCGAAAAACAAAACGGAAGTGATCATTGGATTTTTAGCGCTTCTCGAGCTTGTGAAAGAAGGGGCGCTATTGGTCAGCCAAGAGGAACGGTTTGGAAATATTGAGCTCGAAAAAACGAATTAATGAGCGACATTTCTAAAAAAATAGAAGCAATATTATTTCTAAAAGGTGAGCCAATGTCTCTTTCGCGTCTCGCCTTATTTCTAAAAGTGAAAGAGGATTTGGTAAACCGCGGCATCAAAGAGCTAGAGGAGTCGCTTCAATCCCGCGGGCTCGCCATTGTCAAAAAAGACGGAGAATTTATGATGGCATCAGCACCCGAACTCGCAAAATTTACAGCTGATTTCGCCAAAGATGAGATCGGGCAAGATTTATCGCGCGCGGTGCTTGAGACGCTCGCCATTATTGTTTACAAAGGCCCGCTTACGCGTTCCGAAATTGATTATATAAGAGCTGTAAATTCGAGTTTCACTGTGAGAAATTTAATGATACGCGGGCTTATAGAGCGAGTTTCTGACCCTAAAGACGCGCGCGCGTGGCTATATCGCCCGACTTTTGAATTTCTTAAATTTGTCGGAATAGGGGAGATTAAAAAATTGCCGGACTTTGAAGAATTCAGAACCGAGATGGAAAATTTGCGTAAAAGCGAAAAAAATGGAGAGAAAAACAATGGATGAAAAGTTACAGAAAATAATTGTTCTCGGGATTTTCTTTTTGTTCTCATTTTTCGTTTTTAGGACGTCGGTGCCAGAATTGGGGATTGTCACTGGTGCTAGGGCGGTAGATTATAAGATATTTAAAGATCAAGAGGCAGGTGCATTCTCGTCTATTAATTTAAGCGTGCCTAGAAGCGAAGGGGCGAAACGTGAAAACACAGAGTCAGTTGATCCTTTCAAGAATCTGGATATTGAAGCAAAGAGCGCGTATGTTTTTGATCTGAAAGAAAATAAAGTTTTATTTGAAAAAGACAGCGATGTTTTAAGGCCGCTTGCGAGCATAACCAAACTGATGACCGCGCTTGTATCCGAGGAGCGCATCCCCGCTGGATTTTATGTCCCGATTTCAATCGAAGCGATACGCGAAGAAGGCGATGATGGCTTCCGGGCCGGGGATAAATTTAAGAAAGAAGACTTATTAAACTATATGCTTGTCTCCTCTTCAAATGATGCGGCATATGCCCTTGCCGGATTTGTTGGTTCTAGCCTTGATGGCAACGGGAGCACGCCGGCAAGGTTTGTAATGCTTATGAACCAACGCGCAAGAGAATTAGATTTTTTAAGCCTGTCGTTTTCAAATCCAAATGGACTCGATATTAAAGATGGCGGCGGTGATGCGGATGGGGCAGAAGGCAGCGCGAAAGATGTTGCGGGACTTATGGAGTACTTGTTTCAAAATCATAACAGCATGATGCTTGCGACTGGAGCCGAGAGTATAAAAATTGTTTCAGATAAGAATAGAGTCATATCTGGCGTAAGCACGAACAAATCATTTAGCTTAGTTCCGCGTATCCTCGCGTCAAAAACAGGATATACTGATCTTGCGGGAGGAAACTTAGTTTTTATTTTCGATGCCGGTTTTGAACATCCCATTGTTGTTTCAATCTTAGGTTCAAGCGAAGAGGGGCGTTTTTTTGATGCTGCACAGATTGCTAACGCCGTCTTAATTTATTTTGCATCAGAAAAAAATGGAAGTAATGTAGGATTATGATCTTAAATGTCTTAAAAGTTTTTGGACTCTCGGCGCTGGCGTTTATTGTTGGCATTTTGACCACGCCGATTTTAACGCATTATCTTTACAAATATAAGCTTTGGAAGAAGCATAGCGTTCCGAAAACAATTGATGGCAAGGTCGCGCAAATTTCCCAGCGTTTGCATAACGACGAAGAAAAAAAGACTCCCCGAATGGGCGGGATTTTAGTTTGGGGAGTGACGCTTGTTATTTCACTTGCGATCTGGGCATTGTCGCTCGCCGGCAGCCCGCTTTTTTCTAAGTTGAATTTTCTTTCTCGTTCGCAGACATGGCTTCCGCTTTTCACTCTTGTTGCGGCGTCACTTGTCGGTTTGGCGGACGATTTAGAGCAGGTATTCGGCAAGGGAAGTTATGCCGGCGGAGGCATGCGGCTAACGGCGCGCATATTTTTGGTTATTTTAATCGCACTCGTGGGTGCGTGGTGGTTTTTCGTGAAGCTCGATATTAACCATATTTATATTCCATTTCAGGGAGATTTTTCGCTCGGCTGGTTTTTCCCGATATTTTTTGTGCTCGTGATGCTCGCTACTTTTTCAGGCGGCGTAATTGACGGGCTTGACGGGCTTGCTGGGGGAGTGATGGCTATGATTTTTTCTGCTTACGCCGGCATCGCTTTTTTCCAAAACCAAATAGACCTTGCGACTCTTTCGGCGGTTATCGCGGGCGCCATTTCAGCTTTTTTGTGGTTTAACATTCCTCCCGCCAGATTTTATATGGGGGAGACGGGCATAATTGGACTCACGGCCGCGCTTACGGTCATAGCATTTTTAACCGATGCAGTTTTAGTTCTTCCGATTATCGCCCTGCCCCTTGTTCTAGATTCTTCATCTGTGATAATCCAGCTTTTCTCCAAGCGTTTTTTAGGACGCAAAGTTTTTTTGGTTGCCCCTCTGCACCATCATTTTGAGGCTTTGGGATGGCCCTCGTACAAAGTGGTAATGAGGACATGGGTTCTCGCCGCTGTCTCTGCCATAGTCGGCATGGTTACGGCTCTATTGGGGCGCTGACTTGATATTGGATATGCAAGAATTTTCTATTTGATTTGCTATAATAATTATATGGCGGAATATTCGGTATTGATAAAAAACGCTGATGTCCATAAGGATAGAAAATTTTCACGCATGGATGTCGCTATCAAAGGCGATGCTATCGCGGATACAGGCGATCTTACAGGCGCGAATGCTAAAACAATTATTGACGCGACCGGAAAAATCATCACGCCAGGTTTTATAGATATCACAAATCATTCCGATACGCATTGGACTTTATTTAACGCGCCCGGGCAGGAGAGCATGCTTCTTCAAGGGGTAACCACCATAATTGGCGGGAATTGCGGTTCGTCGCTCGCGCCGCTGGTTAAGGGGGAAGATATAGAAGGAATCCAGAAATGGGTTAATATTCGAGATATCAATATCAATTGGCGTCGTGTTTCTGAACTTTTAAGCGAGCTTAGCCGTCGGTCATTGGGTGTAAATTTTGGGGCTTTGGTTGGGCATGGCACTCTAAGGAGGGGCATCGTAGGCGACGAGTCCCGCCCGGCTAACAGAGAAGAAATTTCAGAGATGGAAATATTGCTCCGCGAGTCTATGGACGAAGGCGCCTTTGGCATGTCTACCGCTCTTGGAGCGGCGCATGGGCGGGGAACGGCGAAAGAAGAACTTCTACGACTTTTTAAGGTGGTATCGAAGGAAGAGGGAATTACAAAACATCACTTGAAAGATGAAGGACGAAATATTATGCCCGCGATCGTGGAATTAATAGACGTCTTCCACGAATCGGGAGGAAAAATGCAATTTTCGCATTTTAAGGTGCTGGGACGACAGTCATGGAACTCGTTTAATGATGCGCTCGCGCTAATTGAAAGCGCCCGCTCTGAGGGCGCGCGTCTGACCATAGATTTTTTCCCTTACACCAAGACGGGCTCGCTTCTCTATCAGCTCTTGCCGCCTTGGATCTTAGAAGACGGCAAGGAAAAAATATTATTTTCACTTCACGACAGGGCAAAACGCCGAGAGGTCATTGATTATCTTTCCTCGCTCACGCTTCATTACGATAAGATAATTGTAGCTTCGGCGTTTGAAGATAAAACTGTTTTAGGAAAGACAATTTCTGATCTTGCATCGAGGGCTGGCATTTCTCCTGAAGAATGCCTGATAAAAATGATCGAAATCAACGGGCTTGGCGTATCCATTTTCAATGAAGTAATTTCTTCAGATCATTTAAGCGCGCTCGCGTCTAAAGATTATTCGATGTTCGCTACCGACGGGGAAGGGCGAAGTTGGCCGAAAACCGGCATGGATTTTGATTCGCCCCATCCAAGATCGCTCGGCGCGATGATTAAGGCGATTGAGAATTACGCCAGCGGAAAATCAAAATTAGCTCTTGGAGAAGTCATTTATAAATTGACGGAATTTCCAGCAGATGTGTTGGGGATTAAAAACAGAGGGAAAATAGAGAAGGGCTATTATGCTGATTTGGTTATACTGGATCCGGCGTCTCTTCACGCCCCATCCGATTATAAGGACCCTTATTTAAGAAATGAAGGAGTTGAGGCGGTTTATGTGAATGGAGAACTTGCGGCGAAATCCGGAGAAGTTACAGGGAAACTTGCAGGCCGGGTAATCAGGAAATTATGAAGAATAAGGAGAAGATCGCGATTCTGGGTTTTGGGCTCGAGGGCCAAGCCCTCTTTTCTTATCTGAAGAAAAAAGATGAGGTTAATATAGAAATTCGAGATAAGAATGAAAATATAAAATTGCCTAAAGGGACGCACGCCATACTTGGTAGTCGTTATCTCGATAATTTGGGTAGCTTTGATGTGGTTTATAGAAGCCCGGGCATCCCGTTAAACCTTCCGCAATTAAATAAACTAAGTGGGAATGTTTCTAGTCTTACTCGCCTTTTTATGTCAAAAAAACTTGGCAAGGTCGTGGGCGTAACGGGGAGCGCAGGAAAGACCACCACCGTTTCTTTAATTTACAAAATTCTTCGCGAATCAGGCAAGCGTGTTAATTTAGCTGGCAACATTGGAATAAACCCTTTGCCGCTTTTGGGTAAATTAAGCAAGAGAGATATTACGATTCTTGAGCTTTCGAGTTTCCAGCTTCAGGACTTAGAAATTTCTCCGGAAATCGCGGTTATCCTTGATATTTACGATGAGCATTTAGATAAGCATAAAACCTTGTCTGAATATTATTCCGCTAAAGCGAACATTTCTCGGTTCCAAGAAAGGTCGGATACAGTTATATATAATTTGGACAACCGCCGTTCGCAAAGAGCCTCCTCCTACTCAAAAGGAAAAAAATATAAATTCTCGCTAAAAAATAAGAACGCGGATATCTATGTGAGCGAAAATCACATTTTCCATAAAAAATTGGGGGCGATTTTTCCGCTTAGCGATTTTCACTTAGTAGGAAATCATAATTTGAAAAATGCCATGGCGGCGATTCTCGCGGCGATTGCCCTCGGTGTCAAAATAAAATCAATTCAAAAAGCGCTAAAAACTTTTAAAGGTTTGCCGCATCGAAATGAATTTGTGCGAGAATTACATGGTGTTAATTATTTTAATGATTCGAAAGCGACGAATGTCGGCTCCGCAATCGAAGGTATAAATTCTATTGGAGGCCAAAAGATCGTTCTTTCCGGCGGGCATAATAAAAATCTAAATCTCGGGCAACTCGCGCGCCGGCTTGCTCATCCGGATGTCAAATTCGTAATATTCTTTGGGCAAGCGAGGCGAGAACTTTCACGCCACTTTAAAAAATCGGGCAAGAAAAATTTTAAAGTAGCGTTAACTCTTCAAGGTGCATTGAAATCTGCAGCGACACTGGCAAAGCCAGGCGACACAGTCGCATTAGAGCCAAGTACAACAAGCTTTGATGAATTTAAAAATTATGAGGACCGCGGTAACAAATTTAAAAGGTGGGTGCGCGAACTTAAATGAGATCCGACGCGCTTTTGAAATGGATTGTTTTAATTCTAGTGCTCGCTGGGTTTTTTATACTGTCTTCAGCGTCTATTGGCCTCACTACTAAGAAGGATCTGTCTCCTTACTATTACGTTTTGCGCCAACTGGCCATGGGAGGAGCTTTGGGGCTTGTTTCAATGGCCATAACTTCAAGGATTCCTTATAGATTTTGGCGAAAATTTGCTATTCCTCTATATGTCGCAGGGTTGATATTAGGAGTTTTAGTGCTTATCCCGAGTATCGGAATATCTTTTGGCGGAGCGAGGCGCTGGATCGGCTTCGGGCCTGTCAATTTTCAGCCATCGGAATTCATTAAATTCGCATATATCGCCTATCTTTCCGCCGTCTTTTCAGCCAAATACGCCGCCATAAAAACTTTTAGAGAAGGGTTATTGCCATTCATTTTAGTCAGCGTTTTGGCTGGCACGCTTATAATATCAGAGCCGGACGTGGGGACGTTTGGAGTTATGGCCATCTCCGGACTTTTTTTATTTCTAGCGGCGGGTGGTTCGCTTAAACATATTTGTTTAATAATTCTCGCTGGGGCAGTGCTCTTTTCGGCTTTAGTTCGTTTTGAGCCGTATCGCCTCGAGCGCTTTAAAGTTTTTACGGATCGGACGCACGATCCTCAGGGTTCCGGATATCAATTGCGCCAAGCGCTTATAGCCATTGGTTCAGGCGGTATTTTTGGGCGCGGGTTTGGCATGTCGAGGCAAAAGTTTCAGTATCTCCCGGAGCCGGTGGGTGATTCGATTTTCGCGGTAGCCGCTGAAGAATTCGGATTTGTGGGCAGCGCGATATTGGTTAGTTTATTTATTTTATTTGCTTGGCGTGGAGTTGTGGTTTCACTCGAGGCTTCTGATTCTTTCGGTAGACTTTTTGGGTCGGGAATTGTTATACTTATTATTGTACAAGCATTGGTGAATATAGCGGCTCTGTCCGGACTTTTGCCGCTCACGGGTATACCTTTGCCGTTTGTTTCTCAAGGCGGTTCGGCTCTCGCGATCACGCTTGCTGAAATAGGAATTTTACTGAATATTTCTAGGGCTAGATTATAGATTATCTATGAAAATTTTTTTAACCGGAGGTGGAACTGGGGGGCACTTTTACCCTTTAATCGCCGTAGCGCGGGCGCTTAAAGATAAAACTGAACGAGATAAGATATTTGATCTGGAACTGATATATGGTGCATCCAAGCCATACGATCCGCAATTGCTTTCTGAAGAGGAAATAAGATTCATGAAATTGCCGTCAGGAAAAATTAGGCGGTATTTTTCCATAATGAATTTAATCGATCCTTTTAAAACGCTCTGGGGGGCTATAAAAGCTATATTTAAGATTTATCTTGATTTTCCGGACGTAATTTTTGCGAAAGGCGGATATGATAGTTTCCCAGCGTTAGTCGCGGCTAAAATATTCAAAATTCCGCTTGTGATTCATGAGTCGGATATAATTCCGGGCAAGGTCACTAAATGGGCGTCAAAGTTCGCTAGTCGTATCGCGGTTTCTTTCCCTGAAACCGCAAAATATTTTCCGGCCGAAAGAACTGCGCTTACCGGGAACCCAGTGCGCAAACAAATTATTGGCGGAAATGTCGTTGAAGCGAATGAAATTTTCAATTTAGACAGCGGCGTTGACACTATTTTATTCTTAGGAGGATCGCTTGGCGCCAAAGCTTTAAACGACTTTGTCTTGGATATAGCGCCCGAATTAATCAGGGATTTCCAGATAATACACGTTACCGGTCGTAATAATTTTCGCGAAGCAAAATTGCGAGCCTCTATTGTTTTTGAAAATACGGATGCTAAAAACCGCTACCATGTTTACGAATTTTTAGATGAGGGTGCGTATAGAAATGCCGCGCTGGTTAGCGCGTTAGTGGTTTCAAGAGCGGGAGCGGGGGCTATTTTCGAGATTGCAGCCTGGGGGCTCCCTTCGATATTAATTCCTTTCCCGACGGCCGCGCAGGACGAACAGCGCGAAAACGCTTATGCCTATGCAAGATGCGGGGCGGCAATAGTTATGGAAGAAAAAAATCTGACACCGCACCTCCTTATTTTTGAAATTAAAAAACTGCAGGCGGATAAGGCGGCCGTGGAACGAATGCGTAAGGCCGCGACTGCATTTGCTCGGCTTGATGCTGCGGATAAGATTGCTGAAGAAATACTTAAACTAGCATTGTCGCATTAATTATGGAAATCAGAACTCGTTACGCACCGAGCCCCACAGGGCCTTTTCATTTAGGCGGAGCTCGGACTGCCTTATTTAATTTATTATTCGCAAAGCCGCCTGCGGGTAAATTTATTTTGCGCATTGAAGATACGGATAAAGCGAGGTCGCTTGAGCAATACGAAAAAAGCATCACGAATGGTTTGTCGTGGCTCGGCATAAATTGGGGGGAATTTTATCGGCAATCTGAGCGGATAGAGATCCATAAGAAATATTTAAAAAAACTTATAGATTCCGGAAATGCTTATTTATCGAAGGAGTCGAAAGGCGAGCGATCTGAAGTTATAAGATTTAAAAATCCCAAGAAGCGGGTCGAGTTTGAGGATATTGTCCGCGGTAAAATAGAATTTGATACATCCGATCTCGGGGATTTTGTGGTGGCGAAGAGCTTAGATGAACCGCTTTACCATTTGGCGGTGGTTGTTGATGACGCGGAAATGAAAATATCGCATGTCATTCGCGGTGAGGATCATATTTCCAATACCCCGCGCCAAATCTTACTTCAATCCGCGTTGACTTTTCCTCAGCCTATTTATGCTCACCTCCCTTTGATCTTGGGTCCAGATCGATCTAAATTATCAAAACGGCACAGCGCTGAATCGGTAGAGGAATACAAGAACCAAGGTTATTTGCCGGAGGCTTTATATAATTTTTTGGCGCTTTTGGGATGGCATCCAGAGGGAGATAAAGAGGTTATGTCAAAGGATGAACTTTTTAAGTCATTTTCACTCGAAAGGGTAGGCAAAGCGGGCGCGATATTTGATAATAAAAAAATGGATTGGATGAACGGGGAGTATATTAGAGAGAAAGATAATAAGGCATTATTGGAGATCGCAAGCCCTTTTCTGCCTATTGAATTTTTTGAATCCGGGCTAGATAACGAGAAAATAATCGCGCTTGAAAAACCGCGGCTGAAGAAGTTATCCGAATTGCCGAACAAAGTCCAATATTTTTATGAAGCACCAAAATACGACAAGAATCTTTTAGTTTGGAAACAAATGGTCACAAGCGAAGTTTTGGAGGCTCTGAACAAAATTAAGAAATTAGTAGAGGATGTTTCGGCAGGCGGGTTTGATAAGGAAAGACTAGAGAGTATATTCTTGAAGGCTATAGGGGAAGGGGATAAGGGTAGAATTTTATGGCCTTTTCGCGTCGCTCTTACGGGTAGGAAAGTATCTCCAGGACCGTTTGAGATCGCAGAAATTTTAGGGAAAGAGGAATCATTAAGGCGGATTGATTTTGCTCTAAATATCACAAGCTATAAGGTATAATAATAAGAGTGAAAAACCGCCCCAAGCTATTTTCTATTTTTTTATTATTTTTCTCGTTAGCAGTTTTCCATGGCCGGGTGAGTTTCGCCGCGCCTATTGACGATCTAAAAAATTCCATAGCCGAAAGGCAGAATCAAATAAAGCAAATTGAGCAAGAGATCGCTGCGTATCAAGCCCAAATCGAATCGGCAGAGAACCAAGTAAATACTCTTAAAAACGAAATTCAAAAAAGAGATGTTTCAATAAAGCAGCTTGCCGCAAAAATTACGCTCACACAAAGCAAAATTAATACATCCCAGCTAATTTTAAAGCGCTTGGCACTCGAAATAAATAGAAGTACCTCAGACATTGATTCCAGGAAAACCGCTCTTGCGGAGATAATAAGAACTCTTCGTGAAACAGACGGGGAGTCTCTTTTGGAAATCTTAGTGAGAAAAAGCGAGTTTTCGGAATTTTTCACTGATGTCGAAAGAATCGAAAATTTACAAGCTTCAGTCAGAGAAAATCTTGATCGCTTGAAGGGGTTGAAAGATAATTTAGAGTCAAATAAGCGGGAAGAGGAAAGCACGAAAGCAGACCTTCAAAATTATTTTTCTGAACTGAAAGTCGAGCAATCTATTGAGGTGTCCACGCGTAAAGCTAAGGATCAGCTTTTGCGCGACACTAAAAATAAAGAATCGGAATATCAAAAACTTGTTAGTACCCGTCGAAATAAGCGAGCAGAAATTGAGCAGGAAATTTCTAAAATTGAAGATCAATTGAAATTGCTAATTGATCCATCCAGCTTGCCGGGTGCAAGATCAGGAGTTTTAGCTTGGCCAGTCCAAAATCCCATCATAACTCAATCTTTCGGATTAACAGCTTTCGCTCTGTCATCTGTAGGCGATGTTTATGGGAATTCCGGCCACAACGGTATTGATCTTAAGGCTTCAGTCGGCACGCCGATTTTAGCGTCAGAGAGTGGGACTATAAAATCAGAAGGAAATAGCGATTTGGTATGCCCAGGAGGATCATATGGAAAATGGATATTGATTGAACATCCAAACCATCTGGCAACTTTATACGCGCATCTCTCGTTTCAAAGTATCCCACAAGGGGCATCGGTGAATAGGGGACAATTGATAGGATATTCCGGGAATACCGGGTATACAACAGGCCCGCATTTGCATTTCACAGTATACGACGCAAGAACAGTAGAAATGAGAAAATCCAGAGTCTGCGGGGTATTGCCATATGGTGGATATTTAGATCCTAAAATTTACTTATAAGCTGAGATATATAACTTTAATAAAGAATAATAATTCTTTAAACAAAAATGCCCTAGGCAGGTTTTGATTGATTGCCCCGCTAGGGCTTTTATTGCTCTCTTACCGAGGATCCTCCAAATTAAAGGGTTTGTTGAATCGGTAATGATTCTATTTGGTTGTTAGAAAGAACGAAATTTAGATTTAAAATTGCTGGGCTTGTCTTGTTGCATGCCCGACACAAAGAACTATGCGGCAAGAGAATTGCTACTTATATGATACATATTCAATTGTTAATTGGTCAAGCCAGATATTCACACCTATAAAACATAAGAAAATGCCTATAATTAAGGGAAATATATTATGCACCCAAGTAATCAGGGTTTTCTACAACTCATAATTATTTTGATCTTATCCGTGGTGATATTAAGTTTTCTTGGTGTAAGCATATCTAATTTCGTCACAAACCCAATCCTCAAGTCCAATTTTTCATTTCTATGGCGAGGGATCCAATATGTTTGGAATAATTATATTTCCAGCTGGTTTAAGATTGCCCGCGAGTTTATAATCAAGAATTTTCGAAATACATTCGGTGAGTGGATTCTCAATGTGGAACACAAGCTAAAACCGGTTACGGGCGATTAAAAGATCACATACTATGAAGGCTTTCAACTATATACGGCTAGAATGACGCAAAATCTATGTTGTGCGACATTGTATTTATATGCGGCTTTGTCTCCCCGCTTGAGCGCAGTGCGTCAAACTGCAGTATAATTTATCAATGCGAACATCATATTCCGCGCTCGAAACATTTAAAATCTGCCCTCTAAAATATAAATTTTCCCAGATAGATAAGATCAAAGGGGAAAAATCCAAGGAAGCTGTTTTTGGTTCAGTTATACATTCCGCGCTCCGTTTCATGTTCACTAAGAATCCCCTCTTCCCTACCATAGATGAGGTTTTGAATTATTTTTCCGATATTTGGTCAGGCGAGTCACTGACTTTGAAAATTCCCGAAAACCAAACCGATTCTTATTTAGAAGAAGGAAAAAAGATTTTAAGGAAATTCTTTCTTAAAAATCAGCCGTGGAATTTTAATATCGTCGATCTAGAATCAAGATTTGAAGTGATTATTGAAGATCCAAACCAGAAAGAAAGTCATATTTTGGCGGGAATAATAGATCGGGTAGATAAGCCTACGGACGATACGTACGAGATCATAGATTATAAAACATCTCGCCGGATGCCAAGCCAAGATTTTGTTGATAAAAATCTTCAACTTTCCATTTATAATCTCGGTTTGGTGAAACGCTGGACTCATATTAGTCCGGATCAAGTTACGCTTTCGCTTTATTTTCTCGAGCATGGAGAAAAACTTTCTTCAAAGAGAAGTAGCGACGACCTTGCTTCAACAAAAAACCAGATACTCTTGGCTATTAAAGACATAAGAGAGCGCGAAAGGTCTTCTGAATTTCCCCCTACTCCGGGTCCGTGGTGCGGATTTTGTCCATATCGCCCTATATGCCCGATGTGGAAGCATTTGTATAAAAAAGAAGACGCGCCTTCAGACGAAGAGATTAAAAGCATAATCAGGGATTATTTTGAGGCGAAAAACAGCGTTCTAGGCCAATATGATAAGATTGAAATGCTTCAAGCTAAGATCCATCATTATTTAGATGAAAAAGGGCTCGAGCGCATATTTGGCCCAGATGGTTATATAACTCGGCGCACGGCGGAGAAAAAAAACTATGATTTGGAACGCGCGCGCGTTATGCTTCAGCCTTTGGGGCTTTGGCAGGAAGTTTTGAAGGTGGATGAGAAAAAACTTGAGAAAATTTTAAAAACACTTCCGGAACAAAAACAAAAAAAGTTTGACGGCATAGTAAAAGATATCAAAAAAGTTTCAACATTGACCATAAGCCGCAAACGATTACAAATCGAAAAAGATCTATAAACCTTTGCAATTTGCGGCCGGTTTGTAGCCCGCGCGCGACGCTTCCTCTTTTGACGAAAACCAGATTTTGTTTGCTTCTTTAATTAATCTAACGCCACCGCAACTTGGCAGATAAAAAACACTCCCATTTTTTGAGGCGACATATATCTTAGGCGATTGTTCCATGATTACGGGCTCTTTATCCGTGATTTGAGTTATAGAGTTATTTTCTGTTTCTGCGGCGGCTTCGTCTCTAGAACTATTAAGCGAGCTAATCGCGTTTGCGCCAAGATTACTTGCAGGCGGATTTATCTCTATAGGAGTTTTATTTGAATTGAAAATTGCAACACGGCCGGCGCCAAAGCCGACTCCCGTAGCGAATAAAACAACCGCGACCCAAACGATCTCATTTTCGTTGTCTTTATACCAGGACTTGATTTTCCTCGCCCACTCGTTTAACATGGTTAAATAATAGCACGAGTTTTATCCAGAGATTCTAACTTAAAATGGCACATACAAAAGCCACAGGATCGACACAGAATAACAGGGATTCTAACCCTAAATATCTAGGGGTTAAACTTTTTGCGGGCGAGACTGCGAAAAAGGGGTCAATAATTATCCGCCAGCGTGGTACACACTTTATTGCCGGAGAAAACACATCAATAGGCAAAGACCACACGATTTTTGCAATCGCACCTGGGACTATTAAATTTTCTGACGTCAGAAAAACGAGATTTGATGGAAGATCGAAACGTATAAAAAAGGTAAGCATTGTAGCATAAACCCTTACCATTTTTTTTCTACCTACTTTTTTCTAGACCTTTTCTTGGGCGTTTTTTTCTCGGTTACAGTTATCTTGAAACTTGCGGCTTCGCCCGTAGGAGGTTTAATTTCAAATTCGCTCTCCCCTACTTCTTTTATCGGTGAGGCAAGTTTGATCCACTCTTTTTTGATATTCTTAATTCCTAATTCTTGAAGCTTTGCCTCGATTTCTGAAATGCTAATACTGTCAAAAAGATGTCTTTTTTCATTTGCTGGCATTTTGAAAATGATTTTTTCTCGGGCGAGCTTTTCTAAGTCGTCCTGCGTTCGAGATGATATCTCACTTTTCAAAATTTCTCTTTTTGATTGTTCTGCTTCAAGTGTGCGGATATTGGCCTTTGTCGCAAGTTCCGCTAGTTTTCTTGGCAGAAGAAAATTTCTCACGTACCCATCTTTTACTTCCTTTAAGTCGCCCTTTTGGCCGAGATTAATTACGTCTTTTAATAGTATTACTTTTGCCATATTATGATATTAATTATTTATTCCAAGATTCTAGTATTTCTAGCGCTCGCGCCATTGCCTTGTCAATCCCCTTCGTATCATCATTTTCAGTTTGATCCACTTTGACATCTGGGTCGAGGCCGTTTTGGGAAATGCTTCGGCCGTTCGGAGTAAGCCAGCGCGCTATGGTAACTTTAAGTGATGTATTGTTGGTCACATCCACCAATTCCTGCACCGAGCCTTTTCCGAAGGTTTTTTCGCCCACTAGCTTCGCCGCGCCGTAATCTTGAAGAGCGCCAGCTAAAATCTCGGATGCAGAAGCCGAGCCCTTATCGACTAAAACGACAATCATCAGGCTGCTGAAAGGTTTATATCCGCGTGATCGATAGAGCTGTTCTTCGCCGGACTTAAATTTTTCACGGACTACCACTTTCCCGGTGTCGAGAAACCATGAAGCGATGTCAACTGCCGCTTCCAAATATCCTCCGGGATTCCCACGCAGGTCAATTATCAATTTATTTGAGCCGGAAAAATACATGTCGCGCATCGAGTTTCTGAATTCGTTCGCTGAATTTTCAGCAAAGCTGTATAGCTTGATCACAAATATTTTATTTTTCTCTTTTTTTGTCTCAATGATTGGTATTTTTATTATGTCGCGGATTAAAGTTAACTCTCGGGTTTTGTCTTTATTTAAGGGCAGTATTATCAATTTCAACTTTGTCCCGCGCTCTCCTCGGATCAATCTTACGGCTTCATCTGCGGTCATCCCGGCGGTTTCTTTGCTGTCTATTTTAAGAACCGCATCTCCAGACTTAATGCCCGCGTTATAGGCCGGAGTATCTTTTAATGGGGCGATTACAGTCAGTATTCCTTTCCTAACCCCGATTTCCATCCCAACGCCGGCGAAGCTCCCTTTAATCTCCGAATCGAATAGTTTTTTCTCTTCAGGCGGGAAAAAGGTTGTATAAGGATCGCCAAGCGAGTTGAGCGCGCCTTGAATCGCCCCCCAGACCATTTTTTGCCTGTCTATATTGTCGGAGCCGGCGAATTTATTTCCGATAATCGCCCACGCATTCCAAAACGGTTCGAAATCAATATCGTCCGGTTTGCCTGACGCGCCATTTTTTATACCGCCTATTTTCTCAAGTTCGGAGCGGTGCGAATAGCCAAAAAATGCTCCAAGCGCAAAAGAAACCACGATGACCGCTACCGTGATTGCTATAAATATCGCTCTTGATCGTCCTCTGATTTCCATATGTAGTTAAGTCTTTCTATAGTAAGATAAATTTAGCACCTTTCCAAGGGGTGAAAGCCCCGGAAAGTATTAATCTGAAAGGTGCTGTATAAAATCATCATGATTTCAAGAATTGATTACAAGGGCATATCGTGGGTTGACGTGCCGAGCCTGACTCCTGAAGATATTTTGGCGCTCACTAAGGAGTTTGAACTTTCTCATTTTGTGGCAGAAGAGCTTTCCCGCCCGTCTTTCAGACCCCGCGCTGAAAATTATGGATCACACTTATATTTCATACTGCATCTTCCGCTTTTTGATCCTGAAGGCCGTTCGCATCGGGCGCGTGAGCTTGACATAGTTGTCGGGAAAAAATTTTTAATAACAGTCCACCAGGAGCCAATAGAGCCAATGGCAGAATTTTTCAAACATTGTGAGCTCAATTTGGCCCTTCGCGAACGCTGTTTTAGCGTATCGGGCTCTACTGATACCCTGCTCTATATGCTTTGGAAAAAACTTTATGATCATTTATTGGCTGAAATAGATTTTCTGCAAAAGAAAATAGACCAAATCGAAGAGAGAATTTTTACGGGGCAGGAAAAAAAGCTGATTGAAGACATTTCCTATTTGCGCCGCGACGTGCTTGATTTTTCCCGTGCGGTCCGCCCGCACGATTCTCTTTTGGAATCGTTTGCGGAAATTGGCCCGGATTTTTTTGGCAATTCATTCAAGCGCTTAATTCCCGAGCTTGCCGCGCAATATCGCCGGCTTTCGAACCTGCTCTTAAATAATAAAGATACCCTTGAGACGCTATATGACACGACAAATTCATTGATAACGCACCGCTCTTCTGAAATTATCAAAGCGTTCACCATGCTCGCGCTTTTGACGTTTCCACTCACACTTATCGCCACGGTATTTTCAATCGATGCAGTTTCCCGCCCAATTGTGGGTCAACCAAACGATTTTTGGGTGATCATAGGAATAATGGCTGGCGTTGTCGCGGTTATGGTCGCCTTCTTCAAATACAGAAGGTGGATTTAAGATAGAAGCTTATTTGAGAAGTTGATAGAATCTGAATATGCCGATTAAGCTTTTTAACGCACTTACGCGCAAAAAAGAGATTTTCAGGCCTAAACACGCGGGCCGCGTTACTTTTTACGCTTGCGGGCCTACCGTATATGGATTTGTGCATATAGGTAATTTCCGTACTTATATATTTGAAGATTTATTGCATAGGGCGCTTATTTTGGCTGGATTGAAGGTGAAGAAAGTCATGAATATTACGGATGTTGACGACAAAACGATTCGCGATTCCAAGGCATCTGGAGAAGGGCTGAAAGATTTCACAGAGCGTTACACTAAAGAATTTTTCTCCGATATAGAAAAATTAAATATTCTCCCAGCATCCAAATACGCGAAAGCTACTGAGCATGTTCCCGACATGGTAAAAATGATAAGAAACTTGGTCAAAAAGAAATTGGCCTACGAAACCGACGACGGGGTATATTTTGATATTTCGAAGTTTAAAAACTATGGGAGGCTTTCAAGAGTCAAAAAACGCGAGCTGAAAATTGGCGCCCGCGTGAACTCTGATGAATATGATAAAGACCAGGCAAAAGATTTTGTATTGTGGAAGAAGAAGCGGGGCGATGAACCGTGGTGGCCGTCTTCATTCGGCGCCGGTCGTCCCGGTTGGCACATAGAATGTTCCGCGATGTCGGTGAAATATTTAGGAATGCCAATAGACATCCATGCTGGCGGAGTCGATTTGATTTTTCCCCACCATGAAAATGAAATTGCCCAGTCCGAGGGCGCGCGCGGCGACAAATTCGCCCGGTTTTTTATCGAAGGTGAAATGATGTCTGTAGAGGGACATAAAATGTCCAAGTCGCTTAAAAATACTTTCACACTCCGAGACATGGCGGAGCGCGGATTTTCTCCGCTTGATTTTAGATATCTTACGCTAACCGCTCATTACCGCTCTCCCCTTTCATTTTCTTGGCGCTCGCTAGAAGCGGCTTCAAGCGCCCGCCTCAATATGGAAAGGCGGGCGCTTGAGCTGAAGGCCGAGGGAGGCAAACTTCTATCGGGGGAGTTTAAAAAAGCATTTGCGGCAAAAATTAATAATGATTTAAATATCCCGGGCGCGCTCGATCTTGTCTGGAGATTATTAAAATCAGGTAAGGCCACATATAATAATTTAATTTTTGCGGATAGAGTTTTTGGGCTAGGCATATCTGCGTTAGAAAAATTAAAGATACCCGCCCGGGTGGAAGAATTGGTCAATAAAAGAGAAGAATATCGCCGCGCCCATGATTGGCTTCAAGCAGATCGTTTGCGTGACGAGATAAAAGCGCTTGGATTTGAAGTGTCAGACTCGGAGCAAGGTCCAAGAGTTTTTAAATCACAGTTAAGTAACAAATAGATCACTTTTACCTTTGCGCATTTTGAAATAAGTTTTTATAGTTAGTGTATGGCTGATGAAAGATTAATTAAAGACGCGCTTACTCCGTCTCCTTTTGCTGCTGCCGTTCGTGTGCCTCCGCAAAATATCGAAGCTGAAATCGCGACGCTCGGAGCGTTGATGATTGACGGCAAGGCGATAATTAAGATAATCGACGTTTTGCGTCCCGAAGATTTTTATCGCCCCCAGCACCAAGTGATTTTCGCCTCGGCCCTTGAGCTTTTTTCGCGCTCCCAGCCGATTGACGTAATTTCAATGTCTTCACGGCTCCGGGAACAGAACAAATTGGAAGCTATTGGAGGCACCGCCTATCTCGCCGATCTGGTTAATGCTTCTCCGTCATCTTCGCATGTTGTCTATCATGCGGAGATAGTTCGGAAAAAAAGAATATTGCGGGATCTTATTCAGGCCTCTGCCGATATTGCTGAGTTAGGATATCGGGAGGGGGATGACGTTGACCAGCTTTTGGATAATGCTGAAAAAAGGATTTTTGCGATCTCACAGCGCTCGCTCTCCCAGCGATTTTTAGTGCTAGGACAAGAGCTTGAAGAAGCTTGGGAGCGGATCGATCATTTGCATAAAAATAAAAATGAGCTTCGCGGCGTTCCGACAGGTTTTGCGGACATCGACAACATTTTAGCCGGCCTTCAAAAATCTGATTTAATTATTGTGGCCGCGCGCCCTTCATTCGGGAAGACGTCATTCGCGCTTGATGTGGCGCGGCATGTTGCCGTTGAAAAAAACGTGCCCGTCGGCATATTTTCGCTCGAAATGTCGTCCCAGCAATTGGTGGACCGGTTAATCGCCTCGGAATCCGGCGTTGGGCTTTGGAAGCTTCGCACGGGGCGACTTTCTGAAAGTAACGACGATTTTTTACGGATCCGGGACGCGATGGGCAGATTGTCCAACGCGCCTATCTATATTGATGACGAATCATCTAACACTGTGCTACAAATGCGGGCAATGGCGCGCCGTCTCCAGTCGGATTCCGGAAACCTCGGGCTGATTATTATCGACTATCTCCAATTAATGATGCCCCAGCGCGCATCTGACAGCATGGTTCAGCAAGTAACAGAGATCTCCCGATCTTTAAAACAGCTTGCGCGCGAGCTTAATGTGCCGGTTTTGGCTATTTCCCAGCTTTCGCGCGCGGTTGAACAGCGTCACCCACCAATTCCGCGCCTTTCTGACCTGCGTGAGTCGGGTTCAATTGAGCAAGACGCTGATGTTGTGATGTTTCTATATCGCGAGGACAGATATCGCGAAAATTCTCAGCGCCAAAACCAAGCAGATGTGCTCATTGCCAAACATAGAAACGGGCCTGTCGGCAGGGCCACATTATATTTCAATCAAGAGAGCGTTTCATTTATGTCAATGGAAGCGTCGAGCGGTTTTGAATCTTTTGAAGTCTAGCCCGCCCGCTTAAAATTTGCTAAGCTAACTAAATATCTGCTATTTCTAAGTATGAGCATAATCGCCGATTTAATTAATTTTTTTCAAAGCTTTCCCGGGATTGGACCGAGGCAGGCTCGTAGATTTGTATATCATTTGGCAGGATCCGAACCCAAGTCGCTTGAAGAAATTTCAAAATTGCTTGTGAGATTTCATAAAGAAGTTTCTCGATGCTCAACATGCTTTAGAATTTTTGAAGGAAAAAGCAATGAATGCGTTGTCTGCTCAAATCCCAACCGCGATGATTCGAAGCTGTTAGTTATCGAAAAAGACGCTGATCTTGAAAATATGGAGCGTAACCAGATTTTCGACGGACGCTATCATGTTTTAGGCGGGCTTCTTTCCCCCTTGCGTCCGGAGATACAGGAAAAATTGCGTTTGAAGGAACTCTATAAACGCGTTGAGGCAAATAAAAAATTAGGCGAGATAGTTTTAGCGCTATCAGCCACAACCGAAGGTGATATGACAAAACGCTATATTGAAAAAATTCTTGAGCCGATTATTAAAAGCCGGAAGTTTAAAATTTCGAATCTTGGCCGGGGCCTTTCGACAGGAACGGAACTTGAGTATTCAGACAGAGATACTCTGAAACACGCGTTTGAGAATAGAAAGTAGAAATTTCCACAATAATAGGGTAACTCGTACGAATATGTAAATAGTGGCAAAAAAATAGGGGGTAGCAGGCGCTCCCGATTCAAGCACTAGAAATCTATTTTACAACTATCTCTTTTATCAAAATTTCAGTGAAGGGCTGGCGGTGGCCTTTTTTCTTTCTGTAACGAGTTTTGGAATGATAATGTTGGATAATAACTTTATCCGCTCTGCCTTCGCGTAAAACCTCTGCTTCAACTTTAGCGCCGGACACGATGGGCTTTCCTGCGTTCAAAACACTTTCATCGCCTAGAGCTAAGACGTCAAATAAAATTTTGACTTCTGTGGAAGGAAGTTTTTCGATTTTTAATTTAAGCCCGGGACTAACAAGATATTGTTTCCCGCCTGTTTTGATTACTGCGAATTGTGGCATAGATAAAAACCATAGTATCAAAATTATAAATTTAAAGCAAGGTCTATTCTATCTCATCCGCGTGGGGTTTTGCTATCAAAACCGGCTCTGATTCAATCCCCTCGCCTGTTATGCGATAGATATCTTTGTCTATTTTTTGGAATTCGCTATATGCTTTGTCATACATTCCGACCGTCGTGCCTAGATTCTTGCCAAGTTTTTGGAAATAATCTTCGTAGGTGATTAAATGGCGCATCAACGCTTCCACGAACTTCTTCATCTCCTTGGCTGATTCCTCGATTTGGAGGGCTTTAAGACCTTGAAGAACCGTCTGCAGATAGGCTAAAAATGACGTGGGAGAGACTATAATGACGTGCTTTTGCTTAAAAGCGTATTCAATCAAGTCTTGGGTTGCGACCTTGACTGCGCCGACCTGGTTGATTAAAAGGTCGTAATAAATGGCCTCCGATGGGATGAACATAAACGCGAATTCAAGCGTGCTTTCGGATGGCTTCACGTATTTTGCGGTTTCATCAATCCTATTTTTTAGGTCTTGGCGAAAAAGTCTTTCGTATCGTTCGCGCTCGGCAGGATCGCGCTCGCCAATAATTCTATTATAATTTTCAAGCGAAAATTTGGAATCAATCGGAATTATTTTATCTTTAACATGGATTATGGCATCCACAATTGTCCCGTCTTTAAACGGATATTGAACTTCATACGAACCAGGTGGCAAAACATTTTTTAAAACTGTTTCAAGATAATATTCGCCTAAAACCCCGCGCTGTTTTGGGTTCTGCAAAATGTCCTGAAGATTTTGAAGCTGGTCGGCGAAGCCGACAACTTGTCTGTTCGTTTCGTCGAGTTTAGTCAGGCGTTCGGCAAGTTCGCGCGCCGCTTTGATGGATTCAGAATGCTGGCGCTGCAAGACTTCGGTTGATTGGCCGACATTCTGATCCATTTTCCGCGAAAGCTCATTCATCTGGTTTTGAAGCATAAGCATCCCCTCCGATTCTTTCGGGGCGTGTTTCTGCAGAACGAAATAAACGCTTACGGCGCCGGCAATTATACCAAGAACAACAAATAAAAATTCATTCATATTGACTTCGACATTTGTTCCAATTTTACTTTTATCGCGTCCAGGTCTTTTTTAATTTGGCGCAGCGTTGTTTCTTCAGTTTTTATTTCAGACTCGGTTTTCTCCGTGATTTTTTTCTCCTGCTTCAAACCTTCAATGATGATCTCATCTCCTATAAAAAAAGAAACGAAAAGCCCGGTTATCATAAGTATTGCCACGCTCAAGGCTATTGAAACAGGGCCGCTTAAGAATGGGAAAAGATCCGCTGTCATCCATACGCCACGCCAAAAAAGCACAATGCCTATGCCGCCGATTAGGGTATAGACAATAGGGCGCCGTGAGAGTGCCCGGCGGACTTTATCTTCAAGTTTATCAAAATATTTTACAAGCCGCGCCATGCGGTTAGTTTAACATAAAACCTCCAGGGTTTACTTGCCCACGCTCCGGCGTATTCGACCCCGATTCGCGCCCCGCTCTTAATTTTTAGCTTTTGCGCCCTGAGTTTTCTGGGCGAGGCTTGTCCCAAAGGGGCGGCTATCCATAAACCACTTTCGTGCCCAAGTTTTTTGGCATTAAGGCTTTTGTCGATATGAAAATATTTTGTAATTCTGCCCGGTCCTCTTATGTCTAGATTCCCAGCGCGGATTGCGCGGATTAACACGGCGGCAGGAAATTCTTTTTTCTCCGTTACGATATTTAGGCAAAAATGCATGCCGTAAATAAGATAAACATAAATGCGCCCCGCTTCCCCGAACATCGCTGCGGTTCTGGCTGTTCGCCCACGTGAGGCATGAGAGGCCAGGTCCTGCGGACCAACATAAGCTTCGGTCTCTGTTATTATTCCTTTATTTAGTTTCCCCTTAAATTTACGTATAAGGGTTTTGCCAATGAGACGACGCGCAACATCTAGCGTTGGGCTTTTAAAAAAAGACTTCTTTAACATATTAGGCGCCTCTAATAGCCAAAGATGCAATATGGTCAAGAAGCAGAGGGAACGGAAGTCCAGCTGCCTGGGCGGCCTTCGGCAACAAAGATTGGCTTGTGAGCCCCGGCAGTGTGTTTGTCTCTAAAAAGAATATGCCGCGCGGACTTACTATAAAATCTGATCGCGAATAATGGCGAAGCCCCAGTGCCTCGTGCGCCAAAATAGATATATTTTTAATTTCGAGAGCCGTTTTTTCACTAAAACGGCCCGGGCAAATTTCTTTAGTCGAGCCGTCATATTTAACTTCGTAATTAAAAAATTTTCCTTTTGGCGGGACTATTTCGATTATCGGGAGCGCGTAATATTTCTGGCCGCGGAAATTTTCAAGAACAGCGCAAGTGGCTTCCTTACCTTTTATATGTTCTTGCGCAATAGCCTTTTTATCCAATTTGAGAGCGACTTTTAATCCAGCGAGAATTTCTTTTTCGCTTTTTGCTATGGTCACGCCTACAGACGATCCCCGCGAGGCCGGTTTTATGACCCACCACGGGAAAAGAGTTTTGCAAATTTCAGATACGCGCGCTTCAAGATCATCTCCTTTCGATACTATTATCGATCTTGGCATCTTAATGTTTCTCTTTTCTAACGCGTTTAGAGCGAGATGTTTTTTCATTGCGACGGCTGAAGCGAAGATTCCCGAGCCCGTGTATGGAATAGAATTTAACTCGAATATTTGCTGGATCCGCCCGTCTTCGCCGTATTCTCCGTGTAGCGCGTTGAAAACCAAATCCAATTTTTTTAAGATTTGCGCTGGCCGCTTTGCAAAACCGTTCTCATGGAATATGCCGTCTTTTGTCCAGAGGATATCTGTTATGTCATATTTTCCGCGCGGAAGATTATTTATCACACTTTCGCCGGAGAGGAGGGATATTTCATATTCCAAAGATGGCCCGCCGCGGATAACGCCTATTTTAATTTTAGCCATGGCTTAAAATAGATTTTTTGAGAGCCCTATAAATACTTATGGACAGGACAAACGCTATTAGCGTGAATGTGGCTGAAGCGAGGCAATAAAGGCAAAGCTGGTAAATTACAAAAAATTGCAGATAGACAAGCATTATTGATACCAGCAGTCCAAAGGAGCTAAGGGCTAGAGCCGCTTTAATTTGCGGCGCGCCGGAGCTGTTCTTGTTGGTAAGCAAACTCACCGCCAAGAAAAGCAAAAGCAAATAGTAAATTGCTCCGAAAAACGCTATCGGGAGCCCGGCAAGCATTGCGTATCTGCTGTTTAAAACAGTATCGCATCCTTGCGTGATGGAACACGGCAGAGGCAATTTCAGATAATGCTCTGCTGTAAGATAACTTGCATCAGCAAATCCTAAAAAACTGGCGATAGCGAGCCCCCAGATCTTTGATTTAGGAAGCGGCGAGGGCATCGTCTATAATTTTCTTAAACTCATCAAGGCTTGTGGGATTCTTAATTTGTTTCAGATTTATAAAAAATGTTGGCGTGTGGTCCACAAACGCGTCGCTCGCGCTTTTAACATCTTTTTCGATCTTATTTTTTACGCTGGCGGACTCCATGTCTTTATGTAATTTATCCAGATCAAGGTTAAGCGACTTAGCATAGTCGTCAAATTGTTCCATTGCTTTTTTTTGTGGAGCATCTCCCCAGGAAATTTGGTCTTTGTATAATTTGTCGTGCATCTCCCAATATTTTCCCTGGAGCCCCGCGGCTTCGGAAGCTTTTGCGCTGATCTCCGCGTTTTTATGTACTTGATAAAGAGGAAAATTACGGAAGGCAAAAATAACCGATTTATCTTTGTAATAATTTTCAAGTTCGAGGAACAGAGGATAGTAAGCGGCGCATGCCGGACATTGGAAATCGCCGTATTCGATTATACTCACTTTCGCGTCATTAGGACCATGCGTCCAGTCCTCTTGAGTGAGGGCAGGGACAGTAGTTTCTTTTGCTGTGCCTGAAGAGCCGTTGCCGTAAGCAAAAATCAGAACAATTAGTCCGACCGTTAAAAGGACGATGATGCCGGTAAAAATCCATGGCGTAAAGTCGCTTGAATCCATTTTTTTCATGAACTTAATTATAACATGATGTTAAAAAAGTGCCAGTCAAAAAATTGCAAAATGCCAAGAAAATGTCTAAAATATCTCAAACCCGCCGACCAGTTAATAATTCCATAAAAATCCGCCCATAGCTCAATTGGCAGAGCAGGTCCCTCTTAAGGACAAGGTTGTAGGTTCAACTCCTACTGGGCGGACCAACAAGAAAAATTCTGACGTTGTCGAATCAATCCTCGCGGTTGTTTGAATCTCCGTCGTATTTTGCAGGCTCTTCTTCAAAACGATCCTTGCAATTTTTGGGACAAAAATAATAGGTTGTTTCTTCAAATGTGCTTTGGAACTTGGCTTTTGACGCGTCAATTTGAAGCCCGCAGACCGGATCTAGGCGCCCTATTATGTTTTCTTTAAAAGCTGCCATATTTTTAATATCTTAAATCCCCTCTTTTTTGAGTTCGTCTATAAGTTCGCGCGCCTTTTTTGAAAGCCGTTTTGGGGTTTTCACTATGACGTGGATTATCAAATCTCCCCGCTTTGATTCTGTCGGAACGCCGCGGCCGCGAACGCGCAGAAGTTCTCCAGAATCAATCCCCGCTGGGATTTTTAATTTAATCTGCCCGTCGGGTGCGTTTATAATATTATCAGCGCCTAAGAGCGCATCAGAAAGCGGAATTTCTAGATCCATTACTAAATCACGGTCTTCGCGGCGGAAGATTTCATGCGGCAAAACATGAATTCTAACATATAAATCGCCCGCGAGCCCTCCGGAAACCGCTTCTCCCCTCGCTGACATTTTTATCATCTCGCCTGAGCGAATTCCCGCGGGAATCGCAATTTGAATTTCTTCCTGTCCGCGCTCAATCCCGGAGCCTCGGCAAGTATCGCATTTTTTTTCTGGAATGTTTCCGCGTCCGAGACATGTCGGGCACTCTTTTATAGATGAAAAGCTTCCTAAAAATGATTGCCTTGTCTCGCGTACTGTTCCGTTCCCATTGCATTTCTTGCAGCTTTCTGATTTAGTTCCGGGAGCTGCGCCTGAACCTTTGCAGATCGAACAATAAATAGATTTATTTATAAGCACTCGCCTTTCTGTGCCGAAAATTGATTCTTCGAAGGGTAATTCAACATCAATTGAAATATCGCGGCCACGCCGGACTCTTTGCGCTTTCCCACGGCCAGTGCCCCCCATACCAAAAAAATCTTCGAATATATCTCCTAAATCGACGCCGTTAAATTGACTGAAATCAAAATCAAAATCTTGGTTTGCGGGTCCTCCGCCTGCCCCAAAGACGCGCCCATAACGGTCGTATTCCGCGCGTTTTTTATCATCTGACAAGACCTGATATGCTTCGTTTAATTCCTTAAATTTCACTTCTGATCCTCCTTTGTCTGGATGATGCTTATGCGCGAGTTTCCTGAACGCTTTTTTTATCTCGTCTTGGGAGGCGTTTCTCGCAATTCCTAAAACTTCATAATAATCTCTCATAGCTTTCAAAAGGGACTGTTATTTGTTTTGATCGCCGCTTAGATCTTCAAAGTCGGCATCTTTCGCCTTTTTCTCATCTTGCTGCGACTCGTTCCCTTTAGTATCTTTATACATCGCTTCACCGATTTTTTGAAGAGCATATGAAAGTTCTTCAAATTTTGATTTAAGATCTGAAGCTGAAGTGGCTGAATCTTTGGAAGACTTAAGAGATCCTATTTTTTCTTCTATATCTTTTCTGATATCTGCTGGGACTTTGTCGCCCGCGTCTCGGAGCGCCTTTTCTGCTGTATAAATTATAGATTCCGCCTGGTTTTTAATTTCTATGAGTTCCTTTTTTTGTTTGTCTTCATCTGCATGCACCTCCGCGTCGCGCTTCATACGCTCAATCTCTTCTTTCGACAGTCCCGTGGAGGCTTCTATTCTTATCGACTGTTCTTTGTTTGTAGCTTTGTCTTTGGCTTTGACGGACAAGATGCCGTTCGCATCAATATCGAAGGCGACTTCAACTTGAGGCAACCCGCGCGGCGCTGGGGGTATCCCATCAAGAATAAAGCGGCCGAGTGTTTTATTGTCCGCGGCCATCTCGCGTTCGCCCTGCAAGACGTGGATTTCAACCGAAGTTTGATTGTCGGCAGCCGTAGAAAAAACTTGCGATTTTGAATAAGGCACCGTAGTATTTTTCTCCACGATTTTTGTCATAACCCCTCCCAATGTTTCAAGCCCAAGCGACAATGGCGTTACGTCCAAAAGCAAAACATCTTTTACATCACCCTGCAAAATTCCAGCCTGCACGGCGGCGCCAATGGCCACTACTTCGTCCGGATTGATTGAGCGGTTCGGCTCGCGGCCGAAAAGCGCCTTCACTTTTTCCTGAATAAGCGGCATGCGGGTTTGGCCTCCGACAAGAATAACTTCATCAATATCCGCAAGTTTGAATCCTGCGGCGCCCACTGCGCGTTTCGTAATTTCAATCGACCGCTCAATTTCATCGGAGACAAGTCCCTCCAGTTTTGATCGCGAGAATTTTATCAGGAGATGTTTGGGTCCGGAATCGGTTGAAGAAATGAATGGTATATTAATTTCTGTTTCAACGGTGCTTGAGAGCTCATGTTTCGCTTTTTCTGCGGCCTCTCGCAGGCGCTGGAGTGCAAGCGGGTCTTTCGAGAGATCAATCCCCTCTTCTTTTCTAAATTCAGCAGCTATCCAATAAACAATTTTTTGATCAAAATCGTCTCCACCAAGATGCGTGTCGCCGTCTGTAGCTTTGACTTCAATAGTGTCGGCAGACACTTCGAGCACGGATACGTCGAAAGTCCCGCCTCCGAAATCATAAACGACTATTTGCTCGTCTTTTTTCTTATCAAATCCGTAAGCCAAAGCTGCAGCCGTAGGCTCATTTAAGATTCGCTTGACTTTGAATCCGGCAATTTCTCCTGCGTTTTTGGTCGCTTGCCTTTGAGAGTCATCAAAATACGCAGGCACCGTAATTATCGCCTCTTCGATTTTCTCGCCAAGTTTCGCTTCGGCGTCTTTCTTTAATTTTTGTAAAACCATTGCGGAGATTTCCTCTGGCCGGTACGATTTATCTCCCATTTTAATCTGCACGCCGCCATTTGCGGATTCTTTAATTTCGTAGGGCATCAGCGTTTTATCTTTTTCGACCATCTTATCGGTAAACTTGCGCCCTATGAGACGCTTTACCGAATATATTGTGTTTTGCGGGTTTGTGACGGCTTGCCGCTTGGCTAGAAGCCCAACTAGGCGATCCCCTCCTTTTGAAAGCCCGACGACTGACGGGGTTGTGCGCGCGCCCTCGTCATTTTCAAGCACGCGGGGAACTCCGCCCTCGACGATAGCCATGGCGGAGTTAGTTGTTCCTAAATCTATTCCTAATATTTTTGGCATATTTCTATATTTTGACTAAAAATTAATAATATTTTAAGCTTGGTTTGGGTTAGTATATTAACGTTTTTGAAGGAGGATTGATGGGAACATTAAATTTTCACAAGCGGAATGGGAAGAATGGGATCTGTAGGAAAAAAATCATCGGTAGGCTGAGAAAGTCTATAGGCATGAAGGTCGGAGAAAAGCGTAGAAAGATCGAACTCGCGCAAAAAAAGATAGTTAACCGCTTCATGCGGTCATGGGAAGAGTACGGTACATCCGACTCTTTTGTAATGCCGATTATGCGCTACCAGCTTCCGGCTTGCAGCCCGGAGCTAAAAGTAAGACTCGATACTCAGGTTCGCAAAAAACAGCGCTATCTCGAAACTGAAGTAAATACGACTGACATGCAAATCCGCATCCGACCAAGTATCCGCGAAATCTAACATTAATTCCGTTCATCGCCCGGGACGAGAACAATCTCGTCCCGGTTTTTTATTTTATTTTTTTCCGCCCGAGGCGGATCCGCCTTTGGCGGAAAGAACTCCTACCTTCACTCTTGCGGGTCTCAAGACCCGCCCATTAAACTTATAACCTTTTGCTAATTCTTCCAATATCATCTCGTCTTTGGATTCGTCATCAGTTTCTTCTCGCTCAATCGCCTCATGCATCATTGGGTCGAATTTCTTTCCGCTTGATTCGTAAGGCGTAACTCCGTGCTGTTTCAATAAATCCAGAAACTGACCATATATCCTCTCCAAACCTTCCGTTGGTGCGGCCCTGATCGCCATTTCAAGCGAATCTCCCACCTCCAGAAATTCTTTTAAAATATGCTCTTTCATTATTTTAAAAGATTCGTCGCGCATTTTTTCCTCATCTTTTCTCGCGTTTATGAAATCGGCTTTTGCCCTTTGCCAGCCCGCGAGATAATCGTCGCGCTCTTTTTGGCAAACCTTCAATTCCTTCCGTACTTTCTTGAGTTTCTCACCAAGCCCCTCCTCTTCAGCTGTATCTTCTCCGCCGACAACTTCGTAGTCAGGCGGGCCCGCCTCAATGCTATCGCTTTGGGCGGGCTCATCCGGCTCGATTGTTTCTTCCTCTATTTCTTTTTCTTTTAAGTCGTCATCCATTTTAATCAAATGATTCCATTAAATCTTCAACCGCAAAATCCAAAAGCGCAAAGGCGCGCTCATAATTCATCCGCTTCGGCCCGAGAGAGAACACAACGCATTCGCCTAATTCATCATTTTTAAACTTCAGCGCAACCGAGCTGAAAGATTTGGCATCGCGCGTCGGATTTTCATTGCCGATAAATGCGCGCGCCCCAAGCGAGGTTTTATCAAAATAGCTTTCGGCAACCTCGTGTAAATTATCAACCAATTTCGCAAACTCAACCGATAGGTCATGAGAAGAAAATTCGGGTTCTTCCAAAACATCACCGAGGCCAAAGCCAGAAACTCTCGCCTCGTCACCAAAAGAAGCGATCCCTGTAAATAATCTCAATTCGGAAGAAATTGCCTTGCTTAAATTTTCAAACATCAATTCGTGAGACTGCCTGATTTTTTTTGCGGCGGCGTTAATTGTCTGTTCAGCCCTGCGATTCGCAGAGCGTGGTTCCATCAGAAAATCCACAAAATAGCGGTAAGCTTTATCTGTAGGGACGCGTCCGGCGGAGGTGTGAGGTTTTTCAAGAAATCCTTTCTCATCCAGCTCGAGCATTGTATTTCGTATGGTTGCCGGGCTGACTTCAACGCGCCCTGCATCCGAAATACGAGAAGATGAAATCGGTTGGGCGGAACGTATATAGTCCCGCAATATAAAATTCAAAATTTCTTCCTCGCGCTCGGCCAAGCGTTCCATTAATCTGATGATATCCCAATTAGCAGTCTAATGTCAAGAGTGCTAAATTTATAATCACCAGAAAATGCCTTAATTAAAGCGTTCTTGAAGTTTTTATATTTACCGCTTCGCCCACTGCGGAGCTTTGCGCGCCTTTTTCAAGCCGAATTTGCGGCGCTCTTTCATTCTCGGGTCGCGCTTCAGGAATCCTAAAGGTTTTAAGATTTTGCGAAGTTCCGGAGTTTGTTCTTCAAGCGCGCGCGAGATGCCGTGCCTGATTGCTTCGGCTTGTGAGTGAATTCCTCCACCATTTACCTTAACCGACACATCAAACTTCGGCGGAACGCCCCCTTTTTTGAATGGAGCTTCAATAATATCGCGAAGTTCGAAAGTTGGGAAATAATTTTCAAGTGCTCGGTTATTGATTACAATCTTAAACGATCCTGAATTTTTCATTCGAACTCTAGCAACGGAAGTTTTCCTTCGTCCGATTGTTTCTATATATTCTTTATTTAATTCGGCAGGCGGAATTTCCTCGAGTTTTACTGGGGGGGCTATTTTTTTAGGGATTACTGGCAGAGGAACGGACGATTTTTTTACATGGCGCTTTGGCAATTCAGCGGGCTTAGCAGGTTTCTTTGTTTTTGTCTTTTTTGGCGGCATATTAATCGAATTTCAAATTATTTATTATGAATTTTCTAGAGCGGTTTTTAGGCAGCATCCCCCATACCGCGCGGCGGAACACTTCTTTCGGATTTTTCATAAAAACATCGCCGAGGGTGCTTGTCCTAAGCCCGCTTGGATATCCGGAGTAACGCGTATAGGTTTTAGTATTGAATTTTCCAGGGAAAATCTTAAGATCTCCCACGTTTTGAATTACGACGCTGTGAGTCGGGCGAATGTGGGGCTCAAATGAGGATTTGCCTTTGCCGCGAAGCAAAATAGCGGCCGCAGACGCAGCGCGTCCGAGTGATTTGCCTTTGACATCCAGAAGTATTTGATTTAGTATATCTTGTTTGGTGCTCATAAATTTAGCCAATTTACTTCACAAACTCTATTAGCGCCATTTTAGTATTGTCCGATCTTCGCGGCGGCAGTTTCGTGATTCTGGTATATCCTCCGTTGCGTTCTTTATATCGAGGTGACAAGACATTTACAATCTTATTTGCGCTTTCAACGTCTATTCTAGAGGCTATTTGGCGGCGCTGGTCAAGATTGCCGGACTTTCCTTTTGATATAAGTTTCTCGATTCTTGGGCGAATTTCTTTTGCCTTCGGTTCGGTCGTGCGGATCTTTTCTTTGATAATCAAAGAACGCAGGAGCGATTTTATGAGAGCGCGCCTGACTTTTCTTACTCTTCCAAATTTTCTTCCGGTTTTATTATGCCTCATCTTATACTTTTAATTCTAAATTGAGGGCGTGAAGAGAATCTTCTATCTCTGTGACCGCTTTTTCGCCAACACCGGCGAGCCCAAGAAGTTCTTCGCGGCTTTTTTTAACAATCCCTCCGACTGTCCGAATCCCAGCGTTTGAGAGCGCGTTAAAAGTGCGGCTCGAGAGTCTAAGGTCGTCAATTCTGATTTTTAGGGGGTCTGAAGTTTCCGTTTCAACGCTGGGAGCCTCCTCGTCGGCTACCGATACTTCTTCGCGGCTCGTCGTCGTTATTTCATCGTCAAATGACGTCAAAGCTCCCAGCTGACTCATCAATATTTCTATGCTTTTCTTAAGCGCGTTTCTTGGAGTGATGGAGCCATCGGTTTCAATTATTAAGCGCAGGCGGTTATAGTCGGTTCTATCTCCAACACGCATGTTTTCGACTTCATAGTTTACCCGCCTGACCGGGGTGAAAATCGCATCAAGCGTAAGTATGCCGACGCCAACTTTGTCTTTTTCTAGAACTTCGCGCGGTACATATCCCAGACCTTTTTCCACCGTGATTTCAAGATTTAAAGTGGCGTCCTTTGAGTTTAAAGTCGCAATTAGTTGGTCTTTATTTATGATGGAAACTTGCGTAGGCAATTCAAAATCTTTTGCTGTTACTTTTTTTATTCCGGATGCTAAAAGTTTTCCGGTCAATGGTCCATCGGAATACAATTCAAAGCGAACCTGTTTTAAATTCAAGATTAAGTTAATGATGTCCTCTTTTATGTTTGGTATGGTTGTAAATTCATGCGGCACGCCTGATATTTTTACGGACGTAATAGCCGCACCCGGAAGCGATGATAAAAGCACTCGCCTTAGGCTGTTGCCTATTGTGTGGCCATATCCTGGATGCAGCGAATCAATTTCAAAAACAGCTTTCGTATCATCTTCTGAAACGATTCGCGGTTTTAAAGGCTTAATAATATCGTAAATCATAACTCAATCGTTAATTAAACTAATAATAAATTATCGCGAATAGAATTCGACGATCGCGTTCACGTTTAATTCGAGTGCGCCTTCGAGCTCTATCGCCGAGGCTCCAAGAACTTTGCCTTCGCGTTTTTCGCGGTCTAATTCAATCCACGCTGGGGCGTTATATTTTTTTAATTGGATATCTAAATCTTTAAATAGCCCTTTGCCGGCGCTTTGGGGCCTAATGGAAATTATGTCTCCTTTGCGTGTTCTGAAAGACGGAATGTTTACGCTTCTGCCGTTTACCCAGATATGGCCGTGAGTCACAATTTGCCTCGCGCGCGCTCTCGAAAAAGCAAATCCAAGCCGATAGACAACGTTATCTAATCTGGATTCCAATAACTGGTATAAAATTTCTGATGTGCTCCCTGTTCTTTGCGAGGCTTCCACGACATAATTCCTAAATTGTGTTTCGCGAAGACCATAAAGAAATTTCAACTTTTGTTTTTCCCTAAGCTGGGCGCCGAATTCTGAAGAAGAACGGCGTGAATGGCGTGATCCTCTCCCATGTTCTCCGGGCGGGTAGGGTTTGCGCCTCATCGCGCATTTTTCGCGTCCACAAATTGAGACACCAAGACGCCTGCAGATTTTACATGGAATTCGCGCCATATTAGACTCTCCTCGGTTTCTCCGGTTTAGGTCCGTTATGCGGGATCGGCGTGATGTCTCTAATAAATTGAATGTTAAAGCCATGAGCCGCGAAAGAACGAATGGCAGATTCCCTGCCGGCGCCTATCCCCTTTACTTTAATTCCAATATCTTTAACCCCCATAAGTTTCGCTCGTTCCGCCAAAACCTCTGCCACTTTTGATGCGGCGTATGGAGTGCCCTTTCGCGCCCCAGAAAAGCCCATCGCCCCAGAAGACGAAGATATGATCGTGTTTCCAGCTTCATCAGCGAGAGAAATAATAGTATTATTGTATGTCGAAAGAACGTTTAAAATGCCGAAAGAAAGTTTTTTCTTCGGGAGTTTCGCCAGCGCCCGAGCGCGGATATCATCTGTCCCACCTTTTTGTATTATGCGTTTTTTGCCCACCCCATTAGAAATAGAACGCAGACGCAAAATACGCCTTACGTACTAAATTAGTTTTTATAAATTTCGATTGCTTCATAAATATCATAATTATTATTTTATTCGTCCGCGATTTCTAACGGGATTATTTTTTATCCAGCTTGCGTTTACCTGATCCCATAGTTTTTCGAACATTGCCTCTTCGCGTGCGGGAATTGGTTTTGGTTCTCTGTCCTCTCGTAGGAAGGCCTCTTGAATGCCGCATGCCGCGATATGACCCGATGTCGCGCAAACGCTTGATATTCATCATCATTTCTCGGCGAAGTTCTCCCTCTATCTTAAATTGTTTTTCGAGTACGTCGCGCAAGCGGTTGATCTCATCTGGTGTGATATCTCTGGCGCGCTTATCCGGAGAAACTTTTGAAGTGCCCAAAGCTTTTAATGCGGAAAATGGGCCAATGCCATAAATGTATGTTAACGCCACTTCGAGGCGTTTATTATCCGGTATGTTTGTGCCCGCAATTCTCATCTCGTTAGAAATAGGACGGAGACGCAAAATGCGCCATACGCTTTAAATTATTATTAATAAAAACTAATTTTTCCATGATATATCATTACTTAATCATCCGCGATTTCTAACGGGGCTCATCCCTGCCTTTGTTTATGCTTCGGATTTTTGCAAATCACGTAAAGGCGTCTCTTTCGGCGCACGACTTTACAGGAAGTACAAATTTTTTTGACAGAAGATCGAACTTTCATAATAAAAAAATCGCTATTTAAAGCCGTTGGACAATTCTTCCTTTTGTCTCGTCATATGGCGATAATTCTACCTTAACTTTATCACCTATCAGCACCCTGATGTAAAAAAGGCGCATCTTTCCCGCCAGATGTCCCAGAATTGGACGGTTATCGTCATCAAGTAGGATTCGGAAAGTTGCGTTGGGTAGGGCTTCTATTATTTTGCCCTGACGTATGATTTTATCCTTATTTTCAGGCATTTACCAGTAAAAAACCGTCCGCTCAGGCGGGCAGTTATTACATTGTATTCAATTGATATTATGTCGTCAAGGGGTCGTACAGTATTAATCAATTACTCTTTCAATTTTAATTTTTTCTTTATCTTCCGGGAAAATTCGCCACCAAGGCGGGCTGAAAATAATTTCTGCTCTTGTTATCGCTTTATATTTACTGAATGCTTCTTTGCGGTTGGCTCGCGATGAAATAAGATCGGAGATCAATAAATCATCGGAAAATTCCCAAACAAAGTGAGCCTTGCCTTTGACTTTTAAGACTAAAGTTTTATCGCTTATGCTCTTTGAAATTAACTCCACGCCTAGACTTTCCCAATTCGAGATGCTTATTTCGTCTCCGGGATCGGGCTTAGCGTATATTTTGGCGAGAAATTGGAAAAGTTCGCTCTTTTTGAGCGCGAGTCCCGTAAATTTCCCTTTAATTTTTATGTTAACGCTATCAGCCTTAGAGCCAATCGGCGGGTCTATATTTTCCACGCTTGTTTCCACGCTTGAAGCCCCTTCGGGCAAATATGTCCCTTGTGGCAGATCTTTAGCGGCCCTATCTTCAAAATTTTGTATAAAGTTTTGCTTGGCCTTGGCTACCAATTGATTTATTTGATCTTGCGTAACAATTTTCCCGGAACCAATAAGCCCACCGCTAATTTCAGTTTTTGAGCGCGCGTAAAATTTATTATATTTTGGCGATCCCTTAAATCCAGGGATTGTAAAATCGGATAGGCCTAGATTATATTCAGCTCCTGCTCTATCGGCCACCACTTCTATTTCGATGCCCTGCGGAACTATTTTCCCGTTTTCAATCTTGGCTCCGGGAACAGTTATAGCGCTCGGAATGCGATATATTTTTGCGTTCGGCGCTTCCAAGCGCGTGCTTGCGATCAGTTGTTGGGGATTAGTGTCGAAAGCGTTATATACAACAACTCGACCGGAGGATTTTGTCTCGGCTTTGGCGACAGAAATTGTTTCGCTCGATCCGGTTCCAGAATCTTCAAAATTGATTAAATCTAGAGCGACGTCACCAGTCTTTGCCCCAGAGGCGCGGATTGTCTGCTCGATGTTCATGTCCATCTGGCGCGGCGTAATTACCACTTTAACATTGGATGCGGAATTTAGTATGATAATTCCTCCAACAAAGATTACAATAACTCCTCCGCCGGCGTATAAGTATTTTTTGGAACTTAAAAAACTAGCCCAAGGGATACGCGAAATAATAGATGTTTTTTCTCGAACTGGTTCGCTTACAGTTCTTTTTGGGTTAAATTCTGCAAAAAAACCTGAAGTAACCGGAGATCCTGAAATTTTTTGCGCTGATTTTGTTTTTGATCTCGATATTTTGATTCCGGCATCTTTTTCAGTTTGGCGCTTTGATTCGCGCTCGTCTATTCCCAAAATTTTCTTTTGTTCCTCGAGGCCGCGGACATTTGAGGATGGAGCTCTTTTGGGCACAACGTCGCTTATTCGTGGCCGCCCGGTCGAAGTATTTAATTGGTTTTTATTTAAGTTAGACATTTTTGATTAGGTCGGTTGCCAATAATAAAGGAAGTGTCAACTGCGTATCTTTTTTGTCGAGCGCCCCAGGATTTATTCTAGATTCTAAATCTTGCGGCATAAAGACAATAACATTAAATGGTTTTCCTAAAATTGTGAGTGGGGTGAGCTCCGCGGACTGGCTTTTTTGTTTAAGCATTTCTATGCCCGAGGCTCCTCCGGTCAACACAAGATTTTGCGGAAGCGTATTTGATTTGCCGATAATTTTAAGCGCCTCGACTAACCCGTCCCGCCATTCATTTCCGGCTATTTCGAGTATTTTTGAAATTTTCTGGTCAATATCTTCTTTCAGATCGCCGCGGCTTTTTGATTTTATAAAAGACAGCGCTTCTTCAAGCCCAGTTGAAAGGGACGAAGCCACCCTCCTGATAATAAAATTCCCTCCCTTGTTAAATGTTCCAACTCCTTCTATGACGCAGTTTCGCACAAGAGAAACCTCGGTCATTTCCCCTCCGACATCTATCGTCAAAAATCCTTCTTCGCAGTCAATCATATCTTTTAAGATTTGGAAGAGAGCCAGCGGTTCGGACTTCAATTCTATTTTCACAGGACCAAAATTGTGAATCAGAGATTCGCGAATTAATTCGATAAACTCGCGCCTTGACGCGCTTAAATATAGCGACATAGTCATCTCCCGCGCGTTTTTTTTGATCGGCTCGGTAACTCTATATCCATTTAAAGTTATTTTCATGATAGCACATTCCAGAACTTCAAGCTGATCTGCGCGGCTCGAGAAAGTTTCTTCCGAGCGTTTTATAAAAAGATCAGTTTCGTCCCGAATTATATCGTCTAGAAATTTTTGGGTTACTATGAATGGTGATTCTCGCGATATTTTTACTGAACGAGTTTGTGATTGAAACCAAGGAGAAGATAGAACAACAAAAATCATATCAGGAATGACATCTTTAAAGCTGGATGTCAGGGCTTTAGAGGTGTCTTCAAAGGTTTTCAGAACAGAATTTTCCATTGACGATGATCCCGGGGCATCAAGGAGTCGGAGTGGTATTTTTGAGAAAGCAAGTACTTCCGGCAACTTGCCGCTTTCTTTTTTAAACGCGAATGCTCCTATCGACGAAGTTCTGATATCGAACATTACAATATGTCTTTTATTTTTTTTATCGAATAAGTTCATTAAATTCTTTTATTTCAAATTATTCTATAATCGCGCGAATCCTTCTGATGCCAGCCGAAGAAGCCTCCTCTTTAATTATTCTAAAATGCCCTATCGTCCCCGTGTTTGAAACGTGAGGCCCGCCGCATAATTCGCGGGAGAATATCTTTTCGCCCATACCTACAGTATACACCCTGACTTTGTCGGGATAACGGCCTTTCGAGAAAAAAAGAGCGCCGGATTTTTTTGCTTCTTCTAGAAGCATCTCTTTAGAAGAAACCGGAAAATTTTTAAGAATAACATAATTTACCAGTTCTTCGATTTTTTTTATCTCGTCTGCGGTCAGTTTTCTCGGAAAAAGAAAATCAAAACGAGTTCGTTCAACTGTTATGTCGGAGCCGCGCTGTTCTATGCTGTCTCCAAGAATCTTATGCATTGCTGCGTTCAATAGATGCGTGGCTGTGTGGAGCCGAGTTACTTTTTTAAGCTCTTCCTCGTTTTTAGCTTTGAGTTCCCCCGTATCCAAAAGAAGCCCATGCCCCCCAAATTTTTTTTCAACTCCGGCTCGCGAAATCTCTTGATGTTTTTTAAACTCACGATCAAAGTCTTCTTTCTTTAAACCCCTTGCTTTCTCCCCGCCCATTTCTCTTATAATTTCGTAGGGCAATCCATGTGTTGTCGAAATGCCTAAGGCATATTTTGCGTCAATAATGTCAACCTTATCCATTTCCTTAAGGCCGCGCGATAGCGTTTTAGAAAATTTATCGCGCTCGGATGAAAATTCCGAACGGATAGCTCCATTTTTTTCCAAAAGTTCTTTATAGAAGTCACCATATTCATGAATAATGTCGTGAAGGATTGCCTCAAATACGTGCGGCCTCATTTTATATTTTTGTTCAAATACTAAGAGCCTTCGCATCAAGCGCCGAAGTATATAGCCGGACTCTTTATTCGAGGGCCTCACGCCATCGGAGATTAAAAAAGCGATACTCCGAAGATGGTCTACGATAATGCGGCGGTTTTTTTCTGAAACTTCTTCAGGAAGCGCATTAAGAAACGGACGGAAGAGATTCGTATCAAAAATGGTTTTTACATTTCTAACGACCATTGTAAGCCGCTCAAGTCCCATCCCCGTGTCAACGCCCGGTATTTTGACCCGTTCAAGTTTGCCGTTAGAGTGAGCGTAATATTCGTTAAAAACTAGATTCCAGATCTCAACGCCGTTGATGTATATTTCAGTTGTCGGACCGCAGGGTCCCTCTGAACCAGTTGG
The DNA here is from genome assembly GCA_023266875.1 of Candidatus Giovannonibacteria bacterium. Classification (GTDB taxonomy): domain Bacteria; phylum Patescibacteriota; class Minisyncoccia; order JACPKW01; family UBA11713; genus JAHFOJ01. The sequence continues at coordinate 2,776 of JAHFOJ010000002.1, read as the reverse complement.
CCCCCAAAAATTATCTATTCTGCCGAATTTTCTTACCTCGAGCGAAGAATCTATTGATTTCCAAATTTTTTCTGATTCCTCGTCAGCCGCTACGCCTTTACCTCCGCGAAAAACTGAAACATAGCCGATAGAAAGGCCAAGCTCATTTGTCAAAAAATCATAGGCATATTGGATTGCTTCTTTTTTAAAATAACCGCCAAAAGAAAAATTTCCAAGCATCTCAAAAAAAGTAAGATGCGAATCATCTCCGACTTCGTCAATGTCGGAGGTGCGAAATGATTTTTGAACAGAAACCGTGTTTTTCGAGCCAAAATCTTTTATTGGGTCAGCCTCGCCAGTATAATATTTCTTGAACTGCTGCATGCCGGCGGTGGTCAATAAAACCGATGGGTCGTCAGGTAAAAGTGAACTTGATGGAACGATAGCGTGCTTCCCGCCAGTGGTAGGTCCGCCTTTGGCGGAAAAAAATTCGAGGAATTTTTGTCGTAGGTCAGCGGCTGACATGTGGATATTTTAGCAAAAAAAATAGGCAAAAAAAAGGAACCAATGCTTCACGCTATGGCTCCTTTCTTTTTTTGCCGACCAGCATCTCTCTCCCCTTGGATGCTACTCGGTGTCTTTGAGGGCGATGCCTATTGCCAGTTGGAAGAGTAAGCTGATAAACTTCCCATCTAAGAAGGCCGGCGCGGAGATATTTTGGCTCAAAGTCAAACATATTGCATATGGACCCGAATGAATGAATGCCTTCGTAGCAATCATCAAATATCCAATTCCTAGCGTTCTGGAAAAGATTCCGACTTTTTTTATCTTGTTGAAATCTATTTCCTTGAAAACAATTAATGGCGTCTTCCAATATTGCCAGAGCCAAGAGTTTTTCCGGGTTGTGCTGGATATTACCCGGAAGTCCAAAGTATTGTTCTAGTGTGGGATGTTCAGCCCAGTCTAGAAGATTATTATTTGATCCGCCTCTAGGATAATATTTTTTATTTTTAATAGAAATCACCTCCCTTAATTTGCTTCATAGAACAAAGTTTTTAAAGAAACCAAAGCTGACTTAGGAGATTATAAAACCTCCACCCATCATTTCTTCGTTCAAATATAACGCGGCGAATTGTCCCGGCGCAACTCCGCGCTGGGGCTTGTCAAAAACTACCCGCCCATCTTCAGAAATAATTGCGGCTTCGAGTGGCTGGCGATATCTGATTCGCGCTCGGCATTTCAATGGAAATTTTGGTTTCTCTGAGATCCAATTAATATCCGAAATTAAAATTTCTTTTTTGTATAAAATCGGGTCATCCGCGCCTTGGGCGACAACAAGAGTGTTTGAAGCCAGCTCTTTTTCGGCGATATAAATTGGATCGCTTTGCCCCCCGATTTTAAGTCCGTGCCTTTGCCCGGGAGTAAAAAATTCTATTCCATCATGTTTTCCTAAAATTTTCCCGCGTGAGTTCACAACCATTCCTTCATGTTTCGGCAAAAATTCACGGATATAATCCTGGAAATCCACTTTGCCCACAAAACAAAGACCCTGCGAATCTTTTTTGGAAGCGGTAACCAGGCCCGCTTCCCGAGCCAGTTCGCGCACTTCCGATTTTAAATAATCCCCGATCGGGAAAATGGCTTTTGAGATTTGTTTTTGATTTAATCTGCACAAAAAATAACTCTGATCTTTATTTTTATCTTTTGCGACAAGCAACTTGGAAGCGAAGCTTCCAAGTTGAAGCTTCGCTTCCTTACGAACATAATGTCCTGTAGCAATGAAATCGGCGCCCATCGAAAGTGCACGCTCGAGAAAAATCCCAAATTTAATTTCAGAATTGCACATCACATCCGGATTTGGTGTTCTCCCTGCCGCGTATTCGCTTACCATATAATCAAAAACACGTTTACGGTATTCTACTCTGAAATCAAAAGTCATAAATGGAATACTGAGCGTAGCGGCTACGCTCATTGCATCTTGCTTATCTTGATTATTTTCGCAGCCTTCCCAACAGATCATATGCGCGCCAGTAATGTCATATCCATCGCGCTTCAATAACAAAGCCGCGACAGAGCTATCGACTCCCCCGCTTAGGGCTACGAATACTTTTTTGCCAGTACTAATCATAACGTTTCAAATATAGTAGATTTTAACCAAAGAAAAAAGGGGCAACCATCGCTGATTACCCCTTAACGATCAGCCCCTAAGGCCGAGACTTCACTTAGATGTAGCATCGAAAAGAGGCAAGACGCCTTGATTTGGGTCAGCCACCGGCTTAGGCGGCGCATCTTCGGCGCTCTCCTTACCCGGATAGTAATCCTTTAATGCAGGCCTTTCTCTTAAAACCAGAAGCTCCTTAATCTGACTCTCTTTCGGCATATTACCCTCCATTGGTTTGTATTATGCTCTAAGCTCTTCTCTCAATTCGTTTCTAATTTCATAAGGCCTGTTTTCTGCGGGCACTTTCCTATCAATGCCTTGGAAGCTTGGCTCTCGGATCCTATTGCCACCGTAAACTCTGAAGGAAAAACAACCGGTCTTCTTAACACCGTGTGGCGCTGTATTAAGAAAAGAACCGCTCCCGCCCATAGCAGCTAAAGGAGCTATGCTAAGCTCTTCGGCCCACACGCTGGGAATAAAACTTTTTGACTCCATAAGCTCAAGAAACAAGCCTTTGTTTGAAAGTCGCGGAACGATTTGATAGAGAGCTTCTTTCTTTAGAAACTCGTGTCTGTGATTCAGAATCCTAAGAATCTCCTCAAAACCTTTCCCGCGGATAGTTTTATAATCACGGGT
>JAHFOJ010000017.1 GCA_023266875.1 Candidatus Giovannonibacteria bacterium | reverse complement strand
TTGATGCAATTGAGCGAGGCCGAATCGCTCTGCTCCCTCGATCAAAATTACCGTCGCGTTCGGCACATCCACGCCGACCTCGATTACAGATGTCGCAACCAAAAGATTTATTTTCCCTTCTCTGAACTCTTTCATCATTTTTTCTTTCTCGCGGGGAAGCATTTTCCCGTGGATGAGCCCGATTTTAAACTCCGGAAAAACTTCTTCCGAAAGTTTTTTATGTTCGGCTTTCGCTGCTTTCATGGAAAGCGCAACTAAACTCGCGTTATCGTCCGGAATATCGATTCTGGGGCAGATTACATACGCTTGCCGGCCGGATTTAATTTCTTTTCTAATATGGACGTATGCCTCATTTCGTTTTTCCGGTCCGACTATTTCCGTAATAACTTTCTTGCGCCCCACTGGCATTTCATCTAAGAGTGTCAAATCCAAGTCTCCGTAGATTGTAAGCGCGAGCGTGCGGGGGATGGGGGTCGCTGTCATAGAGAGAAGGTGCGGAATAAGTTCAGTATTTTTCTGCGCAAGCTTGAATCTTTGATTTATGCCAAATCTGTGTTGCTCGTCGATTATTACGAGCGCTAAATTCTTGAATTTAATTTTTTTTTGAATGAGTGAATGAGTTCCGATCAAAATTTGAATTTCGCCCGATGCGAGCCATTTCAATAGGGGGGCGCGGGCAATGTGCGTGGGCTGTCCCGCAAACGCCTTGGAAGGGAATTTTAGAAACTCTGAAGATGTAGCAAGGCCAATTTTTATGTTTCGCGCACCAAGGCGTTTAATAAATTCTTCAAAGTGCTGGCGCGCAAGCACTTCGGTCGGCGCCATATATGCGACCTGCATTCCGGAATTAACCGCAGCTAAGCTCGCGATCAGTGCTACTATAGTTTTTCCGGAGCCGACATCCCCTTCAAGGAGGCGTGACATAGGTTTTTTTCCGGAAATATCATCCAATATATTTTTGACAGCTTTATTTTGTGCTGAAGTTAATTCAAACGGCAGATTTTTTACGAATTCTGATATTTCATTCTCGTTGATTTTTATTGAGAAGGACGGATGCGCCTCTCTATCTTTCCGCCAGATTTGGCGGCCGAGCTGGATTAAAAATATTTCATCGAATGAAAAACGTTTGCGTGCCGCCTCGGCCCATTTTAAATCGCGCGGGAAGTGAATTTCGCGAAGCGCGGTTTTTAACAGAGGCAGATTGTATTTTTTTAAAATTTCTTCTGGGATTGCGTCAGGCAGACCGCTCTCCGAGAGTTTCTCAAAAATTCTTTTAAGCGCGAAGCGGAGCCAGCGGGAAGTTAGTCCGCGAGTTTCGGGATAGATCGGCACTAAATTTACCGAAGTCCGACTTCGGTATGACTGGACGTCCCCCGCTTCAAAAACCGGATTTTGCATTGAGTGTCCGTATCCTCCTCCTTTTACGCTTCCGGTAAAAGTATAGTCTTGTCCGAGCTTCAAAATATTTGCCATATATGGCTGATTGAACCAAGTAATACGGAGCGATCCTGTGCCGTCGGAAACAATTGTGGAAACAATCCGTATTTTTTTGCGGAAAGTTTTTGGAGATTCAATTTTAATTACTCTGGCGTGGATAGAAGCGCGCTCGCCAGCGCTCAAGTCGGCAATAGCTTTGCGTCCCGCAAATCCTTCGTAACGCGAAGGAAAATGCCACAATAAATCCCGCACGGTTTTGAGCCCGAACTTATGGAGAATTTTAATTTGGCGTTCGGTGAGGCGAAAATATTTTTCAAGCGCATGATTTAGCATGAAGATAGCATATCAGCGCCCTCGAGAGGAGTCGGACCTCTATCTCAAGCTCCGCAAGCTTGCATCCTGTCCGTTGAACGACGAGGGCAGTAAAAGAAATTTACCAGAACCTAATTTATCAAAATCTTAGGAATCTTGCAATGATGTGGGACATTGGCTCCTCAATTTCTTTTTCTTCAAGAAATTTTGCAAGATGCTCACGAATTTCATTCGGATCTGTGTGTCCCAGAGGAATAGTAATCTGGGGCATCAGCATTTTTTGGGATACGATATAAAGCTCTTTAGTCTGAGGAGGGTCATAATTTAGCCAAAAATGATCAAGCGTACTAAATGGGAAAAGCCGGTTATCAATTTTAAACCCGCGGGAAGTTATAGCGAACACAACTAATCTGGGAGGCCGATTCCCCAAAATAAATATCGAGAAAGTTGCGACGATTAGAAGAATAACGAAAAGCGCATTCTTGAGTATTATTGCCAAGACTAAAAACCCGAATGCGATAATGCCTGCCGCAAAAAACCAATCCGCCGTTTTTTCGTGGTGCATATATTCGCTTGCGGACCATTCGTATAGAACTACAGAAGAGCTTTTTATTATATCGCCAACCTCTGATTCTTTGATGCCTTCTTCCATGGAATAATTATAGCTTAAATAGTAGATTAATGCCTCGGTCTGGACAAAAGAGCGTCTAGTGATAAATTAGATATATTAAAGGAACTTAATTTAATGTATTTATGTCAAATACTTCAAGAGTCTTGTTAATAGTAGCCGTTCTCGCCGTTTTTGGCGGCTTGACTTGGTGGTATGTGAAAACTGGAGAGAATGAAGGCGTTTCGCCTTTAATGACCCAAAACCAGCCAAAGCCCGCTTCCGGCCTGAAAAATCAGGCAAATGCTTCAAACAGCACGGATGCGTCGATAGACGCTGATTTAAATAGCGCGGATTTAGGACTTAAAGATTTGGATACGGATAACGCTTCGGTCGATCGGGGTCTGTCAGACGTACCAGTCGAACAACTTCAATAAATTTTAGGCCGCTAATTTTAAACATATGAAATCAAATAAAATGAACATCGTAAAATTATCAGCAAGTATGATGCTCGCCACTTTTATAGTTTTGCCGATACTTGCGTTTGGCGCCACCAGATCTGCAAATATTGATTCTAGAATTACGCAGATTAAAGAGCGAGCGGATCAGGAAATAGAAAGGCGAATTACAGCGCTTAGCAAACTTAAGAGCCGTGTTGGTGAAGCAAGAAAAGTTTCGGATTCCGTAAAACAATCAATGTCTTCCAATGTTGACGTGGAGATTTCAAATTTAACTTCTCTAAAATCAAGAATTGACTCTGACGGCGATATTGAAACTTTGCGAACGGATGTAAAATCAATTACAGCTTCATATAGAATATTTGCGCTTATAATTCCGCAAGGCAGAATTCTCGCTGCCGCCGATAGAATAAATATTATAGCCGATCAGCTAAAAAGCGTAGGAGTAAAGCTCGAACTCCGAATAAGCCAGGCGAAATCGGAAGGCAAAAATGTAACGTCGCTTGAAAATTATCTTGCGGATTTCAATTCTAAACTTAACGATGCTAAAGCAAAGGCAGCAGCAGCGTCAGATGAAGTTTCGGGGCTTATGCCGGATAACGGCGATCAAGCGAAATTTAAAGCAAACCAAGATGCGCTTAAAACGGCGAGAATTAATTTGAAAGAGGGAACTGAGAATCTAAAAGCGGCTCGCGAGGACGCGCGAAAAATTGTGAAAGGCCTTAAAGACATGGGACTTTCAAAGAACGCGTCAGCGTCTTCAACCGCGCCCGGCAGACTCGGAGATTAAATATTAAGTTAAGAGTAATTTAAGAATTGCCATCCTAATAAGAAGGCCGTATTCTGCCTGTTTGAAATACGCTGCTTTGGGCGAAGAGTCCACTTCTACGGCTATTTCATCGACGCGGGGGAGCGGGTGCATAATAATGGATTTATTTTTTATTTTTCCGACTTCATTCATAGTTAAAACGTATTTTCCTTTATACTTTTGATATTCTTTTTCCGTCTTAAATCTTTCTTTCTGGATTCTTGTTTGATATAGCGCATCGATTTTTCCTAGAATCAGGTTCCAGTTTTCAAGTTCTTGATAAGATATTTTATGCCGCTTTAAATAATCTTTTATGTCGGCACCTATTTTTAGAGCTTTGGGCGATATAAAAAATATTTCGATGGCATTATATTTTCCCAAGAGATAAGCAAGTGATCTCACCGTCCGGCCATTTTTCAGGTCTCCCACAAAGGCGATTTTAAGATTGTCGATTTTGCCGATTTCTTTTTGGATTGTGTAGAGATCAAGCAATGCCTGCGTCGGATGCTGCCCTGTCCCGTCGCCTGCATTTATGACGGGTATTTTTGAAACTGCCGCGGCTCTTATTGAGGCGCCCTTCTCAAAATGCCTAAGCACAATAACATCTGCGTATTTATTCACAATTCTTATGGTATCTTCAATTGTTTCTCCTTTGGCGGCTGAAGAGAATTCTCTCGCATTTTCAGTTGTAATTACATTTCCACCGAGGCGCAACATAGCCGATTCAAAAGAAAACCGAGTTCTTGTGCTCGGTTCATAGAATAGCGACGCCATTATTTTTCCTTTAAGCGGCAGATCTTTATTTTTCTCCAGACTGTCGGCAAGTTGAAAAATTTTCTCTATATTTTTTAGGTCGAATTGTTGTGACTCGGTTACGTGTTTCATTAACAATCTATTATATATGCTTCTAGAAATATTGTTAGTTAGGTTTTGGCGGCTTAGGTTTCGTTGAAGTTACGGACAGGTAGGCGCCTCCACTACCTCTCGCTTGGGCGGACGAAAATTTCGGCGGCGGCAAACTAAGAACCACAGTCTCACTCCGTAGTTCAATGGTTACATAGACGTTGCTTGACGTATCATTACGGCAGAACAATCTGAATGGGGTCGCTTAAAAATGATACGGGGTTTGCGGGATTAGCGTAAGGTACACTACTATTTTCAAAAAGATATCCTATTGGACCAACCGGAAATGGATACACATCCAAAAAGAATGTTTTTGGATTTGCCGTAGGAATAGCCATACTGTCTACCGCAAACGTGTAATCTTTATATGTACCAGGCATAATGAGTTCACTTTGCCAAACACTGCCAAATTGGCATCTTCCAAGCGCGGGACCTCCGTATAATCCATAAATAGGAACATCGCCTTGCGCAGGCATACTGTTCATACTTAAATTGCTCACTGTTGCTGGATGCAAAACGCCGCCTATGTAAAAATCAGCACATGAAATGTCGTCCGGGGAATTGATAGTGACGGGAATTTCTGTGGCAACTGCAATAAACGTTATCGTTACCGGTTGTTCATTTGTTGCGGCAGCGCTTACGCGTATACGCAGTACTTCGTCTGGGTCTTGCCACTCCCCGCCAATTGTCCTTCGAACATGGACTGTCGCTGGTACGGGCATTGGCAGTTTTATTACTGAATAAGATAGAGTTTTAGGCGCTGTCGAGACAACGGGCGGCGGCGGAGAGGTATTGTCGCATTTACCTTCATATTTTTTAATCTTCCGCTCCTCATCATTATTCTTGTTATTGTTTTTATTGCTATTCCACTTGCCTTCGCAATATTGAACTATTTCTGTGTCGCAAACTTTCGTCCGCTCTTTCGCTATGCCACGATGATTGACGGGGCTATTAACACACGAGAAAAATTCTTTTGAGCCGTTTTCTCTATCCAATTTTTGTTCTCTGCTAGCACCAACCTTTGCCTGTAAATTATTTGAACCTTCCTGTTCATAACATGGCCGCGCAAGGTCGGCAGAACAGCCCCTCGCGGTAATTAGCATATTGGTATTAAATAGCCAAAATGTCGCCGCTATTACGACGATCCCCAATAATATATATTTTAATTCGATTTTTGATGCCATAATCTCATTTTAGCACCAAAGCAAAAAATGTTATGCACAATTTTATTTTTCACATTGTAGTATTAAAAAACATAAAACAATCCTTAATTAGAGGATTATTTTATATCTTGAGAGATTTGGATAAAATGCGGTGTATTTTAAAAATAGCTCGAACTGCATTCCCTCGCCGTGCAGAGCGCGGCTCGGGTGTGGGGGTGAGCAAAAATGTGCGGCTCCGCCGCGCACACTGACAATTTTAAGTTTTTCTTTGGCGGAATACAAATTCGAGTGTGCGAAGCACACACAAAAAAGTTCTTTGAGTTTATAAAAGAAAACGCCGCGTTTGGGTTGAACCAAACACGGCGGTTGTGAGCGACACTCGTAGGCGGTCGCTCGTGAGCCTTGGGGAGATCTCCCTACTGCGGGATCTCCGGGTACTTCATGGCCTCGTACCAGTCGTTGCGATTGTCCCCGAACATCGGGTCCTTCGCAACGGGTGAGGTCATGAGCGCCCAGCGCTTCCTCATCATCCGGACGAGGAAGGTCTTCCAGATGTTCTTCACGGGCCAAGTGATCAGCCCGCTAAAGAACTCCTGGACGATCCACGCGGCCTGGGGGATCGTGATGCCGACGGAGATGTCCATCTCCGGACCCGTTGGATCACCACCGCCTGGAAGGCAGGGGCGAACCTTCAGGTTCAGGATCATCCGGGACTTTGGGGATTCGCTCCCCTTGTTCCCGAAATCTCCTCCGATCATCACGTGCGTCCCCGGGAGAGTCTCGTACGCCTGGTAGGTCTGCTCCATGGGATACCTCCTTCAAGGTACTCACGCTACAGAATTATGGGAGAATCCCACAATTCCAGCGTGCTCGTTCAAGTATAGCATATATGAATACTTATGTCAAGTCCAACAAGATTAAGCAAAAATGGCCCCTTTTTAGGCCATTTTTGAGCATTTTCTTTGAATTTATGAAAAAATTTCTTTTGCCCTTACAAAATATGGTTCGAGCCGATTTGTTTTCAGGTTCTTTGGCAGTTTGGAGTGTGCGCGGCGGAGCCGCACATTTTTGCTCACCCCCACACCCGAGCCGCGCTCTGCACGGCGAGGGAATGCAGTTCGAGCTATTTTTAAAATACACCGCCAGAAAGGAAATTGCAAATGCGAGTTGCCCGCCTCGCTTCGCTCGGCGGCTAATTTGTAGGGGATTTTTGGCGAAAAAGAAATGCTTTTATCAATAAGGGCAAAAGAAATTTTTTCATAAATTCAAAATACTATGCGATACGTAATCTACGCACGAAAATCAAGCGAAAGTGAGGAACGGCAGATTTTGAGTATTGAAGCGCAGCTCGCAGAGCTGCAAGAGTATTCCGCCAAAGAAAAACTTGAAATTGTTGCTTCCTTTCAGGAAGCCCAAACTGCCAAAGAACCTGGGCGAATGAAGTTCGCCGAAATGTTGTCATTTCTGAATGAAAACCGAGCAGACGGGATTTTAAGTTGGCATCCTGATCGTCTCGCCCGAAATAGCATAGACGGAGGACAGATTGTCTATCTCTTAGATACAGGAAAAATTAAAGACCTCAAATTCCCTACGTTTTGGTTTGAAAATACACCGCAGGGTAAGTTCATGCTGAACATTGCCTTTGGGCAGAGCAAATATTACATTGATAATCTTTCTGAAAACATAAGACGTGGACATCGCGCTAAACTCCGCCGCGGCGTATATCCTGGCTCCGCACCTATCGGCTATCTCAATAACCACCGCACTCGCGATATTGATATTGACCACGAGCGAGCATCGCTAATACACAAAGGTTTTAAGTTGTACGCGACAGGCAAATATACCTTGAAACAAATTGCGAAAGCGTTTAAGGATATGGGGTTGCGGAGCCACAAAGGCAATATTCTTGCGGTTTCCTGTGTCCAGCGAATCTTGAGTAAATCTTTCTACTACGGATTATTTGAGTTCAAGGGCGAGACGTATCAGGGAACGCACGAGCCGATAATCTCAAAGAAACTTTTTGATAAATGCCAAGAGGTGATGAAAGATCGCGGACATATCAAGACGAGAAAAGCAGAGAAAACCTTTCCATTTCGCGGACTATTCACCTGCGGAGAATGTGGCTGTGCCATAACCGCAGAAACACAGAAAGGACATAACTATTATCGTTGTACCAAGAAACGTGAAATATGTTTACAAAAATATGTCCGCGAAGAAACGCTGACCGACCAGGTGAAAAGTTTTCTTCAAAAAGTTTCTTTGCCGAGCCAAGACACAGAAAAAGTTTTGCGCGAGCTGGATAAGGACGAGCAGAAAGCAAAAGCGAATAACCACGCTACTTTGCAAAATCTCAAAAGTGAGATATCCGATATTGTCGCGAAGTTGGACAAATTGCTTTCTGCATATCTCGACGAAATCGTTTCAGCGCAAGAATACGCCGCACAAAAAGAAAAGTTGCTCTCGCGCAAAGTGGAGTGCAACGAAGAAATCGGCGAAATAGAGAACGGGAGTGTGTCTTGGCTCGAACCGGCTCGTGCGTTCGTAAAATCCCTTAATCACACGACAGAATTGGTGCGGAGTGGGGATAAGTCGGAAATGACAACATTTCTAAAACAAATCGGCTCGAACCATATTTTGATTGATAAAAGCATTTCTTTTTCGCCAAAAATCCCCTACAAATTAGCCGCCGAGCGAAGCGAGGCGGGCAACTCGCATTTGCAATTTCCTTTCTGGCGGAGGCGGGAGGATTCGAACCTCCGATGCCCTTGCGAGCATGCCAGTTTTCAAGACTGGTGCTTTCAACCACTCAGCCACGCCTCCGTATAAGTTTTTATATAATATTAATTATTTTTAATTTCGCTGGATATAGAACTTAGCGGTGGGTAGAGGATTCGCAAGGAGGGCGAGGCGGGAGGATTCGAACCTCCGTGGGACTTTCATCCCCGCGTCCAGTTATTCAACTTGATTTAGATTAGCAATTTATACCGAGTCGAATGACTCGGCGGCTCGTTTATTTTTGCCACCCTAGGCAAAAATCTTTGGCGCGATCCTATGTTCGCGGCGGTGGGTAGAGGATTCGAACCTCTGTGGGACTTTCATCCCCACGGATTAGCAATCCGTTGCCTTAAGCCGCTCGGCCAACCCACCGCCGCGAACACAATGTAAGGAGCACCCGCGAAAAGCGCTTTGGCGCTTTTCATCCGCTCACGCACGCCCCCGCCCTCCCGACGATTTATTATTTTCCCAATATATCTCCATATCGGGCGCTCGCACACTCCTCTATGTCGTTCCAATATTATAATATTTAAGTTCTGGCGACAACGAGGCCGGTTATTTCCTTCGCGCCCGCATTTTTTAACGCGTGTGCCGCTTCCGAGAGAGTGGCCCCAGTGGTCATGACATCATCAACGAGAATTATTTTTTTTCCGTGCGCGAGTTCCGGCGAATTTACTGAAAATGAATTTATTACATTTTTTAGGCGCTCCTCGTGAGAAAGTGATGTCTGCGATGTTGTGGATCTTGATTTTACTAATAAATTATCGGAGCTTTTGCACCCAATTTTCAAAGCAAGCGATTCTGCCAAGAGTTTGGCTTGATTATAACCACGCGATCTCATTCGGTCTCTGGAAATCGGGATTGGCACTATCAGCGCATCCGGCCCGATGCTTGATAAATGAGGTTTCACGATTTCATATAGCATGTGCGCGAAAGGATTTGAAAGTCCATACGCCCCGTTATATTTAAATTTCATGATCGCTTTTCGCAGATATTCATTTTCATAAAGACCGTAACTCAAAACTCGGTTTAGTGGACGGCGAAGAAGCGATTCGTCCTTGGAATTTTTTGCTTTTTTAATGCAATCCACACATAAAAGTATGTCTTTCTTTGAACATCCTACACATCGGATAGGGAACAGGATATCCGTCAAATTGACCCAAATTGTGTGGATAAGTCTAGTCACATATTTAAACATGCTTCTATGATATAATAAAGAAGGCGGAAGTGAGTAGCTTTGCGTTCTTTGATTTAATATTCGTAGCCATGCCCAGCCGTAGTTTTTAATAGCTTTTAAAGTTGTTAGTTTGTATTTTTGTTTTTTTTATTAGCTTTTGAGAGTTGTGATTTTTTTATCAAAAACTACGGCTGGGCATGGATATATCGTTTTTCAACAAGATTTCATTAGCCAAAGGCGCATCTTTTTTCAAGAAGCGCGATCCGGGCGTTTTGGGCATTGATTTGGGATCTTCCAGTTTAAAGATTGTTCAGCTTAAGAAAGACAAGGAAAAAGCTGTTTTGGAAAC
>JAHFOJ010000016.1 GCA_023266875.1 Candidatus Giovannonibacteria bacterium | reverse complement strand
CAACAAGAAAATCATTTTCTGTCACCCGGACAAAAGATGAATATCCCGGGCCGCTCGGATTGGGAATCCCGCATTTCGGCTTCTCACGAAGAAAATAATCTACTTCTGCGGCCAAAACATTCGAGTCCGAGTTAAATGAATTACTAAGTGCGACTACCAGAGGATGCTGGAATGTTTCTTCTGGAAAGACAGTTCCAAATTCAATGGGAGTAGGGTCAACTTCGAGCGCATTTGAGATCGAAGCCGTAACGTTGATCACATGCGCTTCGAACGCGGCAAAGAGCGGCAAAAGCGCGATCCCGCCGAATAAAGCAGTTGCCGATATTATCGCGAGCCTTTTCTTCATTAGATAATTAATTTACTCCTTCCCACCCCCGCACCTTTTGTGTTTAGCAAAAGGTGCGGGGTGAAGGTCAGATCAGATTAGGGCTGTTGTATTTGCGGAATTGCCGTTGCTTCTACCCAGAGATCACAACCAAATTGCTGGTGCTCTTGGTCTGCTGGAGCTTGATAGGCAAGAGGGTCTGCTTGTGGATTTTGCTCATGGACGTAAGTTGCCCAGTCCTGAGCGCATTGTCCAACAAAACATGGGGTGTGCAGGTCAATTTCCCATGTGTCAGATATATCTGCTGGATTGCCAGTTTTATTCAGTGAACCAAATACAGCAGTTGCAAGCGTTGTTGCTAGATTCCATGGTCCCGGGAGTCCGTGGAAAGAATTAATACCACGAAGGTTTGGAGGCGTTAATGGCACTACATCGCCTTCTCCCGCGATTTGATGTTTTGAGAGATACGGACAGAGAAGCGGAAGCGGGACAGATAGATCTGGGTCAGGGAGCGGCCCTTCAGGATCTGCAAGAGGCCCATTCGGGCAAACAAGAGTTTCGTTATCCTCTGTAACTTGTGGGTATGACGAATAAGTTGTTGGGTCATTCGCTCCAGTAGACTGGTGATTAACAATTCCGCATTTTGGCTTCTGTCGAATTGTGTAATCAACTTCATTCGCGAGCGTGTTATTTTGTCCTGTAAATGAGCTGGACAAATTAATTTGGAATGGCAATACTATCGTCTCTTGCGGAAAAACCTCATTAAATTTGATGCCCCCTGTTTCCAAATGAACGCTCAAAGCATTTTCAATCGTTGCGGTCACATTCACCACGTGCGCTTCGAATGCGGCGAGTAGCGGGATCATGGCCAGAGCCGTCCCCGCCGCCGCGATTCCTAAAATAATTTTATTTTTCATTTATAATTCCTATTTCTTATTAATAATTTTATCGACCAATTGTTAACCAAAAGGTTCAATCAGAGCTATTGATGGCGCGCTATCTTCGACATATATATCGCGTCATGCGTAGCTCTTATTCCTTCCGGCTAAATTCTTTTCTCTTCATCAGAAGAAGAAGAGAATTTAGCGTAAAGAAACAAAAGCTTATTCGCAGGGCGAACAAGCTTTCTAAATTCTCGTCTGGCTGGATGTCAATTTTAATAACATGAAAAGCTACCGGTCCTGACTCCCCAATCAAAACAGATGAAAATTAACAAACCGATAATTATTTAATGATAGCTAAATATGCCGGCAGGAGATATGCTCAAACCCAGTCAGAATGTTTACAAATTGTGCGAAAACTGTGCCTTAGAGTCTGATAACTAAAACTAAAAATTCTCCCAGCGAATAGGGATAATAGAATTGAACGCGAGATATTTTTTGGGGGCAAGTAAGGGCGCCATATCAGGGGAACAACAACGAATTGTTGTGTGATAAGACGCCCATATCTGCCCCAAACGATTCTAAATGCTTTTGGTAAGTCCGCCAGAGATTAGCGCAAATACCCGAAAAAGTCAAGATAAAAAAACCACCGAGGGGGAATGTCATTCTCCTCAGCGGTTTTTTGGCCGAATTTATCGGCTGGCTACTAGTCGTCTTGAAGTTCGGATACTTTCTCAACGACAACGGGTCTTAATAAAGTGCTCTGATAATTTCCGTACCACGCGTAGACGTGGAGTTTTTTGCCCTCGAGCGCCTGAGGGAGCCAGACAGAATCCGCGGGCATGAGTCGGCGCATTTTAGCGATTTTCTCGAACTTTACCCACCACGGATTGGTCATTTCGTATGTTTCCCGAGGCTTGCCCAGCCAGATGCGCAGTAGATACACATGAACCCGGCATTCAAAAAACTCTCCGTTTCTCATCCTGTTATGGAAAACGCATATTGCGGCTTTTTCGAGATCGGCGCCGAGAGCGGTTAGCCGGCATTCTTCGTATAATTCTTTGACAGCTTGGATCCGCCGCGTGTTTCCGGGATCTATTCCTCCGCCGTAGCCATTCCAAAACCCTTCGCCGATTTTATGCTCCCCCTCTTCTCTCTCCGGCTTATAGCTAAGAAGAACGCTATTGTGTTTGATTGGGTATACAAGAACAGCCTCCGCTAAAACTTTTTCTTCGCGCATGCGCACCTCCATAAAGTTAAAAGAAAACTAATCGCGGATTATTATAAGAACCATAAGATTTTAATTTGATTTTATCCCGCGGGGTTTTCCAAGTCAAACCGAATTATCTAACTAAAATATCTGAACTTATGAACCTGTCAAATGCTTATCCAGTATTTCCGCGATCGCGGAAATACTTAACATGGCATCAATTATCGGTTAATATTAAATTTATATGGCTAGATACAATAAACTTGCAACTAAAATGCTTTCTCTTTTGGCAAGTGGCATTGTGCTGGGTTATATTAAAGATCAAAAACAAAGAAAAGAACTTATCCGCGAGAGCGATCGGATTTGGCGTTCAATAGACAGAAATCAGCTATTTCACGCTTTGAATATTTTAAAAATGAAAAAACTGGTGCGTGTGGTTGAGATGGCCGACAATAATAGAGTATCTATCAACAACAGAGGACGGATAAGAGCCAGGCGATATCTACTCGATTCGCTTGAAGTAAAAAAAACAAAAAAATGGGACGGAAAATGGCGGATAGTGATTTTTGACGTGCCGGAAAGCCGCAAAAGCGTTCGCGACGGCTTGAGGTATCATCTGAAGCGCTTGGGATTTTCTGAATTTCAAAAAAGCGTTTTTGCGATTCCCTATCCGTGTGAAGATGAAATTGTAACGCTCATAAATTTAATGGGCCTGAAAGACTACGTGAGATATTTGGAATCAAGCATTTCTTATGAAGCAGATCTTAAGAAAGAATTTAAATTAAGATAAACGCAATAGAAAGACTTGATTTCAAAAATATTTACTATCTCACTATTTCCGCGATCGCGAAAATAGTTAGAACGTGAATATAAACTTATAGAGCTAGCGGTATTTTTTATCTCTCCTCTCGTATGTCGAAAGTTGAACTTTCGACATAAATTGAACTTCGGAATTTTTAGCGGAGGCTGGAGATGAAGGCGCGGATCTTATACCAGATGCTTTTATTTGTAGGTTCTAATCTAAATTCTTTTATGGTTGAAGTCGCTAAGCTGTTTTTTAAGGTTAAGATTTGATCTGCATACCCTTCCTTTTTAACTATAATTTTTTTCTCGCCTGTAGGGACAAACACTTGATACGTCCCGTCTTCGGACGTGACCGAATAGCCGGATTCTCCAAGAATAATCTTCGCGCCTCTCAATATTTTTCCTTCGGTGTCCATAATAAGGCCGGAGATCGAGGGCATGCGGTAATATTTTTTTATTATGCCGTACGCCTCGCGCGGCTTTCCGCCCGATACGAGCTCTGTTGATCCACCTTCAAGAACCCAATAGTTAATTAGCGGCAAAAAAGCGTTTTGCCGATAGAGTTTGCCGAGCAAAGAATCAACAAATTGCGCTTGTTCACTTTCGCTCATATCCCCGTTTATGTCCGGAATCGGCGCGCCAAATTCACCGAGTCCAACATCGGCATCTAATTTGTTCTTTATATCAGCAAGGTCTTTTGCCAGTTTATCGGGAGAGGAGACATAGTGGTCTATAAGAATTGTTCCGCCGAGCGACTTCACGGTTTTGGCGTCCATCACATAGCGGGCTATGTCAGCATTCATAGAAGTTAAAACGCTGACAGACTTGCCAATAAGTTTGAAATTATTATTGGCGCTCGAATATTCATCAACCAAAAAATTTTTAAAGCCTTGGGCGTCGCCGACATTTCTTGGATCTCCCGCTCCCCCATTTTCGCATTCCGGGCACGGGCTGAATATATCTCCGTTTTCAAACAGATCAGCGTGGTTGCGGATGAATGTGTCAAGGAGCTTCTTATGTTCCTCGCGGCCGATCTTTTCATAATTAAACCAATTTTCCCATCCAGAAAAATTTCCCCGAAACCAGACTTTAAGCCCATGCGCGCGGGCCGAATTTACCCAGCGGCGGAGCACAGGTACGAATTCTTCGTCATAGGGAGTGGCAATTGCCGCGTGTGTTGCTCCTGCTTTTGCAATCAATGTCATTTCCCTCTCGATCACTTGATTGAATTTATTAGGGCTGCCGGCGGCTTCTCTCGCGGCATCTCGCGAAAACTTCATTGTGTCTATTGCCTGGACATTAAAAAGGCGCGGAATGCGAGTGTTCTTAACGTAGGTGTCAGGATATGAAGGTATGGAAAGAGTTCCTAAAACTATTAGGATTAAAATTACCAGAATAATAAGAAGGAATTCGCGTTTCATTTGGATATCTAATTTTCGCTTATCCTGCGGAATATGAGAATATCTTCTGACGTATATACTTTATTAAAATATTTGAACAATCTCGCGTTGACTTCGGGCCGATCGTAAATATTTCTCCAGACAGCGTCGTTTCTATGCATCACGATCCATCGCGCGTATTTTTGAGGTTCTGTCAGCGACTCCTCCCAATATGGTTTATTCCCAACATAAATGATTTCTTTCATGGGAATCGACGTCCGGATTATGCTGATTGTTCTCGCATAATCGTCAACCAAAACCATACCATGGTCATAATTATTGGCAATGAAGTATTGCGCGTCAGGAATTTTAGCAATAAATGAAGAAAGTCCGTGCGTGCCATCTTGGAAAGCCAAGACCGGAGAGAAGCCGATGAAATATAGCATGGCTTGGCTTATTATAAGCGCTACCAAGAGAGTCTTTCCAAAAGCGCTGCGCCTCGCCACGAAATAACCAAAAAAAATCGCGGCAAAGGGCGCCATCATAACTCCGTACCGGACGTTGAAAAGCGTCCACTCGAAAGTCGTCGGGGTTAAGCTCGGGATGAATATCACGGATTGGCCTAAAAAGAGAGTCGCAACATTGAAGAAAAGAGGGACCAGGAGCAGGAGCAGAACAAAAAATCGGTTTTCTTTTTTCCGATCAAAGAGAAAAACAAGCATGCCCAAAATCGAGGTGATGAATATGATTATGCCAGAAGAAGACATCGCGGTTACAAAATAATATTTGAACGCTACGATTAAATTATGATAAGCCGGCAACTCTCCGCGCGAAAGCCAACTTTGCT
Organism: Candidatus Giovannonibacteria bacterium; assembly: GCA_023266875.1. GTDB lineage: Bacteria > Patescibacteriota > Minisyncoccia > JACPKW01 > UBA11713 > JAHFOJ01. Next base: position 4,569 of record JAHFOJ010000016.1, on the reverse strand, counting down.
GCTGGGAGTTCGCCGAAAATTGGCTGTGCGTGAAATAAAGAGGATCACCCAAAATCAGAAATCCCCAAAATAGCCAGAGAGCGATGCCGACAAAAGCGAGTGTTGAAAACAAAATCAGGCGTCCTTCGAAAAGAGACCAGGTTTCTTTGAAAAGATTTTTGCCTTTCTCCGAAGAAATATCCTCGCTCTCCTCTTCCTTTGAATCAGAGCCTCCAATCCCAAAAGCTATCGGAAAATAATACAAAAATAAAATTCCCGCTTCCATCAAAACAAGCGCCCAGCCGTCATAGCGTGAAAGAGTCGCACAAAATCCGAAAAACGCAGCCATGATAAGTGGCAATAGCTCCTCGTCTTTCAGAAATAAAATAAAGTAATAGCTCGAAAGAATAAAAAAGACTATTAAAGAAAGCTCGGTCATCGGAGTCGACTGCAGATATAGAATATTCGGATTCGAGATGAAAACCAGCGCGGCCAAAAATGACGCCAGATTATTTTTTGTTAGGAGATTGGCGAGTTTGTATATGTAAACAGCGGAGATGATGAAGGCTATTCCAGAGACAATCGATCCCGCGAGCCCCGTGCGCCAAAGCCAGTCGAAATAAACGAAAGGTATTAAAAAAATGTGTGGAAGCGGAAGCCATATTCCTCCGAGCTGTGCGAAGCCGGGAGTCAAGCTATCGATCACGCGTTTAGCGATATTTAAATGCGATTCCGCGTCGCCGTATGCGATTATGTACCCATTGAAAAAAGACCAAATTGTCGCGAGCCCGCCGGCCAAAAAAGCGAGAAGCAGGACCCAGCTTTCCGGCAGATAGATTCCGGCAAACCGCGCGAGCCAGCCAAAAGAAGGTTTTCTAATTATGATTTCAGCCATGGGTTTTATTTCGGGAAGCGATCAATACCAGAAGAACTATCAGAGCGACTGCAAAATAGATAATTAAGTAGTACGCCAAAAGAGTCATTCTTCCGGATAGATACGTATTATAAATAAAACTGCCGCTGTGATTATTGCCGATGAAATCTATATTCTTAAGAAAGTTATATTTTTTAATAGGCAGAAGAAGCGCTTCCCCTTTCGTCGGGACTGCGTTGGTTGTTAACGCTCCCAGAAGCGCTACAGCTGAAGAATAGAGGAAAAGCAAAAATGCAAGAATTTTCTTGATGCCCGTGTGCGCACCTTGGGAAATAAATATGCCAGCAAAAATTGAAAGCCACGCCATGGACGGGATCAGGTATCGCGGACCGAACGCCCAGCCGCCCCACGGATCGCCCCATGAGGAATAGAGCGCCACATTAGTCAAAATTAGCGCGAGCGCTAATACATACTCTGGGAAAACCACCACTTCGCGGGATTTTTTATAGAAAAACCAAATGCCGAAAAGCGATAAAATAAAAATCGGATAGAAGAAAAATAAGCCGCGCTCATCGGAGAAGAGAAGAATAAACAGACCATGCGGGATTTTTTTCTCGGAGAAGAAAGCGACAATATTTTTTGTGGTTCCGGTAGAAGCGCTCGCGTTCGTGGCAATTTCTTCCGGATGGCGGTAAGTTTGAATTCCCCCGGCGAGCTCGCGCCAGGAACCGTAATAATGCGCGTTATGCCAGAATTGGAGTCCGGTGATTAAAACAAAAACAATAAAAGTGAAAATAGCCGCCCACCTGATTGAGAGCGAAATCCCCTCTTCGACTCGCTTTATAGAAAAAGTTGAGTACACAAAATAAATCATAATCGGGAGCATTAAAATCGCGTTAGGATAATCAACCATTATCGAAAGGGCATATGCCGCCCAAACCCAGGATGCGTAAAGCCATGCGCGCCCTCCACGCTCGTTCGCAAATTTCCACGCGGCATAAAAAGCCGCAACCATGAAAAGCGTCGTGAAAATATGCTGATAGAGCGTTATGGAATAAGGCCAAGCATTTGAAGCAAAAGCAAAAACAAAAACGGAGAAAAGAGATGCTTTGTTGGGCAAGTTAAAAATTTTACGGGCGATTTTATATATGAAGATGGCGGAGATCAGCGCTGCAGCAACTTCCATGAAAAACACTGCGACTTGGGAAAGTCCGAACTTTTTTCCTATCAAATAGAACGGCACGGCAAAATAGGAAGTCCCTGGAGCAAAGAAACTGTAGAATTTTCCGCCCGCAATGCCGACATCAGGATAGGCAACTTCCGCCCACTCCCGGCTTAAATCAAATTGACCGCGTTCGGCTAGATTAACCACGTGCACAAATCTCCCCCGCTCCGGCGAGAGTTCAAAGGGCATTGTCGGCTTATCTAAATTCTCTTTGAAATCGCGCGCAACAGGGTTTCCCGCCACCCCGCGCAAAGTAAGCAAATATATAACAAGTCCAAGAAAAAATATTGCGATGATTATTAACTTATCTTTTTTCATATTTTTACAATTTTTGATGAAGCAGCTATATCCCAGCGGGAATTAAACTTACTTTTCCTCGCTTTTAGATTCGTAATAATCGACATCAATATATAACTCAAAAACAGTATGGGATGTGAAATAAATTCAATTAAGAGCATCCTTAAAAATAAACCTCTGGGAAATTCATATGCTTTTTTAGCCAAATCGCCGAATATATTTATTATCGCACGCTTGCCGGTAATATAGCGCACACTCTGCTTTAAATGGTCTTTGAATACGGCCGGGCAGCGAAAGATCGCCCTTGCTTTTGGCGCATATTTAAACTTGAGCCCCTGCTCAATACAAAATAAATAAGAGAACGCATCGTTGGGGCAATTATCCGGATAGCGTAATTTTTTATATAAAGCTTTAGAAAATGATCGAGATGGACCGCCGCAATTATAAATATTGTCCCCATTTCCAATCGAACTAAATAATCCTACTTTCCACTCATGATTCCGGACTAAAACTTTTTCGATAAAGGTTTTTGGAGATATTGGAACCAATGCAGAGCTTGTTAGCCCAACCTTCGCGTCTTTCAATATCGGTGCGATGAGATTTTCGATATGGTATTCGTCTCCAGGAAGAATGTCCGCATCAGAGACAAACAATATATCAGTATCTATAGTTTCCATAATTTTATTCTGCACTTTCGACAAGCCGCTCCGCTCTTGGAGACGGATGAGCCGGACATTCTTATCCGCGAAACCTTGAACAATTTTATCCGTTCCATCCGTGCTCGCATCTGAAACAACAACAATCTCAACAAATCGCGCGGAAGATATTTTTTGATTTAAAAACGCGGAAATAAGCGCTCCTATATTTTGAGCTTCATTATAAGCGGCTATCCCGATTGCAAGAGTTGGTTTATTGTTCATAAAATATCCCGTAAAAATTAGTGATCCAATATTCGATTAAAAAATAATATTTTCCTCCTGCTATACTCTCGAACTGATACGCCATCAGAATTTTTTTTAATTTCCTCATATTCCTCTAGAAGACTTTTGTTATTTCTTAATACTTGAAAATTCTTGAGCGGTTCGGAAAATAATCTGATTGTCGGATCAGCCATCGTAACATCGACTTGATAACCATCGATAACCGTTACCCATTCCACAAATTTATGTCGCACTTTTTTGGGTTTGCCAAATATTTTAATAAGACCCTGCAAATACTTATTAAAATCTCCTGGAAGACTCTCAATATATAGATCGATATCCTTTCGGCCGACAATGCCTAATGCACTAGAACCTAAAAGATATACCTTTAGGTGCGGGAATGTCTCCTTTACTTTGTCAATGATGGATTTACCTTTGGCAAAAATTCTTGGATCAAATGGTTCCATTTTAACCTTATTAATATTCGAATATGTAAAAGAGTAAACGTAATCTTTCGGATTTTTCCACAACAAAAGAACATCTCTTTTAAAACGGCTGAGCCAAGATTCAAATTTTGATACTTCTTTTTGTTTCAGTGTTTTTTTATAGAAATCATCCATTCTGCCAGCTACCTCACGCCAGGAATTTTTAAGACCTATTTCGCGATTCTGCTTTTTCATTTCTAAAATTATCGCGTCGTTCCAATGGCTTTCAACAAAGTTGATTTTTTCCGCAACGGTTTTTACGTCTTTCGTTTCAACGCAATAACCATTGATTCCATCCTTAATCAATAAAGGCAAAGCGGTATTATTTGCCACTACGCAGACGAGTCCCTGGCTAAGACCTTCATGCACAACATTGCAGAAACTTTCCCAGATCGCCATATGAACCATCATCCGAGCTTTTTTAATGAGGTAATACTTATCCACGCCTCTCACCACACCAAAAAATATCACTCTGTCGCTAACTTTTAGTTCTTTCGCTAGAGCTTTCAGTTGGTTGAGATAAGAGTTATCGCCTACCGGCCCAACGATGACGAATTTGATATTTTGCGGGATCAAGGGAAGCGCTCGGATTGTCGTTTCATAATTTTTGATCATATAAATTCTGCCAATCTGGATAATATATTTCCCCAACTCTGCAACTTTCGTTTTAATATCCAAACTTGCCGAAGATTCCAAATCCATATATGCTTCATCCTCAAGTCCGTTATCAATAACAATAATCTTATCTGGCTTTATACCCTTAGAAATCATCTCTCTCTTTTCCCATTC
>JAHFOJ010000010.1 GCA_023266875.1 Candidatus Giovannonibacteria bacterium | reverse complement strand
TATCAAACCGAGGGGATAATTTTGAACTCTGCCGATCAGGGGGAGGCGGATAAGTTTTTGACAGTTTTTACAAAAGAATTCGGGATGCTGCGGCTTTTTGCGCGCGGGACTAGAAGATCCAGCTCGAAGCTGAATAAATTTTTGAACATTTTTTCTCATGGTCGGTTCGGGTTCGTCTCCGGGCGTGATTCATGGCATTTGATCGATGCCGAGGATTTAGATCATTATGACCTTATCTTAACTGATGAAGGCCGGCATGAAATTCTTGGACGTATCGCAAGTTTCGTTTCGCGTTTTCACGCGGGTGAGACAAAAGATCGGGTAATGTTCGGACTTTTACGCTCCGCTCTGCAATTTTTAGGGAGTATTGATAAAAATTATTTAGAAGATTTTGAGCTTACTTTTCGCGCGAAGGCGCTTCTAGTGATGGGTTACTTGAGTGAAGAAGAAATGGTTTCCAATTTGGATCATGAAGAACGCGAAAAAATCGACAAAATTCTTTTAGACACCAGCTTTAAGAATAATTTTCCCCCTTTTGATTCGAAATTAAGAGAGCTTTTCCGGCGGCATATCGAAGCCGGCAGCGCTTCAAGTCATCTTTAGCTTGCGCTATAATAATAGGAACGTGTCTGAATTAGACGATCTTAAAAAGAGGTTATATAAAAAAGATGAATCGTTTTCTGGCAGGCTCCGCGAGCCTGGCCTTACTCCGTTTACAGATAAGGCGGAAACTTTTTGGCGAGATAAAAAAGAGGAGCCGGAAATTAAGAGACCAAAGCGCTCTTTTTTTTCTTGGCCAACACTTTTGGTCATAATTGTGCTCATGATCTTAGGCGGTTTTGGCGCGTATTACTATTTAAGTTCCCAGGGAGATGCGACCGCGGACAAGATTGCCATAGATATTAATGCGCCAAAGAACATGGAAGGGGGCGGGCGCATCACCTGGGATATTTCAATCACGAATAATAATAAGAAATCGCTTGAGGGCGCGGAGCTTGGTTTTGAATATCCGGAGGGCGCCCGCCCGCTTGAAGAATCTAATTCCGGCCTTCGGGTAAGAAAAACCATCGGCCATATTAATCCAAATGAAACTGTTAAATTGACATTCGACGCTTTCTTATTCGGCGAAAAGGATGAAATTAAAGAAGCAAGAATGTCTATGGAGTTTCGCTCCCAAGATTCAAACGCAATATTAACCAAGGACAGCAATTTCCAGACTGTTATTTCTGCTTCACCAGTTGGTATTGCTTTTGAGATTCCTGCGCAGTTGCAAAATGGACAGGACGTCCAGTTTAAGGTAAATTATGTTTCGCTCGCGAAAGATACAATAGGCGATATGACTTTGCAAATGGAATATCCTTTCGGTTTTGAATACAAAAACGCAATCCCAAATTCGCCGGATGCTGGGAAGACATGGGAAATAAAGGGACTGAAGCCAAATGACCACGGGACTATCGTGATAAATGGAACTATTTCCGGAGAGGATTTAGAAGATAAGAGTTTTAAAGCAAAGATTGGCGTGGCGCGCGGCACAAGTCTTGATATTTACGGCGGTGGAGTAGCAACGATAAGAATCAGAAGGCCGTTCTTAGACGTGCGCCTTGTCGTAAATGGCGCCAAGAAAGTTTCTGCACCCCCCGGAGAAATTATGGAAGCGCAGATAAGCTATAAGAATAATCTGCCTGTGCCGGTCGAGGATTCCATTATTTCTCTTCAATTTATTGGTAGCGGGCTTGATGAAACAAAAATCCATCCGCTTAACGGCACTTATGTGGCGGGAACGCGCAGTGTTGTTTGGAATTCTTCATCTGCGTTCGAATTGAAAAAACTGGATCCCGGAGCAGGTGGGCAATTTAGCGTGCAATTTGTTTTTACCGATCCGGTGAAAGTAAGAACGGCGGCCGATAAGAATTTGGCTCTGGACATCAAGGCGTCTATGAAGCCGGGTATAATCCCGCAAGGTTTTGCCGGCACTGATTTAACTGGGATAGATCAAGCTTCGGTAAAACTTGCTACCGTGTTGCAAGTTGCTCGGCGTGGATATTATAATTCCACGATTATCAAAAATACAGGACCTATGCCGCCAAAAGTCGGCGTGGAAACAACATTTACCATAACCTGGTCGCTTACGAACAGCACAAATGATTTGGACGGCATGGAGGTTCGCGCTTCTACCCCTCCTTATATGAAATGGAAGGGAGTTTTGAGCCCGGCTGGTGTAAACATTTCTTACAATGAAGCTTCGGGAGAAATCATCTGGAAAGTTGGGCTCTTGAAAGCCGGAATCGGATATCTAAAGCCTGCAATGCAAGCATCTTTCAAGGTAGGCTTTGTACCAGGGATTGATCAGGCAGGCCAGGTTCCTGATTTGGTTTCGCGTGTAAGTGTATCTGGCCATGATTCTTTTGTTGATAAAATTATAAGCGCGGAAGCGCTTAGCACGACACTTTCCCTACCAGATGACACAATGCTAACCTCGAGCCAGAGGAGAGTTTCGCAATAAAGAAATGATGAATTTAGATACAATTGTAGGTCTTTGTAAACGGCGGGGGTTTATTTTCCCCGGATCCGAAATTTACGGAGGGCTCGCCGGAACTTGGGATTTTGGACCATTGGGTGCGGAGATGGCGCACAATATTAAAGAGCTTTGGTGGGGCCACTTTGTCCGCTCGCACGAAGAGATTTACGGACTTTCATCGAGCGTTTTAATGCCGGAGAAAGTTTGGGATGCCTCGGGTCATTTGGAGAGTTTTGCGGATCCATTGGTTGAATGTAAGAAATGTAAGCATCGTTTTCGTAGAGATCAACTTGGTAACTCGGTTACCAAGTGCCCGGAATGCAAGGGGGAGCTATCGGAGCCGCGACAATTTAATTTGATGTTTAAGATTGGAGAAGCACATCTCCGTCCGGAGATTGCACAGGGGATGTTTGTTAATTTTAAAAATATTCTAGACACAATGCGTCCGAATTTGCCGTTTGGCATAGCGCAGATCGGCAAAGCGTTTCGAAACGAAATCGCGCCGCGCGATTTTCTTTTCCGTGTTCGCGAATTTGATCTGATGGAGTTTGAATATTTTATACGGGAAACCGAGTGGGAGAAAAACTTTGAGCGTTGGAGAACCGAAACATGGGCGTGGATTGAAAAAGTTGGGATTGATAAAAAATTGGTGCACGAGCTCGAAGTTCCAGAGGAAGACCGGGCGCATTATTCGAAGCGAACGATTGATTTTGAGTTCGATTTTCCGTTTGGAAAGAAAGAGCTATATGGCCTCGCGTATCGCGGCGATTATGATTTGTCGCGCCACATTGAACATTCCGGAGTTGACTTGCGTTATGCCGATCCTGAATCTGGAAAAAAATTTATTCCTCATGTGATCGAGCCAACTTTTGGGCTGGGGCGCACGATTCTTGCGGTGCTCTGCTCATCATATCGCGAGGATGAATTGGGAGGCGAAAAAAGAATATATTTGGCTCTTAAACCCTCAATTGCGCCCGTGAAAGTAGCAGTTTTCCCGCTTTTAAAAAACAAACCGGACCTTGTGGCAAAAGCAAAGGAAATTTATGGACAAATTAAAAATAAAATTCAATCTATTGCTTTTGATGACAATGGGAACATCGGAAAGCGCTACAGAAGGCAAGATGAAATAGGCACTCCGTGGTGTGTGACCATTGATTTTCAAACATTGGAAGACGGGAAAGTAACTGTCCGTGACAGAGATTCTGGGGAACAGGAAAGAATCAATTCAAAAGAACTGAGTGATTATTTTATAAAAGAATTGAATTAATACAGGGAATTTGTTAAGATTCCCGAATGAAATTCGAGAAGAAAACTTTAAAGAATGGGCTTCGTGCTGTTGTAGCTCCAATGCATGACACCGAGGCCGCGACTTTATGGGTGCTTTTCGGCACCGGATCAAAATACGAAACAAAAAATATAAACGGAGTTTCTCATTTCCTCGAGCATCTATTTTTTAAAGGGACAAAATCTCGCCCCAAGGCTGGAGATATTCATAGAGAATTAGATCGCATTGGGTCAGAACATAACGCGTTTACATCCAAAGAATATACCGGATATTATGTTAAGGCAGCGGCAAAACATTTTGGCACGGCGCTTGAAATAGTTTCCGACATTTTACTCGAGCCGCTTTTCAAGATGGAAGAAATTGAAAAGGAGCGCGGGGTTATTTTGCAGGAAATTTCAATGTATGAAGATAATCCACAAAGGCAGGCTTATGAAATTTTTGAAGAACTTTTATATGGGAATTCTCCGGCAGGTTGGTGCACGTCAGGGCCTCCAGAAATCGTAAAGAAAATTTCTAGAGAGGAAATAATTAAATACGAAAATAGCCATTACTTAACTTCGAATGCCGTGGTTGTGGTTGCGGGGAATCTTGATATAGAAGAGGTTTTCCGAAAAATAGAAAAGGCTTTTCAGAAAATGAGGAATGGAAGAAAAATCGAAAAGCCGAGAGTTTTAGAAAATCAAAAAAATCCTATGGTCAAATTTAAAAAGAAAGACGTCGATCAAACGCACTTGCGCCTCGGCGTTCGTGCGTATGACATGTTTAATGAAAAAAGATACGCGCTTTCGTTACTGAACACTATTTTAGGAGGGAATATTTCTAGCCGCCTTTTTTTGGAAATCCGCGAGAAATTGGGATTAGCTTATTATGTCCGATCGTTTACTGAAGAATATACGGATACCGGCTATCTGATGGCATCAGCCGGCGTACCGCACGGTTCCCTTGAAAAAGCGAGCAGAAAAATAGTCGAACTTTTTGGGAAAATACGAAAAGAGGGGGTCGCTCAAGATGAAGTCGAATTCGCGAAGGAATATATTCGGGGATCTATGGCCCTCGCCTTTGAATCTACGGACGAAGTAGCCACGTATCTTGCTTCTCAAGAGCTTTTTTATAAGAGGATTTGGACGCCGGAGGAGGAACTCAAAAAAATTGAAGCGGTCAAGAAAGATGATATCATTAAAGTAGCCCGCGAAGTATTCCGTCCGGAGCGGGCTAATTTGGCGGCCATCGGCCCTGAAGCAGACATTAAAAAATATAAGCTGATTCTATCTGGCATTTGACGCCTTTTATGAACAAGAACGACAAAATCATAATAGATATTTCGACTTCAACTCTAGTCCGCGCTATAGCATTAGTTTTGCTTGTTTGGTTTATATTCTTGCTTCGCGATGTAGTGTCTGTCTTACTTTTTTCGGTTGTAATAGCTTCTTCAATTGAACCCGCAGCTCATTGGTTCGCTCGTTACAAAATTCCACGTTTACTTGGGGTACTCGCCATATTTGTTCTCGCATTCGCGCTTTTAGGATTAGTATTTTATCTCGTGATTCCACCTCTTTTAGGCGAAGTAACGGATTTTATTTTCCAGTTGCCCCAGTATCTAAATACCCAACTCGAGCCAAAATCTCTTTTGTCATTCCTGCCGCAGCTTCCTACAGGCTTTTCTGATATTTTAAAAGATTATCTAATCTCTATAGAAACGTCGGTTTCAAATTCCGCGGGCGAGCTTTTCAGAACCGGAGCCGCCGTATTTGGCGGAGCGCTGTCGTTTATTTTGATCATTGTTATCTCGTTTTATCTTTCTGTTCAGGAACATGGGATTGAAAATTTTTTGCGAATTATTACGCCGCAGGAATATGAGGGCTATGTGCTGGATTTATGGTCACGGACGCGGCGCAAGTTAGGGCTTTGGCTGCAAGGCCAATTTCTTTTGGGAATTTTGGTTGGCATTTTAGTGTTTTTAGGATTGACTATTCTGGGTGTGAAGTTTGCGCTTCTTCTTGCGATTCTTGCGGCTATTTTTGAGATTATTCCGGTATTCGGACCGGTGCTGGCCGGCATTCCTGCCGTCGGTATAGCGTTTCTGCAAAAACCAGTCTTAGGCTTGTCTGTGCTAATACTTTTCGTCATCGTCCAACAATTTGAAAATCATTTAATCTATCCTTTAGTTGTCAGAAAAACAATAGGCGTTCCTCCGCTATTGGTGGTGCTTGCTATAGTTATTGGGGGGACTCTCGGCGGCATTTTTGGAATTCTTCTTTCTGTGCCGATAGCCACAGCGCTAATGGAATTTATTCAAGATATTGCTCGGCGAAAAGAAATTGTTTTGTGAAGTGAGCCGGTTGGCTAAAGACATTTTTTAAAAATGGGCAAATTTTATATAACTACGCCGATTTATTATGTTAATTCAACGCCGCATTTGGGGCATGCTTATACAGGTGTCATATCTGATATTATTGCCCGATATCATGTTTCTTTAGCTGAAAAAACCTTTTTTCTGACTGGAACCGATGAGCATGGCGCTAAAAACGTGCGCGCTGCAGAAGCGGCAGGCAAGGAAGTTAGTGAATTTGTCAAAAAAAAGCGCGAAGTTTTTATAAACTTAGCAAAAGCGCTAAATCTTTCCAATTCAGATTTCATATTTACTTCAGATCAAAAGCGCCACTGGCCCGGGGCGCAAAAATTATGGAATGAGCTCTCCGAGAATGGCGATATTTATAAGGGGCTATATAAGGGACTTTATTGCATTGGTCACGAAGCATTTGTGACTGAGAAAGACCTGATAGATGGAAAATGTTCTGACCACAACGAAGTGCCGGAGTATATTGAGGAGGAAAATTATTTTTTTAGACTTTCAAAGTATAACGCCGAAATAAAGAAAAAGATTGAATCTGGCGAATTGTCTATTTTACCGGGGACAAGAAAAAATGAAATACTCTCATTACTTGAAGAGGGTCTTCGCGATGTAAGTTTTTCCCGCCCCTCCAGGGATATTTCTTGGGGGATACCGGTTCCGGGAGACGCTATGCAGACTATGTATGTTTGGTGTGACGCGCTAACTAATTATATTACAGCTCTTGGGTATGGATCAGAGGATGAATCAAAATTTACTGAATTTTGGCCGGCGGATTTGCATGTTATGGGTAAGGAAATCTTAAGATTCCACGCGGCAATTTGGCCTGCCATGCTTATTTCAGCAAATCTGCCTTTGCCAAAAACTATTTTAGTCCACGGCCTGATTCAATCTGGAGGCAGAAAGATGTCAAAAACCCTCGGGAATGTGGTAGATCCATTTAGGATTATTGAAAAATACGGAGCCGAATCGTTGCGCTATTATTTGTCCAGAGAAATCCCGCTTTTTTCTGACGGCGATTTTACAGAAGAAAAATTTATTGAGGCTTACGACGGCAATTTATCTAACGGAATAGGAAATTATGCGAGGCGTGTCTCGACTATGATTAAGAATTATTTTTCTTCTGAACTTTCGCGACCGGACGACGGCGTTTTAGCGTCTGTTCCTATGCATAAAAAAACCACTTTTTTTAATTCAGAAGACCGATCACCATCGATTGAACTTGAATATTTTTCGGTGTCTTATTTTATTGAGCATTCGATATTGCCGAAATATCATACCCATATGAAAGAATATGATATTAATTCAGCCGCAAATTTGGTTTTCGCGCTTCTTGGCGAGCTTGATGGGTACGTCCAAGCGAATGAGCCATTTAAGCTCATAAAAACCGATCCAGAAAAAACAAAAGCGGTTTTGTGGAATCTCGCTTATGGGCTCGCGACTATCGCAAGAATGCTTTTGCCATTCATGCCCAACACATCAGCTAAAATTTTTGATATGCTTTCGATCGGTGCGGCCGAATCCTCTTGGAAAAAATTTGTGGTTAAAGATATCCCTCCTCTGTTCCCGCGGCTTGAAACAGCAAAAAATTCAGCTGAAAAATAATGCAGAAGTTTTTTGATGTTCATACCCATGTTCAGTTCGCGGCGTTTAAGGACGATTTAGATGAAGTAATAAAGAGAGCCCGCGGAGCCGGAGTTTCGATGATAAATATCGGTACGCAGATCGATACATCAAAAGCCGCGATAGATTTGGCCAATAAGTATGAAGGCTTATGGGCTACGGTCGGTTTGCATCCCATTCATACTTCAAAATCATTTCATGATGTACAGGAACTTGGAGGAGGAGAGTCCGCGAAGGCATTTACGTCCCGAGGAGAGGAGTTTGATTATGAAAAATATAAAGAACTTGCTTTTAATCCCAAAGTCGTCGCGATAGGAGAATGCGGTTTGGATTATCATAGGCTTGAGGAAGATACAAAGAAAAAACAATTTGAAATTTTTGAGAGACAAATCGAGCTTGCACAGGAATTAAAGAAGCCGCTCATGATCCATTGCCGTGAGGCTTTTACCGATTTAATTAATATTCTTAAATCGAAAATAGTAAATCTTAAATCTCCGTACCCCGGAGTCATTCATTTTTTCTCCGGAATAAAAGAAGAAGCGGCGAAGCTAATGGATTTAGGTTTCTCTTTCTCGTTTGGGGGAGTAATCACATTTGCCAGAGAGTATGAAAAATTAGTTGATTATATCCCACTGGACAGAATTTTACTCGAAACCGACGCGCCGTACGTAGCCCCGATCCCATACCGCGGCAAAAGAAACGAACCTAGTTATGTAATTGAAGTTGGTAAAGAAATCGCCCTGATAAAAAAAATAACTTTGGAAGAAGTCGCAGAGCAAACAACCCAAAACGCCGAGAAGATTTTTAGTATTTAAAAAACACCGGCAGAGGGGAAGCCCTCTGCCGCGTGATTTATTAGCTATTTCAACTCGCCTTTTTTATAGCGCTCGATCTCGTTTTTGATTCGTCTCCTTGATTTTCCATCAAGTTCCTCGTAGTTGTTATTGAGATATTTTCGAAGTCTTGCTACTTTCTTATTGGTTGGAAGATGTTTTAATTTTTTATCGAACCTCAAATCCAAGTAGAAGTTGGTCGCAGTTGCTATGTTTAGCATAGTTCCTCCTTGCCATTGAAAAAGTGCTTTAAAGATAATACAATTTTTAAATATGTCTGTCTACTCTAAATTGGAAAACAAATGGAATCGATTATGGCAAAAGGCTGGGGTCTACGAACCCCTTTTGAGTTTGCCGAAAGGAAAAAGCAAGTCGAGCGTTATACGGAAGCCTTTTTATAATTTGATGATGTTTCCGTATCCATCGGCGGAGGGGTTGCATATCGGGGGCGTTCGAACTTTTTCCGGGGTCGATATTTTTGGCCGATTCAAGCGTATGCAAGGACTAGATGTCTTTGAGCCAATCGGACTTGATGGTTTCGGCATCCATTCTGAAAACTACGCTTTGAAAATAAAAAAACATCCGATGAAGCTCGCGAAGGTAACCGAGAAAAATTTTTATCGCCAGCTTGGCGCGATCGGCAACGGATTTGCCTGGAACGAACATTTGGAAACATATGATCCGGAATATTATAAATGGACACAGTGGATTTTTGTCCAGATGTTTAATCGCGGCCTTGCATATCGGAAAAAAATGGCGGTCAATTGGTGCCCGTCATGCAAAACCGTTTTGGCGGACGAACAGGTTATCTCCGGAGAATGCGAGCGATGCATAGCAAATGTAGTAAAAAAAGATTTGGAACAGTGGTTTTTTAGGACAACAAAATATGCCGAACGATTGCTCACCGATTTGGAAAAAATTGACTGGCCGGAGCCGATAAAAATAGCCCAAAGAAATTGGATCGGGCGTTCCGAAGGGGCTTCGATAAAATTTTCCATTACAACTTCCCAATTTTCAATCGAGGTATTTACAACTAGGCCTGACACGCTTTTTGGGGCTACCTATTTGGTGCTTTCGCCGGAGCACGCCTTACTCCGGAATAACGGATTAGGAGTAAAGAATTATGAAGAAGTAAAAAAATATATAGAAAAAGCAAAATCCAGAAGTTTAGAGGATCGCGCGGAGGCTAAGGAAAAAACAGGCGTTGAATTAAGCGGAGTCTATGCCATAAATCCAGCCAATAAAGAAAAAATCCCGATTTGGGTGGCGGATTATGTGCTAGCGGGCTATGGCACAGGAGCAATAATGGCAGTTCCGGCGCATGATGAGCGGGATTTTGAGTTCGCTAAGAAATATAAATTGCCGATTCGACAAGTAATAGCTCCTAAATTTTCTGAAATAGTTAACCCACCGCGACCCGAAAAATCAACAATTCATCGTAAAACAGTTCATGTAATTTTACGGAGATTAACTGATGACAAGATTCTCATGTTGCAGTGGAAGGGCAAGGTTTGGGGCGATAATCCGCCTCGTACATTTATTATCGGTGGCGTAGAAGACAATGAAGACGCAGTGAAATCCGCTGAACGAGAAATATGGGAAGAAACAGGATATAAAAATGTTCGTTTTGTCAGGAAGTTAAATTTTGAGGTTCACACTGAATACTTCGCTGCCCACAAAGACGAAAATAGATATGCAGAGATAAATATACTTTATTTTGAAGTAGATTCTGATGATCATGGAGAAGTTTCATCGGAAGAAATACAAAAACATGACCCAGTTTGGGTAAACGAAAAAGAAGTAGCTTCATTTATTAATGTTGTTGATGGGCCGTTTATTTGGAGTTGGTTTAAAAATGGCGATAAAGCCTATACTAGTTCGGGCGCTACAATTAATTCAGAAAAATTTTCCGGAACTGATTCCGAAACCGCCAAATGGGAAATTACAAAATTTGTCGGTGGTGAACGTAAGACCCAATTTCGTCTCCGTGATTGGTTAATTTCGCGCCAGCGCTATTGGGGGCCGCCGATTCCTATGATTTATTGCCCCGCTTGCGCCGAGGCTTCGGCGGGAAAAGAGAATGCAGGCTGGCAGGCTGTGCCGGAGGAAGATTTGCCTGTCCGGCTTCCTTTTGTCAAAAATTATCAGCCCAAAGGAACGGGCGTTTCACCATTGGCTGCCCAAGAAAAATTTTATAAAGTCCGATGCCCAAAGTGCAAAGCTTGGGCTCGGCGCGAAACTGACGTTTCCGATACATTCCTTGATTCCGCCTGGTATTTTTTGAGATATATTGACCCAAAAAATAAAAAAGAAATTTTTTCAAAGGCGCTCGCAAAAAAGTGGCTTCCGGTAAATATGTATATCGGCGGCGCGGAGCACGCAGTTTTGCACCTGCTTTATGTAAGATTCATCACAAAAGTTTTTAAAGACTGGGGCGTGATTGATTTTAATGAGCCGTTCAAGAAATTCAGGACGCACGGCCTAATAATTAAGGACGGATCCAAAATGTCCAAATCAAAAGGGAATGTAGTAAGCCCGGACTTTTATTTCAAAAAATTCGGGGCAGATGCAATGCGGATGTATTTGGCATTTTTATCACCGCTTGACCAAGGAGGGGATTTTCGCGATGCCGGAATCTCCGGCCTCACCAGATTTTTGACGCGTGCAAAAAATATTTCAAAAAAGCTTGCAAGAACTTTAAAAGAAAAATTGCCGGAAGACAGTGAAATATTTTTACATCAGTCAATTAAGAAAATCACCGGGGATATTGAAAATCTCCGCTATAACACGGCTATTTCGCAATTAATGATGCTCTTAAACGGCTTGGAAGAATTATCAACTGTGCCTTGGGGGGCATATGAAATTTTTCTGAAACTTTTGGCGCCGTTCGCTCCGTTTTTGGCGGAGGAATCATATCAATCATTCAAGAAAAATAAATCTTTTAAAAAAGAACATTCGATCCATCTTGCTCCTTGGCCGAAATTTGATACTAAAAAAATCACCGCGGCCGATTTTGATATGGTGATTCAAATCAACGGCAGAGTTCGCGCGACCCTAAAAGCTTCTGTCGGCATCAATCAGGCTGCTGCCGAAAAACTCGCCCGCGCGGACGCAAATGTGAAAATTTATTTGGTAGGAAAAACTCCAAGGAAAATAATTTTTATATCGAACCGTTTGATAAATTTTGTGGTGTGAACCCCATTAGAAAATTTATGGCATTATCTTGTTTTAATAAGAATTTAATAAAATTGTTAGAATAGCAGTGGTTATGAGGGCCATTTTTAGATTTTCTAACGGGGTGAAAAGTGTTAATGAAATTGTAGACATTTTAAAAAATGGAGGTGTTGTCGAAATCCCCACGGACACCGTAAATGGTTTGATTTGCGATTATTATAATAAATCAGCCGAAGAAGAAATATTTAGAATTAAAAAGCGCTCGAAAGAAAAGATTCTTTCGATTTTTGTGGGCTCGATCGGGGATGTCGAGAAAATTACGCCCGTTTCCGAAAGGCAAAAAAAATGTTTGGAACGAGTTTGGCCCGGCAAGGTAACCTGTGTGTTAAAAAAAGATATTGGTGGATTTAGAATCCCGAATGATAAATTTATTCTTGAGCTTCTTGAAAAGTTCGGCGGGCCATTATTACAGACTTCGGCGAATATCTCTGGCGAGCTTCCGATTGGGGGATTACCCTCAACTGTTGTGGATATATCCGGCGACAGACTGGAAATAATCCGTGAAGGTGCAGTCCTCGGCGAGGAATTACAAAAAATCTGTGATATGATAAGCTGATTTTAATGAATTCTGAAACCAAAATTTGCCAGAACTGCAAACAAAACTTCACTATCGAACCGGAGGATTTTAAGTTTTACGAGAAGATTTCTGTCCCTCCGCCGACTTGGTGCCCAGAGTGCCGGATGGTAAGAAGGATGGCTTGGAGGAACGAGAGATCTCTTTATCGCAGAAAATGCGATGCCCCTGGGCATAGTGAAGATATAGTCGCAATTTATCCTCAAAATGAGGTTTATAAAGTTTTCGATAGAGAATTTTGGTGGTCTGATAAATGGAATGCGATGGATTATAGTAAGGGATATAATTTTACAAAACCTTTTTTCCAACAGTTTAAGGAGCTCCTAGATTCAGTGCCGCGTGTAAATGTTTTTAATACCAACGCTATCAATAGCGAGTATGGGAATCATAATGAAGAAAGTAAAGACTGTTATTTACTATTTGCCTCAATCTGGAACGAGAAAGTTTCATATAGTAGGGGTGCCGTTCATTCCAAAGATTCTTTTGATGTTTTAGAATCTGAAAAGTGTGAGCTCTGTTACAACATTTCATACGGAATCGGATGCTTTAATGTTGCCTCTAGCGAACACGCGACTGGGTCTAACCACTCAACTTTTTTGTATAATTGCAGGAATTGTTCAGATTGTTTCGGGTGCATCAATTTGAGAAATAGAAAAAATTGCTTTTTTAATGAGCAGCTTTCAAAAGATGAATATAACAAAAAAATTAAGGAGCTGGATTTAGGTAGCTATAAAACTTATTCGGAGATATCGGAAAAGTTTGAAAAATTAAAACTTGGATATGTGAGGCAGTTTGGCCATTTTATAAATGCCGTAAATGTTATAGGAGACAATGTTGGTAATACAAAAAATTGTTACTACTGCTTTGATGTCTATGAGGGCGCGGAAGATTGTCGTTACGTAGCTCATGGAGGATGGAATCTGAAAGACACGTTTGACGGTTATGGACTGGGATTAGGGGATTTGATGTATGAAGTTATTGATACTGGTATAGCAACTTCGCGCGTTAAGTTTGTAGTGGTAAGCCGAAGTGGACATGATGTTATTTATGGTTTCAACTGCCACTCCTCCTCCAACCTCTTCGCCTGCATCGGCCTGCGTAACAAATCCTACTGCATCCTAAACAAACAATACACCAAGGAAGAATACGAATCTCTAGTCCCAAAGATCATCAAGCACATGAACGACATGCCATACATAGACAAGAAAGGAAGAGTATATAAGTATGGCGAATTCTTCCCCCCAGAGCTATCTCCCTTCTCATATAACGAGACAATAGCCCAAGAATACTTCCCTCTAACCAAAGAAGAAGCCATCAAACAAGGATACTCATGGAAAGATCCTGAACCCAGAAACTACCAGATAACACTAAAGACAGAAGATATATCAGACCATATAAAGGACATCAAGGACTCCGTATTAGATGAGATAATCCAATGCGCTCACCACGAACTTGGAAACTCGGTTTCCAAGTGCAATGAACAATGCACAGAAGCTTTCAGAATCATACCTACTGAACTAGCCTTCCTAAGGAAACAGAACCTTCCTATACCACGCCTCTGCCCCAACTGCAGACACTACCAAAGAATCAAACAACGAAACCCTCTCAAGCTATGGCATAGACAATGCCAATGCAATGGAGCCAAATCATCAAACAGTATATATACCAACACAGCCAAACATGACCATTCAGACTCTTCCTGCTCCAATGAATTTGAGACTTCATATGCCCCAGATAGGCCGGAGATTGTTTATTGTGAGAGGTGTTATCTTAGGGAGGTGGTTTAATTTTCTAACGGAATGAAAGACAAGGAAATAGAAAGATTAATCAAAGCCGAAGAGAAGCGGCAGAAAAATGTCGTCAATCTTATTGCTTCTGAAAACTATGTTTCGCGTGATGTTCTAGAGGCGCTTGGTTCCAAGCTCACGAATAAATATTCAGAGGGATATCCGGGCGCGCGGTATTACGGGGGAAATGTAATTATCGACAAAGTTGAGAATGTTTGCCGCTCACGCGCGCTTAAGCTTTTCAATTTAAATCCAAACGAATGGCACGCGAATGTTCAACCACTCTCGGGCTCTCCGGCAAATCTCGCCGTATATTCCGCGCTCGTCCCTATCGGAGGGAAAATAATGGGGCTTTTGCTTTCTTCGGGAGGGCATCTAACGCACGGACAGAAAATGTCCATGACTGGAAAATTTTGGGCACAGGTTCCATATGAAGTTGATCCAAAGACAGAAGTGCTTGATTACGAATTGCTTAAAAAACTTGCGATCCAAGAAAAGCCGAATATAATTGTCGCAGGATTTACAGCATATCCAAGATTTGTCGATTGGAAGAAATTCAGGGAAATTGCTAACGCATCCGGCGCAATTTTGATGGTAGATATGTCACACATGGCAGGGCTTGTCGCGGGGGAAGTTTATCCAAGTCCGTTTCCGTATACAGATGTCGTTACAACAACAACGCATAAAACGCTTCGCGGGCCGAGAGCTGCCATAATTTTTGTAAAGAAAGACGAGCGGGGGTTTGATAAAAAAATAGATAAAGCGATTATTCCCGGGCTTCAGGGCGGGCCGCACGAAAATGCGATTGCCGCGGTTGCCGTCTGTTTGAAAGAAGCGATGAATCCAGATTTCAAAAAATATGCGAAGCAAGTTGTTAAAAATGCGAAGACGCTTGCCGAAGAGCTTAAGAAAAAAGGATGGAGAGTTATTTCGGGAGGAACGGATTCACATTTACTTTTGGTTGATACTTGGATGAACGGCAAGGGAATATCGGGGAAAGATGCCGAGCGAGCTTTGGAGAAAGAAGGAATTATTGCAAACAAAAATACTATCCCCGGAGATCCACGAGGCCCGCTCAACCCTTCCGGCATCCGCCTCGGAACACCAGCTGTCACAACTCAAGGAATGAAAGAAAAAGATATGATAAATATAGCCCAGAGGATAGATAAGATTTTATCCAAGAAATGATTATTGACGGGAAAGCTATCGCAGAGAAAATCAAATCCTCGCTTCGCGAGGAGGTTTTTCCGCCAGAGGCGGACCAGCCTTTGGCTGGGAAAAAGAAAATACGGCTCGCGGTGATTAAAGTCGGAGCAGACCCGGTTACGGAGAAATATTTGGAAGTCAAGAAAAAATTTGCCAAGGCAATAGGAGTGGATGTGCGGATATATGAAGTTCCCAAAGATATCTCGACAAATAAACTCCGAGAGAAAATTTCAGAAGTTGTGCGTATCGAAGAAATTTCAGGAGTAATCGTGCAGTTGCCCTTGCCGCCCCAAATTAATACGCAGTATATTTTGGACGCGATTATCCCGGAGAAAGATCCGGATATGCTTTCCGCGCGCACATGGGGGAGGTTCTCAACCGGCAAAAGTAAAATTTTACCTCCCGTGATTGCCGCGATTAAAGCTATTTTTGATGAAAATAAAATTGACCTGAAAGGAAAAAATGCGGTTATTGTTGGTGCGGGGAGGCTTGTTGGGAAACCTGCAGCGCTTTGGCTGATTAATGAGGGCGCCACTGTTTCCGTGATCGATGAAAATACAAAAAATCAGGAGGATTATACGAAAAAAGCTGATATAATAATTTCAGGAGCGGGAAAGCCTAAAATAATAAAGCCTTATATGGTTCGCGATGGAGTTGTCGCGATTGATTGCGGAACTTCCGAATCATCTGGACAAATCGTTGGCGATATCGATCCGGATGTTGCAAAAAAAGCTTCCATTTTCTCGCCCATCCCGGGAGGCGTGGGGCCGATTACCATCGCGATGCTCTTCAGAAACCTAATCGAACTTTCGAAATGATTACGTATGATTTTATAATCAGATTTTTTGGAAATTATTTTTCTTGGATATTGATATTTCTGCTTCTTCTTTTTGTTTTACTGCGCGATAGAAAGGCAAGGTTTTATATTGCGCTCGAAGCTGGTGGAGCATCGGTACTTTCACGTTTCGTTTTTACCGAGATTATCAGGCATTTTTATAATAAGCCGAGGCCTTTTGAAATCATTCAGACATTGCAAAAACTTATCGAGCAGACTCCCGGAGGTTCTTTCCCTTCCGGGCATGCGGCTTTTTTCTTCGCAATCGCGGGAACTATTTTTATTTATGACCACAAATGGGGAACCATATTTTTTATCGGCGCGCTTCTGATGGGGGTTGCGAGGGTTTATGCGGGAATCCATTGGCCGATCGATATTATAGGCGGAGCGGCATTGGGATTCGCATCAAGTTTGATTATTAATTTTTTCGCCAGAAAATATCAAAAATAACACGCTAGACTCGCTTATATATTTTCTGGCGGTTTGGTTCTGCTGGGTGATATTTTTGCCGGTTTATATTTTTTTTGTTTTTAGGTTGGGCGCTTCCCGGATATTTCTCTGGGAGGCGTTAGTCGCTTCTATTGCAGCGCGGTTTTTGCTTGCGGAGCCGCTTAAATGGCTCATTCAAAAAAAGCGCCCCTATGAAGTTTGGCGCGCCGTATCGTTGATTGGGGATTCTCCGGGCAGCGCTTTTCCATCTGGGCATGCTGCTTTTTTCTTTTCGCTTGCGACTACGGCATTTCTTTACGATATCCGATGGGGAAGTATATTTTTACTCGGAGCTCTGATTATTTCCATAAGTCGCATGATTGCAGGAGTTCACTGGGAAAGCGATATAATCGCGGGCGCAATTATAGGCATCGTCGTAAGTTTAGCCGTTCATTTATTTTTTTGATTATACCGCGTATGCTTTGTGTGCCCCGCACCATATTTTTTGCCTGTGTGCCCGAGGTGGGACTTGAACCCACAAGCCGTGAGGCACACGATTTTGAGTCGTGCGTGTTTGCCAATTTCACCACTCGGGCAAAATTGGTGCGGGGTTAATCTGCCATCCGCCATCTGGCGGATGGCCACCGCGGCATACGTTACTACTACGAATTTATAAGCTTTTTGAGGTATTGTCAATTAAAAAGATTTTCGATATTCTAAGTTAATGCCAGAAACGAATCAACCAGCGAAACCATCCAGCATTTTTTTTATTGAGCTCGATAAAATAAAGCCGAATCCGCTTCAGCCTCGTCAGGAATTTGACGAAGTAAAACTTTCGGAGCTCGCGGAATCCATCCGCCAATATGGGGTTCTTCAGCCACTGGTGGTGGTTAGAACCGAAAAAACTTTGCCGACAGGAGTGGTTAATGAATATGAACTGATTGCGGGAGAGAGACGCCTTCGCGCTTCACGCTTAGCTGGCCTTTCAGACGTTCCGGTTATTATTCGTGAAGAACCTGCGGACAGGGTTAAGCTGGAAATGGCTCTTGTAGAAAATGTCCAAAGAGAAGATTTAAACGCGCTTGACCGCGCGGTCGCATTTAGAAAGCTTGCGCAGGAGTTTTCTCTTACGCATAAGGAGATTGGTGCGCGGGTTGGCAAGTCTCGCGAATATGTGGCAAATTCAGTGCGTTTGCTCACACTTCCGGTAGATATGCAGGAAGCATTGAAAAATGGCCATATTTCCGAGGGGCACGCGCGGCCTCTTCTAATGTTGTCTGATCGGCCACAAGAGCAAAAAGCTTTGTTTGAGGATATTCTATACAGAAATTTGAACGTTCGGGAAGCGGAACGCATTTCAAGAAAAATTGCTGTTGAACGAGCGAGGAAAAAAGAGCCGGTTGATCCAGTGATGAAGTCTTTGGAAGACAAACTGCGAGACACGCTTGGAACACGCGTTTCAATTGAAAAGCGCGGAATGGGCGGGAAAATTTCGATCGAATTTTTTTCCGAAGAAGAATTGCGCGAAATTTTCGCTAAGTTTCTTTTGGAGGGAAGCAAAGAAGATACTCGCCCGTCTGATGGCGAGCTTAAAGCGTTTAGCGTATCTGTTGCCGAGCCAAATTCGATGTTGCCGAATGTAGAACCTGAAGAAGACTTATTGCCTGAAGCTTCCCAAGCGCTTGCGTCTGATCGAGATGTGGATGAGTTTACGATTTAATTTTAGAATTAATTTTTGTTACGTCCCGGATTTTTTTTAGACGATTTTCTATTTTTGCCACGTCTGATTTTTGTTTAGGTATAAAGGTTATAAGTATTGGAGCTTCATCGTTTCCAGATCGGTTGGCTGTTAGGGTTTGAATATTAATATGAAGGCTGGCGAATACTCCCGAAATATCTTTTATGAGGCCGACCCGGTTTCTTGCGTAAACGCTTGTGCTGACTGGTTTTTCTTGGATTGCGAGAAATGAATCTTTATCGGTTATTCTAAGAGCCCTTCTAATTCTATTTTTTGCCAAGCTTGTCTTGACTATGTGGAGCCATTCTCGGGACGGTTTTTTATTTTTTTGCGTGGTGATTTCAACTACTTCTCCTGATCGAAGTTCGCGAGAAAATGAAACCAAGCGCCCGTCCGCTTTTGCGCCGAACGCGCGGTTGCCTATTTCCGAATGTATGTGATAGGCGAAATCGAGCGGTGTTGCGCCTTTTGGCAAGTCAATCACATCGCCTTTTGGGGTTAAGACGAATATGCGGTCTTTAAAAAAATCAATTTTCAGCGCTTCCAGCAGATCTTCGGTCGAAGCGTGCTCGTGCTCAAATTCTTTATGCCAGTTAGCAAGCTGGTTTATCCAATTAAATTTTTTTCCAATTGCAGAAAATCCTTTTTTTGGCTTTCCAAATTCAGAATAAGCCCAATGGGCCGCGATGCCATTTTCAGCTTCGCGGTGCATTTCCTCGGTGCGAATTTGGAATTCAACTATGTAATTATTCTCTGTAAATACGCTTGTGTGTAAGCTCTGGTACCCGTTCGGCTTCGGAAGCGCTATATAATCTTTGAATCTGCTGGGGACCGGTTTCCAAAGCTTATGAATAATGCCCAAGGTTGAGTAGCAATCTTTCACATCTTCCAGAATTATTCTTAACGCAATAAGATCTGACAGGAGAAGCCAATTATTATCGTACTTTTCTAGTTTAAGCCAGCTTGAATAAAGATGCTTCACACGAAAAGATATTTCTTTTATTTTTATTTTTTCTCTTTTGAGCTCTGATTCAATTACGTTCGCAATTTTCCTAATAAGGCGTTCGCGCTCCGGCGCATGATTTTTTACGGCCTCAAGCATTTCAGCGTATTCTCGCGGCCAGAGATGCTTGAAAGCTAAATCTTCCAACTCTCCTTTTATATTCCACATGCCCAAGCGCTCGGCTAAGGGGGCATATAAAGACAAAGTTTCTTCTGCGATTCTTTCCCGCTTGTCTTTTGCCAGTGCGTCTAGCGTCTCCATATTATGAAGCCGGTCCATGAGTTTAATCATAACCACGCGGATATCTTGTGCTACTGCCAAAAACATTTTTCGCACAGATTCAAGCGCGCGCTTTACTCCTTTCGCGCTGACGCGATCGACTTTTGTCACAGCATCTACCAAGAAGGCAATTTCGTTGCCGAATTTTTGGCGGATAGTTTTAAGAACATTAGGATTTTTTTCAACTGCGTCATGCAATAACCCAGCTGCGATAGAAGCGATGTCAAGTTTCAGATCAGCAATTTTAAGGGAAACGCTGATGGGATGGGTGATGTAGGGCTCGCCTGTCGCGCGTGTTTCTCCTTCGTGCACGTATGATGCCAACTCAAAAACAGCTTCCAAAAAATTTCGGTCTTTTTCTTCTAAGCCCTTTTTGGCAAGTAATTTAGAATATTCCTGCCAAGTCATTTCTTGAGTTTACCCCCACACCAAAGTTTTTGCAAAAACTTTGGTGTGGGGGGCTACCCCTCTTTTTGCATTGCTGTGATTTTGTCAATTTCCATTCCTTTATAATCGCAGGATTTAGACGAACATTTTATTCCGTCTTTAATCTTGACGAGAGGGGATGCGCATTGGGAGCAAGCATTACCTGTTGGTTCCTGCCAAGTCGCGAAATCGCATTCCGGATAGCGTGAACAGCCGAAAAATACGCGACTGCGCCTGGTGCGCCGAGTTACCACGTTTCCCTCATGGCATCTGGGACATTTTATGTTAAGTGAGACCGGCGGGAGCGCTTTCGTGTTTTTACAATCCGGAAATCCGGAGCAAGCCATGAAACGCCCAAATCGTCCATGTTTGATAACCATCAGTTTACCACAAAGGCCGCATATTTCATCCGTAGGCTCGGTCATATTTTGTTTTTCAACTGTCTCGTATTTTTCTTCGAGGAGTTTTATAAATGGCTCATAGAACTCTTTGATAACCGGCGCCCATTCTTTCTTTCCTTCAGCGACATCATCCAGCTCGCTTTCCATTTTTGCTGTGAAATCTATGTCTACGATTTGTGGAAAATTTTCCACTATAATACCATTAACCTTTTCGCCAATTTCTGTCGGAGCAAGCTGTTTTTTCTCATTTTTAATGACATAACCGCGGTCTTGAATTGTGGACATTATCGGCGCGTAGGTTGAAGGTCTGCCGATGCCGAATTTTTCCAGAGTTTTAACTAGAGATGCTTCGGTATAGCGCGGTGGCCCTTGTGTTTCGTGATC
This sequence comes from Candidatus Giovannonibacteria bacterium, assembly GCA_023266875.1. GTDB lineage: Bacteria > Patescibacteriota > Minisyncoccia > JACPKW01 > UBA11713 > JAHFOJ01. Next base: position 7,086 of record JAHFOJ010000010.1, on the reverse strand, counting down.
GGTATATTTAATATCGAGCGCCGAAAGTTTAGTTTCTGCCGCGAGATCTGGAAGTAGAATTTCCTCCGCGCGTATCGGATAAATTTTCAAGAATCCGTCAAATTTCAATATAGAGCCAGATGAACGCAAAACATATTTTCCCTCGCCAGTAGTTTTTACTTTGATCAAAGTTTGTTCAAAAATGGCGTTTGGCATTTGAGTAGACAAAAATCTTTTCCAGATCAGATCATAAAGCCGCGCCTGATCGCGCGATAGAAATTTGGAAAGCGAACCGGGAAATTTAAAAACATCCGCAGGCCGAATAGCTTCGTGAGCCTCCTGCGCGCCCTTGCTTTTTGTTTTAAATCTGCGCCCGCCGGCGATGGAATATTTCTTTCCGAAAGTATTCTCGAGATATGAATTAGCGTTTGAAATTGATTCTTCAGATAGATTTACTGAATCTGTCCGCATATAGGTTATGAGCCCTGTTTGCCCTGCGTCCCCGATCTCAACTCCTTCGTAGAGCTGTTGCGCTATCATCATTGTTTTTTTGGCAGAAAAGCCAAGTCGGGACCATGCGTCTTGCTGCAGTGTGGATGTCGTAAATGGTGGGCGAGCGGATCTCTCAACAGCTTTTTTCTCCACTGATAAAATCTTAAAGTCCGATGTGCCGAGGTCATTAATAATTTTCTCGGTTTCATTTTTGTCTTTGAGCCCGGGCTTTTCGATTTCTTTTTCTCTGATCTGGCTCAATGTTGCCAAAAATGGCCGGCATGCGTCAATTTCATTCTTGCAATCAGCTTTCTGTAAATTTACTTCAATCGTCCAATATTCCTCCGGTTTAAAGTCGCTAATTTCTTTTTCGCGCTCGACGATTAAGCGCAAAGCGGCGGATTGCACTCGTCCGGCAGAGAGCCCGCGCATGATTTTTTTCCATAAGAAGGGGGAAAGTTTATATCCAACCAAGCGGTCAAGCACGCGTCTCGCTTGCTGGGCGTTTACTAAATTAAGATCGAGTTCTCTCGGATTTTTTAGCGCGGTTTTAATGGCTTTTTCGGTGATCTCGTGAAAAACTATCCTTTCGATTTTGTCACTGGCCTTGTCTTCAAGACCAAGAGCTGATATCAAATGCCATGCGATTGCTTCGCCTTCACGGTCTTCATCGGTAGCAAGTATGATTGTGTCTGATTTTTTAGCGAGCGTTTTCAATTTTTTTACGGTCGCCTTGGCTTTTATTGGGATTATGTAGTGCGGCTCGAAATTGCCATCGGTATCAATGCCAATTTTTGATTTTGGAAGATCGCGCACATGCCCGTATGACGATTCAACTGTAAAGCCGCGGCCGAGAAAACGGCCGATTGTTTTTGCTTTTGTTGGTGATTCTACTATTACGAGTTTCACCCCCTTAGAAAATTATACAAGTAATCATGTGAAATAGGCGTGGTTTTTGAACCAAGGATAAGGTTTATTAGATCGCGCATGTTCGTAGTTTTTCTAACGGGGTTCATATTTTTCTTGCCCACTCGCCTGATCTTTGGCTAATTATATTTTTTAATTCCAATTCCATTAATTTAACCGAAATAATTTCCGGCTTAAGTTTTGTTTCGGCTAATATTTCTTCCCCGGATTTCGGCTCGGAAAGACATTGCAGGATAGCTTCGTCTATTTCATCCAAGTTGTCAAGGCGCGGTATTTGAGCTTCCGGCGCGAGACCCAATATATAAAGCGCGTCTTCCGGGCTCAAAAGCGGGTGCGCTCCTTCGCGCATGAGCTTATTTGATCCTTTGGCGGATTCTCTAGTCAAATCCGAGGGGACAACGCCCACCTCGCGTCCGGCTTCAAGCGCTAATCTCGCCGTAATCAAAGCCCCTGATTTTTCGGGCGCTTCAACGACTATAGTGAGACGGGAAAGGCCGGCTACTATTCTGTTTCTTTCCGGGAAATTCCATTCACGCGCCTCCCAGTCAGGCGGATATTCGGAAATTATTGCGCCACCTTGGCGCAGAATGTTTTTGGCCAAATACAGGTTTGCTTTAGGATATATTTTGCCAACGCCTGATCCAAGAATTGCCCAAGTCGGCGTAGAGCTGTTTAGGGTTCCGCTATGCGCCGCGGCGTCTATTCCCATAGCTAAGCCGCTTACGACTATGACTCCGGCTTTCGATAATGCTTCGGAAAATTTTGCGGCCATGTCTTTCCCGTACGCGGTTGTTCTTCTTGTACCTACTATCGCGCATTTGAAACGCACGCCGCTTTCCCGCGAAATATTTCCTTTAACGTACAGTCCCAAGGGCGGCCATGGGGTTTCCCGAAGTTCTTGCGGGTATTCCTCTTCATCCTTTAATATAAACAAAATCTCACGTGATCCCAATTTCTTGAATTCATCTTTTGGGTCAATTTTATCTCTAATACTTAAGAATTTATTGAGATTCTCCTTGGATCTTATGAATAAGTCTTCCAATTCTTGCGATTTCGCTTGCCAGGCTTTTTCAAATGAACCAAACTTATCTAAAAGTTTCTGTTTTTTTTCGAAAGTAAGTTCAGGTATCAAATTTAGCGAGTGCAAGAAAATCTTTTCTTTTTGGGCTGGCATTCATTAATCCTAAGCCGATTCGAATTTAGAAGTCAAAGCGGCGTGGGCATGTTGTCTTTGCCCCTTCCTTTTTTAAGTGGAGCGTATATAATATGTAGACTCAAAGAAGATGAAGCTATTAACCCGAAACATTACAATAGCCCTTTTGATTCTAATGCTCCTCGCGGGGGCATATTCGTTGGTGACCGAAAATATAAAAACGATGGGGGCTTTAGCGCTCACTGATTTAGTGAAGAAAATTAACGCTGGCGAAGTTACTATGATTTCTGTAAATGGCGACGAATTAACAGTATCGCTAAAGAATGGTGAAAATCTCCTCACAAAAAAGGAAACGGAGAGTTCGCTTACGCAGACGCTTGCAAACTACGGCGTTTCCAAAGACGCGCTCGCCGATGTTGTAATAGAAGTTCAAAATCCGTCAGGTTTGCTGTTTTGGGTCTCAGCCATTCTTCCGTTCCTTCTCCCGTTTATTCTGATAGGAATATTTTTCTGGCTTGCGGCGCGCCAGGTGCAAAGGGCAAATGTACAGGCTTTCACTTTTGGTCAGTCGCGGGCAAGAGTTATTCAGCCGGATTCAAAAAAGGAAAAAATTACTTTTAAAGAAGTTGCTGGGGCGAAAGAGGCCAAGGAAGAATTGCAGGAGATTGTCGAGTTTTTGAGAAACCCAAAAAAATTTGCTGACATAGGCGCGAGAATTCCGAAGGGAGTTTTGTTGATGGGTGCGCCAGGAACGGGGAAAACTTTACTTGCTCGAGCAGTTGCCGGAGAAGCCGGCGTACCGTTTTTTCACATGTCTGGTTCTGAATTTGTTGAAATGTTTGTTGGAGTTGGAGCGTCGCGCGTCCGCGATCTTTTCAAGATGGCGAAGCGCGCCGCGCCGGCGATCATGTTTATCGACGAGATCGATGCGGTAGGGAGACATCGGGGGGCGGGTCTTGGCGGAGGGCATGATGAGCGCGAGCAAACACTAAATCAAATTCTTGTGGAGATGGACGGTTTTGAGCCACACGAATCAGTTATTGTTATGGCTGCGACGAACCGCCCCGACGTTTTGGATCCGGCGCTTTTGCGTCCGGGGCGTTTTGACCGAAGGGTTGTCCTTGATCTTCCTGATCTGGCTGATCGAGAGTCAATTTTGAAAATACACGCCACTAAAAAACCGCTCGACAAAGGTGTCAATCTTCGCACGGTCGCAGAGCGAACGCCGGGTTTTTCAGGCGCGGATCTCGCCAATTTAATGAACGAAGCGGCAATTTTGGCCGCGCGCCAGAACCGGCGCGCCTTAAGCCAGCTTGATCTTACGAGCTCTATTGAAAAAGTGCTTTTGGGCCCGGAACGAAAAAGCCATATTTTATCGGTTGCTGAAAAAAAGATCTCGGCGTACCACGAGGCGGGGCACGCTCTAGTCGCAGCTATTTTGCCCGATGCCGACCCAGTCCATAAAATTAGCATAGTATCGAGAGGCAGGGCCGCGGGGTATACTTTAAAACTTCCTTCGGAAGACCGCCACCTGTATTCAAGAAAAAATTTCTTAGACGAGCTTGCCTCGGCGCTCGGCGGCTATGCTTCGGAAAAATTGGTTTTCGGGGAGCTTACCACTGGATCATCCGATGATATAAAAAAAGCGACAGCCATCGCCCGAAATCTTGTGACTCGCTACGGGATGTCCGATAAGGTCGGACCAATTACTCTGGGAGATCAGGATGAGTTGGTATTTTTGGGCAAAGATATCGGCGTGGAGAAAAATTATTCAGACGCCACGGCGGAATTAGTTGATTCGGAGGTAACCAATATAATGCGAAACGCTTTCAAGCGCGCGCAGGGCGTATTGAAAAAATATAGAAAAGTTTTGGATTCGCTGGCCCATAAACTTATAAAAGATGAAACTATAGAGCGCGAGGAATTCGAATCCATTCTGTCTTCTTTTGGCTTGGTGCAGTCTCTCGGGACTCCAGTAGTTTCTAAAGCGTAAAAATCATACACTTTCATCGATTAAATTCTTTATTTTTTGGTTAAATAGGATTTTTGGGGTCCCAAAGAGAAGACTAAAGGTTTATTTGCACCTTTATAACGATATGGATATTAAAAAAGAAATGAAGTATTGGTCTAGGTTAACGAAAATTCCCATTTCTCAATTCCGAAAGCCTTATGTAAAAGAAACAGCTACGTCTAGTGTTAATTATAAGAGAGGATTTCGGCATGGAACTTGTAATGTTATTATTGGCGATGCTAGACTTTCGGAGAAAGTATTGATGACCATTAAGGTTCTTTCCGATCACTTCATGGGTGTGTAGCTCAATGGCGGAGCAAGCGTCTTATACACGCTAGGCTGTAGGTTCGAGTCCTACCACACCCACAAAATTTCTAGTCCTATCGGGTCGACACATGTTGAATAAGTATCTCCGCCTATAATAAAATTAAGAAAGTATGGATATCGTAAGCGTCACTATATTTTTATTGTTCGGAGTAACTGGATTTAGCGCAATTTGGAAAAAGTATTACCATACAGCTTTATATGTATTGGCTGCCCTGATTTACTTAGGTTATTCGTATTATTTCGCAAATTACTATGGAGGAAAATCAATTTTTGAAGCTCCTGAGGGGAACACTAGAGTATTTTTTGGGTTCGAAGCATTAATTTATCTGCTTGTTATTGGAGCTATTGGGTTTGTGCTTGACTTCACCTTTAGAAAATTAAAAAGGCAATTTGAAAACAAATTTACTGACCATATTTTTAGATTTTTCTTTTATCTGATAGCTTTGCTCGTAAACGCCGTAATTTTATGGCAGATATTATTAGCGTTTATGATTCAATTTTAGTTTGAATTAGATCCTGGCTTCGTCTGCTCACCATTGGCGTTAGTATTTCTTTTTTTCTACGCTACAACGTCTTAAGATAATAGAATAACAATATGAATTATTCATACCTCCATACCGCGAATGCGGGAGAATTAACTGGCAAAAATCGCACAATCTTCCGGATTTTAGAAATTATTCCCGGGGCTGCGGCGTGGATAACGCTTTTGGGAATGGTTTTGGCTTCATGGTTGGCCCCGGTCGCTTCAGCTATTTTTATAATACTTTTTGATCTCTATTGGTTTGTAAAAACGATCTATCTTTCAATCCATCTTCGCGGAAATTGGCAGCGTATGCGCCGCAATATGCAGATAGATTGGGAAGAACGGCTGAAAAATTTAAAATGGGATCATGTCTGGCAGGTTATAATTTTGCCTTTCCACAAAGAACTATTTGAAGTTATAGATTCATCACTTGCCGCCCTTTCTAAGTCAAAGTGGCCGAAAGACCGCATGATCGTGATTCTTTCCGGCGAAGAGCGCGCGGGCATTAGAGCGCGCGAAGTTATAAGAAAAGCGGAGGAGAAATATAAGAAAGATTTTCCGCATTTCATAACCGCGGTTCATCCGTCTGGACTCCCCGGCGAAGCTCCAGGCAAGGGGTCTAATGAATCCTGGGCGGGGCTTGTCGCGAAAAAGTATATCGATGGAATAGGTATTACCTACGAATCTATTTTAGTATCTTCTTTTGACATAGACACGCAAGCGCCTGAACAATATTTTCTTGTGCTCACTCATAAATTTTTGACCGTGGAAGATCCGCATCGCGCGAGTTTCCAGCCTGTTCCGGTTTTCAATAATAATTTATGGGACGCTCCAGCATTTTCGCGCGTGGTCGCGAATTCAAGCACTTTTTGGCAGATGATGCAGCAAGAACGTCCTGAACGCCTCGCGACTTTTTCTTCGCACTCGATGAGTTTCAAGGCGCTTTTAGAGATGGGTTTTTGGCAAAAAAATATCGTCTCGGAAGACTCGCGAATTTTTTGGAACGGACTTCTTTTTTACAGAGGAGATTACCGGTCTGAGCCGATCTCATATCCCATTTACATGGATGCCAATGTCGGCAGAACTTTTTGGGAGACCGTTAAAAATGTTTATAAGCAGCAAAGACGCTGGGCATGGGGCGCGGAAAATTTTCCATATGCGGTTTTCGGATTTCTAAAAATACCGGAGATCCCTCTTCGTAAGAAATTATATTTCACAATGATAATGTTTGAAGGGCTTTGGTCTTGGCCCACAAATTCGCTTTTGATGTTTTTTTTGGGCTGGCTGCCTTTGCTTTTGGGAGGAGATGCGTTTAATTCGACCGTGCTTTCTTACAATCTTCCGCGTGCGACGCGATTGATTATGACTTTTGCCATGATTGGCATTATAACCTCGATAGTAGTTTCAACTTCGCTTCTGCCGCCCCGACCAGAAAGAGTGCCAAAAAGAAGACGTTTGTACATGTTCTTGCAATGGCTTTTGATGCCGATTACCTTAATAGTGTTTGGCGCGATACCGGCGCTAGATGCACAAACCCGCCTGATGCTTGGAAAGTATATGGGCTTCTGGGTTACCCCGAAATTTAGAAAAGACTCCGAAACTATTCAAAATGAAGCGATTGAGATTGGGCGGTAACACGCCTGGCGAGTTCCGGATAGTTTTTAAGCGTATCTG
>JAHFOJ010000001.1 GCA_023266875.1 Candidatus Giovannonibacteria bacterium | reverse complement strand
TATAATGACAGCTTCGATATTTGTTTGAGTTTTTTCTAATTCGGCCACGCATAAAATAAGAATATCGAGGCCTTTATTTGGAACAAATTCCGCCATGGTTCCAATTATTATTTTATCTGTGTTTATTCCAAGCGCCTTTCGAGCTTCTTCTTTCGGTAAAAAGGGGATGTTGGTTTCGATTCCATTATGAATGCGAATCAATTTCTTTTTTGGGGCGATCTGCAAGACAAGCGCTTCGGCGAAATCAAAATCCGAGACACAAATGATGAAATCATAAAAAAATGAGGTCAGGCACGAGAAGAAACGGATGGCGTATAGAACATACTTGCTTCGTTTTTCATTGAAAGCCCAGCCATGGGCGGTAAAGATCATTTTGAGCTTATGACCTAAGATTTTATAAATAAATCCTGCACTGCCGCAAACTCCGCCGGCTTTCGACGAGTTTACATGAATAATGTCTGGTTTGATCTTAAAGATGAGATATAGCACTTCAAAAAAACTGAAAATATCAGCGAATGCGCGTATATCGCGTTCGAAATGGGGGATCTCAAAATATGTTAAATCCAATTTTTCTACTTTTTCCTTCAAATGTCCTTGTCCGCCTGATGCGACAAGTACATCAAAAGAATCTCGGTCAAGGCCTGAAGCCAGATCGACAATATATTTTTGCGCTCCTCCCCAGACAGATTTTGTTATTACAAACAAGATTCTTTTTTTGACTTTCATGTATTTTTGTTTTATTATTTTACCATAATGCCTGAAAAAAAGCAGGGGACGGTTATAATATTTTCTCATGCGTATTTGCCGTTTTTAGGAGGAGCGGAGACTGCGATAAAAGGGATAACTGACGAAATAACCAATTTCAATTTTATAATGATTACTGCGCGGACGCACCGTAGTTTGGCTCGTGCCGAGAAAATTGGAAATATCATGGTCTATCGACTGGGTTTTGGTTTCTCCTTTGATAAAGTTTTCTTGCCGATTTTTGCTTTTTTAAAATTCTTAACTCTTAGAAAAAACTTTCCGCGTCCGATTATTTTTTGGGGGATGATGGTTTCTTATGGTTCAATTGGTGCCTATTTCGTAAAACTATTAAATCCGTATATTCCGTTTCTGCTTACTTTGCAGGAAGGAGATTCTGAAATACACATTCGCCGCGCGCGTTTCGGGCTTGTCGGGTTTTTTTGGAGACGCTTGATTAAGAACGCGGATAAAATTCAAGTCATCAGCTCATATTTAGCCGATCTTGCGAAATCATTTGGCGCGCGTTCGCAAATTGAAATTATTCCTAACGGAGTTGATTTGAAAAAATTTGAAAATCCAGATCGCCAGAAAACCCTTATTTTGCAACAGAATTTAGGCATCAAACCGGATGAAAAAATTATTATTACCGTCTCGCGGCTTGTGCAAAAAAATGCGGTGGATGTTTTAATCAAAGCATTCGCGATTATTTACAAAAAGTATCCAGATGCAGAGCTTTGGATTGTTGGTGACGGACCGGAGTTTGAAAAACTAATGGCCGAGGCTGGCAAATTCTCGAAAGATTGCGCAGTTAAATTTTTTGGAAATATACCAAATGAGGAAATCCCTAAATATTTAAACGAGTCTTATATTTTTATTCGTCCATCCCGTTCTGAGGGATTAGGGACGGCTTTTTTGGAGGCGATGGCGGCTGGTCTCCCGATTATTGCGACTAAAGTTGGGGGAATTAGAGATTTTCTGCAAGACGGTGAGACGGGACTTGCGGTGAAAGTGGACGATCCTAAAGATTTGGCCGAAAAAATAGATCGTTTATTTTCTGATCCGGCTCTGCGTGAGAAATTAATTCAAAACGGATGGAAATTGGTTGAAGAGAAATATCAGTGGTCCAAGATTGCCGCAAAAATGGACAAATTGTTTGCCAGTTTATTATTCTTAAATTCCCTGCCTGCCGGCAGGCGGGTTAAGAATATGAGAATACTTATAGCAACCGGAATTTACCCGCCCGATGTAGGTGGACCCGCGACTTACAGCAAATATCTTGCGGACGAATTGCCAAAGCGGGGGCATGAGGTTAAGGTTCTTGTTTATTCCAAGATTGCCAGAGGAATTCCTAAGGGATTTAGCCATTTTAGGTTTCTTCTAGCAATTTTAAAAAAAGTCGGATGGGCTGATTTGATTTTGGTTACTGATACGATCTCTTCAGGCTTGCCGGTTTATCTAGCAAGTCTGCTTACCGGAAAGCCGTATATTCTGAAAATCGGAGGCGATTATGTCTGGGAACAATCTTTCCAGCGCTGGGGGGTTCTGGATTTGCTTGATGAATTTTTAAAGAAAAAATACGGACTGAAAATTGAATTCATGCGGCGTATTCAGTCGCGCGTTGCAAGGCACGCGAAGATGGTTTTAACTCCCAGCAACTATTTGGCATCGGTGGCGATGTCATGGGGTGTCGAGGAGAGCAGGCTCTCGGTTATATATAACACAGTCGAGATGCCAAAAGTTTTAATATCAAAATCCGAGAAGTCGGTTTTATTCTCTTTCGGACGGGATGTCCCGTGGAAGGGGTTCGAAATGCTTCGTGAAATTGCTAAAGATTTTCCTGAAGCAGTTTTTAAAATTGGCGAGGTCTCGCGCGAGGAGCGCGACAGGCTTTTTGCCGTATGCAATATTTTTCTTTTAAACACCGGATATGAAGGTTTTTCACATCAACTTTTGGAAGCGATGGCTTTAGGTTTGCCGATAATAACAACTAATGCGGGGGGTAACAAAGAAATTGTCCGAGACGGCGAAAACGCACTGATAGCAGGTTATAATGATAGTGGAGCATGGGTTAAAGCAATTACCCGGTTGCTTAGCGACAAGAATCTCCAACAAAAATTATCAGAAAACGCCAAAAAAACCGCACAAAACTTTTTGCAAAAAGATATGATTGGCGAGACACTAGAGATATTAAATAAAATAATTAGGAATAAATGAAAACTGCGATTAATCGCAGTAATGACTTATGAATTCTAAGACCCCGAATTTTGATAAAGCACTGGATGGGATTTTGAAAGACCTAAAACCTCATTCAAGAAAATGCGCGCAATGTGGCAATGATTTTGAAATTTTTCAGGAAGATATTAAGTTTTATCACAAACTCCGTGTCCCGCCACCGCAGTTATGCTCGCAATGCAGAATGATGCGGCGCATGGCGATGATGGCAAATATCTTGAGGTTTTATAAAAAGAAGTGTGAGGCGCATCCGGGCGAATTTCCGTTTTCGCAAATTGATGAAACCTCTCCGCATAAGGTTTTCGATACAAATTATTGGTGGAATCCAGATACTTGGGATGCGAAAGAATTTGGTAGAAATTATGATATTAACCAGAAGTTTATAATGCAGTTCGATGCGCTGCTGAAAGATGTGCCGCATATGGCGATTGCTCGATACAGCAAGCAAATGGTAAATAGCGACTATACCGCCGACAGTATGTACTGTAAGAACTGTTATATTTCTTCCTCTATTGGATTATCTGAAGATGTGCATTATGGGGTGTGGGTAGTATATGCAAAAAGTTCAATGGATCTTTTGCGCGTAAACCAAATTGAAAATAGCTACGACGTTATTGATTCAACACACTGTTACCAATGCCAGCATATTCAAAACTGTGAAAATTGCATAGATTCATATTTTCTTTTTGATTGCCATAACTGCCAAAATTGTTTCGGCTGTGTAAATTTGCGAAATAAAAAATACTGCTTTTTTAACGAACAGCTGACCCGCGAAGATTATCAAGAAAAACTTAAGGAGATTAATATAGGAAGCAGGAAGGTGCGAGAAGAATATAAAAAACAATTCTCGGAATTTGTTCGGCAACGGGCGATTTTTAGGGCGATAATAGCGAAAAATTCTCCGAATTCTGTAGGAGATCAATTGAATGGCTGTAAAAACTGTTTTCAGGTATTTAATGCCGAAAGTGTGAAATGGATCATTACATTTTATAAAAATGCGAATGTGCGCTGGAGCCAAGATATTGTTGGCGCAGATGATTGTATGGATGTAACAATTTTTGGACCGGGAGAATTGTGTTACAACGTCATTGAAGGCGCAAAAGTAAATAAAGCTATTGCGTCATATTTTGTCTCTGAAAGTGTGCAATTGGAATATTGTTTTGAATGTGTAAATTGTAAATACTGTTTTGGATGTACGGGTTTAAAAAATAAAGAGTATTACATTTTCAATAAAGCTTATACTGAAAACGAATATTGGAAAAAAATCGATGAAATGAAAACTAAAATGCTTGCGGATGGTATGTATGGAGAGTTTCTGCCCCTCGAGCACTCATTCTTTTATTACAATGATACTTATGCGCAAATGATTGTTCCCCTTAATGAAACATCTGCAAAAACATTTAAAGCTAGATGGCGCGCGATTGAGCCTATAATGCATTCTGACCTCGAAAAAATAAAAGGCGAAGAACTGCCCGACAATATCGCCGATGTCCAAAATGATATCTTGAAAAAAGCGATTATCTGTACCGAGACCGGAAGATTGTTTCAGATTACGGAATGGGAATTAACTTTTTATAGAAAATATAAAATTCCGTTGCCAACAAATCACTACCAGGTGCGTCTTTTTGAACGATTTAAAAAAAAGAACCCGTATTATTTATGGAAATACCCATGCTCAAATTGCGGGCAAGAAATGTATTCTTCTTACGATCCCGCCAAAAAATTAAAGGTCTATTGTGAGAGTTGTTATTTAAAGGAAATAGTTTAAATACTGCGATTAATCGCAGTAATAGATTATGAACCACGAAAGTAGTTTAGAAGGAAAACCTTATCGCTATGATATATCATAGCAGTTTGAATTTAGATTTATGACATCAAAAACACCACAATTTGATAAGGCGTTGGATGAATATTTCTCGAAACTTGAGTTCGACGAGAAGGGAGGACAGTGGAGAACGTGCCGGTTTTCTAGCGAGAAATTTTATGTTAGACCTGAAGATGTCGCGTTTTATAAAAAAATACGCGTGCCTCTTCCGACTTTGAGTCCGAAAGAACGAATGCGTTCATTTCTTGCTGTTTGGAATTCTTTTAATCTTTTTTACGGCATCTCGTCTTTTTCGGGCAAAAAAATTTTAATGCAGTATCCGCCAAATACGCCTTATAAAATTTATGATCACCAACATTGGTTTGGAGGTGAATGGGATGCCATAGAATATGAACGCGATTGTGACTTATCTAGAAGCTTTTTTGACCAGTTTAAGAATCTTCAACTAGTTGTGCCGCGTCCCAATCTTTATGTTGACAATACAAGCATAAATAGTGAATTTACTAACGATTCAACACATTTGAAAGATTGCTATCTAGTTTTTAACTCGATCAAGAGCGAAAATTGCCACTATACGATTTGTTTAAATTCTAAAGATTGTGTTGATTGTTTCGATGCATTTGACTCCACTATTTGTTATGAATGTTTTGAGTCCAGTGAACTTTATAATTGTTATTTTGTGGAATTTTCAAAAAACTGTCTGGACAGTTATTTTCTATATGATTGCCGGAATTGCACGAATTGTTTCGGGGGCATAAATTTGCGCCATAAGAAGTATGTTTTCTTTGGAGAGCAGTTAACGAAAGACGAATATCAGAGCAAGTTGTCGGAAATTAATTTAGGGGATCGTAATGTTCTAGCTGAATACAAAAAGAAATTTTACGAAATATCCCGGAACGCGATTCACAAGCCTCACCATAATGAGAAATTGGTGAATAGTTCCGGAGACTATATCATAAACTCGAGAGATTGTTTCAATTGTTATTTTGTTATGGATTCAGAACGAACGGCATATTCCATTGGTTCGACGAAGATTCGTGATTCGTACGATGTAAGTGCAGTAGAAACTGAATTCTCCTATGAATGTGCGGGCGCTTATAATTGCTACAAAACATTGTTTTCTACTATGATGGCAGGCTGTCGTGATGCGGAATACTCTGATTTTTGCAAAAATTGCCATGATGTTTTTGGCTGTATTGCGCTTAGTAATAAATCATTTTGTATTTTTAACAAGCAGTATACAGAGGGCGATTATTGGCGGAAGGTTGATGAAATAAAAACTAAGATGTTTAAGGATGGAGAATATGGAGAGTTTTTTCCTCCAGATTCCTCACCTTTTCCGTATAATCTTTCGATTGCCTCATCGTATAAAGGTTATGATGATTTTGAGAATGCGCGGCGGTTTGGATATAGATTTGAAGAAATTAAAGAAGAGCTTGATGAAGTGAAGGGAGATATAATTAATGCGGAGAATGTGCCAGCTGATATTAAAAACGTAAAAAACGATATTTTAGATAGAATAATTTTTGATAAAATAAATAATAAAAAATTTCGATATACCCAAGCAGAGCTGGATTTGCATCGTAAATTTAATACGCCTTTGCCGCTTGAACATTTTAGCGCACGCCTCAAAGAAAAAAGGGATAAATTTGGCTCAATAGTTTTGGAATTTTTTGAGAGAGTTTGCCCTAAATGCGGAGTTAAATTTGAAGCTGTTTATCGGCCGGATGATCCACGGATTGTTTATTGCGAACAATGTTATTTAAAAGAAATTGTATGAATCCCGTTAGAAATAAGAAACCGGAGATTTCTACCAACGCGCCTACAGCGGGTCGGATTTCTAACGGGATGAAAGTTCTAATGTTTTCATCGGATCCATGGGTGGATGAGGCGGGGAGCGCGGTTTTTTTGCGGATGCGGGAATATGCAAAGGTTTTGGACAAACTTGAAATTATAAAAATTGATGCGAAAGATGGGAAATTATTTCGATTTTGGAAGGGATATAAAAAAGCTAGGGCAGTTTTATTGCGCGAGAAATTTGATTTGATTACCGCGCAGGAAATCGAGCATTCGTTTTTAGCTTGGAAACTTTCAAAGAAATTTAGCGTTCCGTGGCAGATGCAAATTCATGCGGATATTTTTAGCCCTTACTATTTTAGAGGATCTTTTTTTAACAAAATCAGGATTTGGTTAGCTAGTTTCCTGATTCCGCGAGCTGATGGAATTCGGGTTGTATCCGAACGGATCAAAAACTCCATTCTAAAAACTATAAACTATAAACTGCCAACTATCCGTGTCTTGCCGATTTATTCGGATGCAAGTAAGCCGAAAGGATGGTTGGATATTAAAAAGAAATACCCGGGATATGAGTTATATGTTTTAATGGCTTCTCGCCTAACTCATGAAAAAAATATATCGCTCGCGCTTGACGCGTTTCGTGAAATTGTAAATAAGGGACCGGAAATTTTGCTGGTAATTGTAGGCGATGGGTTGCTTCGGACGCGCCTTGAAGATGAAGCAAAATATGGGCTTGAGGGGAATGTTTATTTTGAAGGATGGAAATCAGCCGAAGATCTTGCTGATTACTATCAGAGCGCGGATTGCCTATTAATAACATCGAATTACGAAGGATATAGCCTTGCTGCGCTTGAAGCGCTTGGATCGAGGCTTCCTGTCTTAATGACGGACGTTGGGCTCGCCCATGAAGTTGTTAAAGACGGGCAAAACGGGATTATTTTTCCGGTTGGGGATCGATCAGCGCTTGTTGGATCATTAACTAAAATTAAAAATGACAAAACTTTCTTGAAAAAACTTTCCGAAGGAGCAAAAAATACTCCCCGGCCTTATGTTTCATTTGATGATTATAGGAATAAATTAGTTGAATCATGGAAGGCATGTCTGAAAAGGTAATTTATATTTTGCCTAAGTATGACGACAAAACTGATACTCATTTGTTTTATAATTATGAGCTGATCCGCGCCGCAAGTTCCGCGATTGATATTTATGCGGTGATAGAAAACGCTGTAAGTCCGATTAATCTTAACGTTCCATTTCTGGTCCAGAAACACAAAAAAGGAATTGCGCGTTTTTTTGAACTTTATTTTATTTTGAGGCGGCTGAAAAAAGAAGGATACAATAATATTTATGTTCACTACTCATATTATGGAGCGCTCGCAGGCTGGCTTGCCCGCTTGAGAGTTTCTTATTGGAATTGCGGCATGCCTTGGCTTTTTCGCCGCGGTTTTTTTGAGGAGCGGTGTTTTAGATTTATTTTGCGCCACACAACTTTAGTTACAGGGTCTAAGAGTCTTGCTGAAGAATATGTAAAGCATTTTCGTGTTCGTAAATGGAAGATTGTTTCAAATTGGGTGGATGCCGGACGTTTTTTGCCAAAGGAAAGCAAAGAGGCCACAAAAAGCTGGTTTGGAATTAAAGGATCTACAAAACTGATTCTTTTTGTTCACCACCTATCAGAGAGAAAAGGCGCGGATCTTTTGGTGCCGATCATATCTTACATTCGAGATTCTGATGCTGTTTTGTTTGTTGTCGGCGATGGTCCGTACCGCGAATCACTTGAGGCAGAAGCGCTTGGTTCGCATATACCTGTCAAAGTTATCGGGCCTGTTCCGAATCGCGATATGGTCGCTTATTATCAAGCGGCAGATGCCTTTTTAATGCCATCTCGCGAGGAAGGCGTGCCGCATTCTCTTCTGGAGGCGATGGCCGCTGGAACGCCGTTTGTCGCGTCCGATGTTGGCGGAGTTAGAGATATTGCACCAGCCGGCTTCGAAGAGTTTTTAATAAAGCCCGGAGATGTCGCCGAATTCGGCAAGAAAATAAGAAAACTTTTGGCGGACGAAGAACTTTACGATAAATTTCGCAAAGCTGGCCTTGAATTCGCCGAGAAATTCGGGAAAGAGAGAGAGGTTCGCGAGTTTATTTCACTTTTCAACACAGAAAATTAACTTTCTATTTCTGCCAGTATTTATCTTTAATGTCCCGCACGCGGTGTTCGATTTGAAAGAATCCTTTAATTGAATTTTCGATGACGATAAGCGGCAGGATAATCCCAAGGATTACTACAAGCAGGCCTGAAAGCAAATGCGGACGGAACATCGGCATTGTTATCTCACCCAAAAATGAGAGAAATAATAAGAAAACTATTATAAAAAAATCTTGCAATTGATGAATTGCTTGAATAAATTTCTTTAGAGGAGAATATTTCTTTTTGATCTGGAATATTGGATCAGGCTCGTTCGCATGAGGCAATGGAGAGAATAATTCAGGATGTTTTATATATTTTTTCATGAAAATCTGCGGAGCGAGCGAATGATAAACTCGAAGGAAAGGGAGGGAGAGCGTAGCAAATAGGCCTGTGAAGGCAAGGATGGACGTGTTATAGGGGAAATTTGAAATAATTCCAAGCGTTACTCCGAGCAAAAAGAGGGGAGGAATTATGAGATGATTAAGTTCGTCTAAGTATACTCCTCGCAGATAAACTTTTCCTCTTTTTTCTTGGATGCGGAAGCGGGCAGTTTCACCATCAACTTTATCGGAGAGAATATTGGCATATAGCAAAATCGCGCCCGCTATTTTAAATGGCAAGGCGAAAAATACAAGAAAACTGCCGATTATTCCGCAGATAATTCCCGCAAGTGTAATCTGATTCGGGGTGAGATCGTGCTTGATTGCGAAACGTGTAATATAAATCGATGGTCCTCGCTGAAGCGCGCGATAACCCCACGGGCGTTCGCGTCCTTCGTATTTAAATGCTTGTAGTTTTTGGCGAAGTTCTTTGGTTGAATCCATATTTTATCCTTTAAAACTAGCCAGCGGTCTTAATGATAATACTTTTCGCATTAATCCGGCTTCTTCAAGTTTCGTCATAACGAAATCAACTCCCTCGGCCGTTCTATGTTTAACGTGCGTCGCAGGGGGCGGTTTTGTCTTGAAAATAATAGTTTCGCGGCCGCTGTCTTCTCTAGATTTTCCTTCACGCTCGAAACGTTTTATATTTTCTCCCGCGCCATGTTCAGCCGACCAGAGCGTCTCTGGAGGCGGCTTTAGCCCAATACCGATATAAGAAATTGTGTTATTGAAGCCCGAAAGAATTGTCGGCTTTCCTTCCTCGACACGATTTAATGTGTGGCGATGTACAAATAGCTCGTGCGGCCCAACTTTTTCTTTGATAATCGAATTATGGACGAGAGCATATATCGGTTTGATTTCAATATTCTTATCTTTGAAAGTATTTTTCAGAGCATCTCGCACCCGCGCCATTAATGCGATATTAAAAGCGTAGCTGTAGTTGAGCGCAGCTTTAATCGCGAGCCCGTAACGTATACCTTCCATAGAATCAGCCTTAATTTCCTGAAAAAGTTCGGGAAAAAAGTAATAGCGCGCGCGCTCTCTGAAATTTTTTATTCCATCCATGGAAAAAAGATGAAAAAACAACTTTCCGATTCTTAAGAAGAATTTTTGCTTAAGATTATTTTTCATGCGATTGGCGTAGTAACGCCCCATGTGATATGGCACCATGCCTCCGCCGCCGTGGTAGAAGATAACAATTTGATCTTTTGAAAGCCCCCAAGCTGAAGCGGTTTTTGAGTCGAAAATATCTTCAATCACATGAATCTCAAGGAAATGATTTCCTTTAAATCCGTAGCCTAGATCGTGACGTCCATTGGTGAATGAAGAGCGTGGTAATATTTTTTTGAGATCCAAGTTTCGAATTTCCTCATTCGAATAGACTGATCCGCCCCATTCTATATTTTCGAGGATTTTTTCAGAAAAACCATAACGCTGGATTGCGGCTTTCGCCCCTCTCTTGACGATGCCGTCGAATTCTTCCAAAGAAAGGTCGTACTTATTTAACCGGCGTGTTTTGAGCCCAAGCCAAACCGCGATGTTGTCCCAGAAGTTATAATATTTACCCAGCTCATCTTGCATGTGATTAAAAAAAACGCGCTCGGTATTTTCGGTTAAATCCTTTGCTGTAAGATTCGTCGCGATTACGCCCATACTACAGCCGAGTGAAGGCGCGGAAAGGGTCGGCACTATCGCGTTATTTATTGCTGTGACAATTGACGCGGGAGCCTCTGTGCGCGCTTTTAAATAGAGATCTGGCAGGCAAACTATCTTTGATGAAAGGCTTGGGATCGCGGCAATTTTTTCAAGGGAGTTTTGAAGCTGTCTTTCGGTCACGTCACAGCCAATTGCATGAACCCGCCCGCCAAAATCTTTGGTGGATGGGTGAATTTTATCCTGAATCTTGCTATTATTCATTCCGTTAGAGATAGGAAGCGCTTTAATCTATTTTTAATATAACACTTATCCATGCCAGTTTTTAAATATTTTTCCCTCGACCTTGCGTCGCCCTCATTTTACAAGCTTCGTAATATATTAAGTTAAACTGCCCTTTATTTATTGTTGACGTAACTTTTCAAATTACGTTTTATAAAGCGCTTCCGTAAATCATATGTAAAACCAGTAAACCATCTTTGATCTTTTTTGCTGCGCAATATATAGGTATAATAAAACTTATCATCTCTAACGGGATTCATTGTATCAATATTATCAAATTATCATTTTTTTTCAACTATTTTCTGATGGATTTAAGATATCTAACGCCACTTGCATATCCTTCTAGATTCGTAAACCGGCTTCAGGTCATGAAAATGTCCGAATCCTTTTCTCGATTGGCGGAGAAATTTACACTATATGTCCGCGAATTGAGAGCGCCGATTAAGGAAATTTTTGGTGATTATGACGTGAGGAATGAATTTAATGTTTTGGCGCTCGGCAAGCCTCATTTTTGGCCGAAAAGCTTATTTTTTGCGCGCCGAGTGTCCATCATTATAAAACATAACCCGGATACAGTTTGGTTTCTGAGGGATGGATTGCTTGCTTTTTGGCTTTCATATTTTTTAAATATCCGTTCAAACATGTTCTTTTTTGAAGTCCATGCATTTGAGCGCCTGCCCAGTTTTGTATATAGGCGTGTTTTTGGAGTTGCTCGCGGGATAATTACCACAAATAAAAAAAAAGCGGATGATTTGACAAAAATATTTGGCGTACCAAAAGATAAAATTATAGTCGCGTTGAACGGCGTGGACTTGAATTTCAAAAGTAATCTCTCGCGAGAAGAAGCGCGCAAGCGTCTCTCGCTTCCCATGGATGAAAAACTAATAATTTATATAGGGACTCCGTCAGAAGAAAAAGGAATTCTCACATTGCTTAAGCTGGCTCAACTCTTGCCCCCAGAAATTAAAATAATTTCAGTCGGCGGGCGTGGAAATGAAATCGCAAATTTTAAAAGCAATGAGAACTTCAGGAAAATAATTTGGGTCGAGCAAGTTTCGCACCAGAAGGCTGGAGAATATATGTCGGCCGCGGACATGCTTCTCGCCCCATTTTCAGGCAAATCGAATTGGACCAGTCTTTACACTTCGCCTTTAAAAATTCCGGAATATTTGTTGATGGCTAAGCCAATTGTTATCTCTAATTTGCCGTCGATACGCGAATTTGTGTCTGATAATGAAGTATTTTTCTTTGAGGCAGATAATGCGCATAGCCTGTTAGATGTAATAAATGGGGCTTTCGCAAATCCTCAAATTATGCTAGAAAAGGCAAGGCGAGCTGCAACAAAAGCTAAAGATTTTAGCTGGGAGGGTCGCGCAAAAGTGATATACGATTTTATGCTCGAAAAGTCGAAACAATCATGAAAAAACTATCGATTATAATTCCAGCTTTCAACGAAAGAAAGACTATTAACGCGGTTATTGAAAAAGTCAGGTCTGTCGAATTGCCTCTCGAAAAAGAGATTATTGTTGTTGATGATTATTCAACTGACGGAACTTTTGAATTTGTTTCAAAGATGCCTGGCATAAAATGCGTTAGGAATGAGAAGAATTTAGGCAAAGGCGCAGCATTGCGTCTGGGCTTTGAAAATGCGGCCGGGGACATCATATTAATTCAGGATGCCGATTTGGAATATAATCCATCTGAATATGGGAGGCTTATTGAACCTATACTTGAAGGCAGGGCGGATGTTGTATTTGGTTCAAGATTTCGCGGTGAAGAGCGAAGAGTTCTCTATTTTTGGCATTCGCTCGGAAATGGTATTGTTACGCTTTTTTCAAATATATTTACGAATCTTAATTTATCTGATGTCTACACTTGCTATAAAGTTTTTCGAGCAGATTCGCTTAAAGAAATATTGCCCCGTATAAAATCAAAGGGGTTTGCGATAGAGGCGGAACTGACGGCTCGCGCGGCGCATGCTCATTTTAGAATTTTTGAAGTGCCGATAAGCTATGCCGGCCGAACCTACGAAGAAGGTAAAAAAATCCGCCCTTGGGACGGTGTCCGCGCGCTTTTCGCGGTTCTTTGGTTTAACTTAATTGACAGGTAGGTCAAAATAAGCTAATTTTTACAATGTAGAAAGGAGGTGAGTTGCTTGAAAATTTGCCTAATTTTAAGCTGGGCTCCTTATTGGAAAAGCCCGAATCGTCCGTCTTTTGAAATGCGCTTAGCCGCTTACGCCGCAAAAGTGCTATATGATTTAAGAAAAGCGACGCATTTTTACATCTCGTCTAATGTGCAATGGAGAGGAATGCGCGAGCCAGAATTAAGAATGCTTCAAAAACTGCTTAGACGTATGGGCATCCCAAGAGATTCTCTTATTATTAATCCTTCGGCCGATACAACCGACGGAGAAATTAAGAGCTTTAAAGATTTTATCGGAGTCGATTTGGAAATCGTAAATCCCATTATCTTAGCTCCGCTTTGCAAGCGCGGACGCATAGAGATGATCCTAAGAAACATTGATGCCAAAATCCCGCTATCGTCAATGCAAATTCTGTGGGTCGAAAATGTGTGTGCGACTCAGCAATATAAGCGGAGAAAAAAAACAATGGGGAAAATTTTACGGAAATGGAAACGTTCGCCAAGGATTTTTTGGGACAGGCTTATTTATGGATGGTTCCCTTTGGCGCTTATGTGGTTTCTGCGGCTGAATGAAACTTTCCTTGGGAAGCAATCTATAATTCGGCACATCAAATGACAAAGGCGTTTTACCGAAAGGGGAACGCCTTTGATCTTTTTTAGAAATAAGCTATTATATGAATTACTTGTGAATTCTTTTCTAGACGTTTTTCTCCGCTGGATACGTATACGAAAGATTCGGCCACATCTCCCGCCGGGAGCTATTTTATGCGACATAGGTTGCGGGCCGCACGCGCAACTTTTGCGCGATCTCAAGAGTTATATAAAAGAAGGCATAGGACTTGATAAGAAAATTTCTGAAAGCCGCGAGGGCAATATTACGCTCAAAAATATTTTTGTTGAACATGAGCTTCCAATGACGGACAAAAGCGTAGATACGGTAACGCTTCTTGCTGTGCTCGAACATCTTTTGCGCCCGGTAGAAATTCTAAAAGAAGCGAAGCGGATTTTGAAACCCGGGGGTATTTTACTGATTACAGTCCCAACTCCGCCCAATAAATATATTGGAGAATTTTTAGCATATCGTCTGCATTTAATTGACGAAGCTCAGTATCGCGACCATAAGCGCTATTATTCCAAGCGCCTTTTACGGGATCATCTGGCGAGTGCCGGCTTCGATTTATCTAAAGCCAAAATGGGCTATTTCGAGCTGGGAATGAATTTGTTCGCGAAAATAACAGTATGAACTTACAAACGAGAAATAAATTATGGATCGTGCTTATCGTGATTTTTTGCGCGAGTTTGGCTTACTCCTTCTATTATAGAATCCCGACGGCAGTTGATGCGCGTGCCTACGATAATATCGGCTGGAATCTAGCCCAGGGGATTGGGTATCTTGAGCACCCTGATTATTATTTTAATACACCTGCTTTAGACGACGGGATCGGCCGCATCGGCCCAGGGTATGAATTTTTTCTCGCCGGAATCTATAAAATCTTTGGCCACAAAATATGGCTTGTATGGATTATCCATGGGCTTTTGCGCTTCTTGACAGCTTTCATAATTTATAAATTATGCCTTTTCCTGTTTGAGGACTATGGCTATCGAGAACAAGTCGGTTTGCTGGCGGCGTTTCTTTTCGGGTTTTCTCCTGATTTAATAATTTTGAATTCTATGTTGCTCACCGAAACATTTTTTCTCTTTCTGCTTGCTTGGACAAGTTATATCTTATTAAAAACTCTTGATTCTCCAAATATTAAATCTGTTTTATATTCAAGTTTTCTGCTAGGCGTTTCATTTATGGCGCGTCCAACGATAGTTTTTTATCTAATTGCTGGCGCAATAATATTTTTCTACAGAAATAAGATATCTTATGCTTTTTTGCTTTTTTTATTTCCTATTATTATTGTTGCCCCCTGGGCGGTCCGCAATTGGAATATTTACCACCGGGTCATTTTAACTTCTTCAACTGGCGGGTATGATTTGTGGGTAGGGAATAATGCTAGCGCGACAGGTGGATTTGATAAAACCAATGAAATCGCAAGTTTTAGGCGCTCAAATGGAATTATTGCCTCTGATGAGAAAGGGTGGTCGGAATATTTTAGTTTTATTAGAGCGCATCCCATTAAATTTATAGATTTACAATTAGAAAAGGCTGGAATTTATTTCAGCATGCTCCGCCCGACTGGTTTTTGGGATCATCTTGGGAAATTTGAGAAAGTATTTACATTAGGAGCTTCCTTCCTGTGGACGTCGATTCTTTTCGGTTTTGGCATTGCGGGGGTTTTTCTTTTGGGAGATGAGACTAAAAATATTTTTAGAAAACGGATATTTATTTTGTTCGCGATTCTTCAGCCGCTCGCGGTCATCCCGGTTATAGTCGAGACTCGCTATCGCGCGCCATTTTTTATATTCCTCGCGATCTCTGTGGCCTACGTTCTTACAAAGTTTTATTATGACAAGGAAAATAAACAGAAGCTGAAGTATATAGCGGCGATGAGTTTCCTTTTTCTATTCCTTATAATAATTTGGGATTTAGCAGGGAATTTTGGAGAAGTGATATCGCGCTTTAAAAATTTGATATGAAAATTCTGTTTTTTACGAAAGGTGACAGATCTGTTGCGAGTTCTCGTTTGCGCGTTTGGTATGTTGCGGAACGATTGAAAAATATTTTCGGATATGATTATGATGTTTTCTCCGGAGCACGCTATCCTCTCTGGAGGATTTCAACAGAACGTTTCAGAATTTTAAGAGATATCATCTGGAAAATAAGAAATCCTGAAGTGAAAATTCTATACGTTCACAAAAGCCTTTTTCCGTTTGATTTTGTAATTCTTTTGATTTTACTTAAAAGAAAATATGGGAAAAAAATGATTTATGATCTTGATGACGCCGAGTGGCTTCATTCTGGATTTAAAACCCGCATGCTTGCACGGAGCGCCGATGTTGTTTTCTGCGGTTCGCACGCGATTTTGGACTGGGCGCGCGGGCTTAATTCTCGGCTCGAATTAATCCCAAGCGTAGTAGATTATGAACTCTATTCGCCGTTCATAATTCATCCTGCGTCTCGAAATATTTATACGCTGGTGTGGGAAGGTGCCCCGGCTCATCTCAAAGACGGCCATATTAAGTTTTTAAAAGAAATTACAGATGAGCTATATAGGAAAACAGAAATTCCATTTCGCTTAGTGCTCATTTCTTCAGAAGTAAGCGGTATGAAGGATTTGTTGCAAAGCACCCCATATAAAGTTTTTTTTGACGATACAGCCGATTGGGCAAATGATCCACAAGCCACTGCTAGAACCCTAAAAAAATACGAGCCAGATATTGCTTTCAACCCGCTTGATGACACGCTTTGGAATAAAGCGAAGTGTGCACTTAAGTCTGTGGAATATATGGCCTGCGGCATCCCGACTCTACAATCAAATGTGGGAGAGAATGCTTTTCTCACAAAAGATGGGGAAAACGGATATCTATTTTCTTCAGTCGCTGAAGCTGTCAAGAAGACAAAAGCTCTACTTGAAAATCTTGAGCTTAGGGGGAAAATCAGCGGGAATTCCTTAGAAACTATCAGAAGACATTATTCATATCAAGCAGTAATTCCCCGAATAGCAGAAGTAATAAAAACTTTAGATGTTAATTTAAAATGAGTAAAATTGTTTTTAATTTTCTATATTTTTCAGGGATTAATTATTTTTTTCGGTTGCTGAATGAGAAAAAGCTTGTTTTGCTTGGGTACCATAGTATTGTTGATTTATCAAAAC
This sequence comes from Candidatus Giovannonibacteria bacterium, assembly GCA_023266875.1. Taxonomy (GTDB): domain Bacteria; phylum Patescibacteriota; class Minisyncoccia; order JACPKW01; family UBA11713; genus JAHFOJ01. The sequence goes on along the minus strand of JAHFOJ010000001.1, from coordinate 64,018 downwards.
AAAATGATTATGCCCTTGAATTATATCCAGGACTTGCTGTTTCTAAAAACCATTTTGAGAATCAGATTTCGTATCTAAAAGAAAAAGGATATGTTTTTTTGAATTTTTCTGATCTCGAACTTGTAAAAGAAGGGAAAATGTTGACATCCAAGAAATCGGCAATTATTTATTTTGATGACGGATTTAGAGATATTTATTTTAATGCATACCCAATTTTGAAAAAATATGATGCGCGAGCGACTATTTTTTTAACTATTGATTTTGTTAATCAGAACAGCGCATCAAAAAGTATTGTTGAAAATGCTAAAACTCGGAATAGAAAGTTGGATTTTTCCGCGACGCCGATTTATTTGTCATGGCGGGAATGCGCTTTAATGAAAGACATAATTGAATATGGGGCACACGGGGTAACGCATCAAAAATTGAACGAGCTTGGCGGACAGGATCTCGATCGAGAAATTCAAGTTTCTAAAAATGAAATCGAGCGGAATTTGAATATTAGAACAACGGCTTTTTCTTATCCTCATGGGCGCTTTAATGACGTAACCGAAAGAGAAATTCGTAAAGCTGGATTCCTATTCTCCATCTCTACGAAATACGGCGCAAACGATATTCGCGAGCTTGGGCGACCGCTTCGAAAAATTATAATTGGGCCAGAAGACGATGTGAAAAGTCTTGAAGTAAAACTTGGCGCATATTATCCATTGCGGACTATCGCGTTGAGGCTTCTTGGAAAAAATTATGGATAGGACGAGAATATTTTATATAACTCGCGCGAATCTTTCGCTTAAGCGTGCACATTCGCATAATATCTTGAAAACTGTGGAAGCTTTATCAAAAAAGCGAGACCTGGATATTACGCTGGTAATCGCAGGCAAACTCATTAAGGATATTAAAACGATATGTGAAGAAAATAATATAACGGATCCAAAATTCAGGCTCGAGTTTATTGGGGGATCTCCGCTAGCCATTGCGCGATTTCTTGATAAACGCCGAGATGATTTCGATGTGCTCTATACGCGTGAACTTGGACTCTGGCTGCCTATTCGAAAAGCAAAAAAACTCGGCAAAAAGATTTTCTTTGAACTGCATAGGATCCCGATAAAAGTTTTTGAGCGGATAGAATGGCAAATTATTTTAAAAAATATAAAAGGAATAATAGCTATTACAAATGCCATGAAAAACGCGCTTGAGGCGAAACAATTTCCAGTTGAGGTTGCGCATTGTGCTGCTGCTGAACCAGAACTTTTTGACTACGCTCTCTCAAAAGGAGTCCTCCGCGGCAAGCTGAATCTCCCGCAAGATAAGTTCTTGGTTTGCTCAATGGGGACTTTTACGCTCTACCATATGGAGTCGCTTTATCAAGGGCTCGCTCTTTCAGACAAGCGGATTTCATTGGTCTTGCTTGGCGCCAAAGATTCCGAAGTTGAAGAACTCAAATCAAAATTTGCGCAAATGAATTTAAGTGGCCGTATTATAGTCCGAACTCGCGTACCCTATAGAGAAACGCCGGATTATTTATTAGCTTCTGATGCGCTAGTTGTTCCAGAAGGGAAGAATACGCCTGGTTTTGCCCCAACAAAAATTTATGAATATCTAGCGGCTGGGCGCCCCATTATTTCATATAAAAATGAAGCAATTTTGGAGGTTCTTGAGGACGGTAAAGACGCGTTGCTTATTTCAGATCCAACACCACAAGCATGGAAAAATGCGTTCAATCGGATAATAAGCGATGAAGAGCTTCGCAATCGATTGTCCAAAGGCGCAATCCAAAAAGCCGCCATGTTCGGCTGGCAAGAACGCGCAGAAATTATAAGCCGATTCGTCTTGAACATATGATTATTGAAAGGAAGGTTGGCTTCATTCGCATAGCTCGCGTGATTTTGCAAACACAAGAATTTCTTGCGCTTCTTCAATCTAGAAAATATCATTTTATTAGCGCGATCCTTTATGACCGCCCTAAGGAGCCCGAAAAATATTTTCGTAAAGAAAAAAAGACCACGGTTATAGACTTAACACCTGATAGTGAAGTTATTTTCTCGAAATTCAATGATACTGCTCGAAATGAAATAAGGAGATCCAAGAAAATACCGGAGCTCAAATTCAAATTAGGTGACAGGAATCTTGATGCGATCTACGAATTTCATAAAGAGTTTGAAAAATTGCAGGGGAGACGGCCCAAAGGAAAAAATTCATTTCAAGGATGTATTTTTTTTACGGCTTATTACAAAAAAGACCTCATAGCTGTGGTGGCATGCTATGACGCAAAGCCGTATCTTCGCGCAAGAGCAATTTTTTCAAGACGCTTAGGCGCTCGCGAAAAAGAAACAAGTCAAATCATTAGCTTTGCGAATCGGAGGATTGTATATGAGATCTGTAAATACGGACATGAGAATGGTTATGCTGGTTTCGATTTAGGAGCGGTAAATTTAACAGACTCGATGAAAGCAGGAATAACCAAGTTTAAAATGAGTTTCGGCGGAGAAATAAGAAACGAGTATACATATCTTTACCGCTCAAAAATATTTTACTTTCTTTCCAAAATAGAGGGCATCGCTAGATAAAAGCAACTTGTTGTTTTGTTTTGTATATGCTAGAGTAGGCGGGAAATTTAATTTTGTTTTTTGAAAGGGGATTAATATGACGATTAAGATAGGCTTGATCGGATGCGGCCAATGGGGCAGAAATCATGCCAAAAAACTTTCCCTGCTTTCCAAGATGGGCGAGTGCGATTTTGTTGGCATTGCTGACGTCAATGGGGAAGTTGCTAAGGTTGCAGAGCAGTTTCAAGTGGATTTTTTCTCTGATATTGGCTACTTACTCGAAAAAGTCGATGCAGTAATTGTTGTTGTGCCAACAATCTTGCATGCCGAAGTTGTGCGTACAGCATTTGAAGCAAAAAAACATGTCTTGGTTGAAAAGCCAATGACGCTTCATTCTAAGAAAACGAAAGAGTTGCTCTGGCTTGCCCAGAGAACAAATTTGATATTATCGGTTGGATATTTGTATCGTTTCCATCCGGTTTTAATCGAGTTAAAGGACTTACTGCCGAAGATAGGGAAAGTTCACTACGTAAATGCTCGCTACACGGGAGGTCAGAATCGTCTATGGGCTGATTCTGGAGCAATTCTCAATTTCGGCATTCATGTGATTGATATGCTTAATTTTCTCTTCGGATCCAATACACGAGGGGTTCTTGCCAGAAAGCAAAATCTACTCGATGCGAAGCGAGAAGATTCGGCGAACATTCTCCTTTCGTTTGAGACATTCCACGCGGTTGTGGAATTATCGTGCATTAATCGCGTAAAAAAGCGCGAGATAGAAGTAATTGCCGAGAATGATACAATTCTTGCTGATTTGAAGGAGAACACACTAAAAGGGTGCAAATCACAAGTGCAGTATTTTGAGGCAGTTGATCCACTTTTTGATGAGCTCAGATATTTCGTGAGTTTGGTTGGGCGGCATCAATCTGGCAGTTTCTATGGTGCAGAGAATAAATCGGAAGAAGACATAAACACAGTGCTTACTTGTGAAGCTGCGCTCGGATCGGACTAGGTTACAGCACTAATCTATAAGGAGGTTTTATGAAGGTCCCGATGGCGGACTTACAACGCCTTCATCAAAGTATAAAAGATGAATTAGAAGCTGCGATTGAGGGTGTCTTTGGGAAATCGGCGTTTATTCTTGGGTCTGAAACTGAGGCATTCGAAACTGAATTCGCAACATATCTCGGAGCAAAATATGCCGTTGGTGTCGGAAGTGGTACAGATGCAATAAAAATCGCGCTTATGGCCTTGGGAATTAGTGAGGGCGATGAGGTTATTACAACCGCACTCTCGGCCTACCCAACAGCAGAGGCAATTCTCTGGACAGGTGCGAAGCCGGTATTTATTGACATCGACGAGCGCACCTGTAACATTGACCCCAGTAAAGTTGAAGAAAAAATTACTACAAGAACCAAAGCGGTTCTGCCAGTCCATCTTTACGGAGCTCCGGCTAATATGACGAAGATCATGGAAATTGCACGGACGCATAAGCTATTTGTCATTGAGGATTGTTGCCAGGCGCACGGTGCGCGCGTCAGCAATGCTTTTGTGGGAACTCTTGGCAATGTAGGATGTTTCAGTTTTTATCCCTCAAAAAATCTTGGTGGCATCGGCGATGGCGGGATGATCATCGCAACTGAAGAAGAAATTGCAAAAAAAGCCAGGGCATTGCGAGATCACGGACGCACGGGTCGAGATACGCATTCTGTTCTCGGTTTCAATTCGCGTCTGGATGGGATTCAATCAGCGGTACTTCGTGTGAAATTGAGGCATCTCGCAGCGCATAATGAAATGCGTGCTTATGGAACCGCTGTTTATAAGCAGAATATTTTGACAGAATATCTCGATCTTCCAGCGAGTATTCCTGGAAATGCCAACCACCTTTTTGTAATCCAGGTGAAAGAAAATCGGGATGGCTTACAAAAGTACTTGCGCCAAGAAGGCATTGAAACGCTCGTACATTACCCGATTGCACTTCACCGACAATCGGCGTACAAGGTGGATGTTGCGCTCCCAGTGGTCGAGAGAGTGGTTAGAAAAATTGTTTCTTTGCCACTTTTCCCATTAATGACAGCGGAAGAGCGATCTCATGTTATTTGTACTGTAAATCAGTGGAAAAGCTGATAAGTAGTTTTGCAAATAAGCCGTTTCGGGTTTTGAATTCGAGACGGCTTTTGCTTTTCAGCCTTGTTTTACGTAAATAAAGATGCTAACTTAATATAAATTTGATTCTAGTTCTTTGGAGGGTTTATCTATGGCCACAGTAAGAAAGTATCGAGGCGTTTCTCTGGGGGAGCATGGGACAGTAGAAGAAGGTGTGCTTTTAGGACACCAGTGCCGAGGTGAGAAAGAAGGGAAGGTCTCGACTTTGTTGATCGGCGATTTTCACACGATTCGCTCGCATAGCGTACTCTATACTGGTAGCAGAATCGGTGAATATTTTTCGACTGGGCATCATGCCTTGATTCGTGAATTTGTCCAAATTGGCAATCATGTTTCTATCGGATCTGGTACTGAGATTGAGCAGAACACAATCATTGGTAATGCGGTGCGCATTCACTCACATTGTTTTGTGGGTGAAGGAACGGAAATTGAGGATAATGTAAAGATTGCCCCGGGCGTCATGATAAGTTCTGACAGGCATCCTTTGTTGCCAGAGAAGAAGAAAGTAAGAAAGGGACCTCGAATTTGTATGGGCGCTTACATTGCCATGGGGGCAATAATTTTGCCTGGGGTTACGATCGGAGAAGGCAGTTTTGTTGCTGCTGGGTGTGTGGTGGTCCGAAGTGTGCCAGCTGGTTCTATAGCATTAGGCATTGCTCCAAAAAAGTTCTCTCGTGTAGCGAGTTATTTGAAAATGCTCGAGGAGAGATTAAAAGGAGTGCCGGACTTCAAAGAAATCTAAAAAAAGAGCGGTGGGGGTTTCTCGTGTAAACCTCTGCCGCTTTTTTGTATATTGCGGGAGAATTAAGAAGAGAAAGGATAAAAGCAGCGGTATTTTTGGAATTAAGTTTCTTAATTACGGCGAGCCATAAATAAGAGCGGGCGATTTGCATTTCACCCAAAAGCGCCCAGGCGTGACCGATTGAATAGGCATGCGTGGCCGCGATTTGGCGGCGTTTTAAAAAAGCTTCACGGTGTTTTTCAAAAATTTTTGTTCGGCACAATAGACGCAGTTTCTGGTTTTTGGTGTTGCTGTCAGGCGAAATTTTCACTTCTGTTGTAAGCTTTGGCAAATGAAGGAATTTAAATTGTTTTGAAAGATTAATTAAAAAGTCCCAGTCTTGAACGCGCAATAACTCTTTATCAACGCCCCCGACTGCGAGCCACGCGCTTTTTTTGATCAATGCGGCTTGGAAGCAGGTAATATTTGTCTTTAAGAATTCTTCGTAAAGGTATCCTTCCTTATTTTCTAATTCCGGAGGGGGTACAACCGATTTTTCTCCGCTGATAACTTCTTTCATAGTGTCAGAATAAACTGCTCCAATTTCAGGCCCCGAATTATTTAGCAACATATACTCTTTTTTGAGTTTATCTGCGTAAATCCATAGGTCGTCTGTTGATAATTCTGCGATGAATTCTGTCTTAGCGGCCTGGCAGCCAGTGTTAAGGGCTGCAGCAAGGCCTTTGTTTTGCGGGTGCTTTATATAATGAATGCGAGGATCATTGAAATTTTTTACGATTGCCTCTGTATCATCTGTGGAACCGTCATCAACGACGATAATCTCCAAATCTTTGAAACTTTGCGCGCAAATACTTTCTAGGCATTTTGTGATGATATAGCCACGATTAAACGTAGGGACAATGACACTAATTTTAGGCAAGTTAATTTGCATCACTTTTTACGGTGTAGCCTAAAGAGAACCCTTCGGCAATACCTAAGGGCAGACCCGTACCAGCTCCTACGAAACCAGGCGCGTAAGTCCCTAAATTATCTTGCCACCATGTGGCATTAAAGAAAAGCGAAATATAAGGTAAGTCTTGTGCTTCATGAGAAAAAAGCAGGCAGTTTTTCTCGAAGAGTGGCCACAGATTTTTAAGACAGTCTTCAAGCGAGGAGCTTAAATCTACATCAAGAAAAATAAAAACAAAGCGGCGTTTTTGAATTGATGGGAGTGTCTGATCAAAAAAACCTTTCAGAAATTCGCAGCTTTTAATCGCGCCGAAACGGCGGATGTTATTTTGTACCTCCTCAAGTGTTCCTGTGTATTGCCCTTTCTCGTATGTTTTATGCTTTATTTTTAATTGAGAGAAATGTTTTTGGTCATTTTCTCTTGGCTTTGGCAGACCTTCGAATGAATCTGCCACGATAAGTCTTCTGCCAGTAATGGCTGCCGCAAGAGATAAGCTTGCTGCACTTGCGCCTCTGAATGTGCCACACTCGATCAGATCTCCTTTTATGCTAGGAGGGATGCTTAATATAACAGATATCATTTTGAGATGTTCCTGCCAATCTGAAGCACTTTCTATATTTCGAACATTTCTGCGGACGCTCCGGAGTAGCTTTAATTTTTTGCGAATGCCAAAGCCGTAATATCGGCCTATTTTTTTATCAAAAAAATAGCGTACCATAACCGGCGTTGCCAAAACAGTGATGATTTTTTTGTAGAATATATAAAGATACTTCACTCTTTAATATTTAAACTTAGGCTGATATAATCTAAAAGCATATATACATCGCATTATATTAAATAGAAGCTAATAATTCAATTAATTCCGTGACCCCTTTCTTTTTCAATCCCAGACAATTAAAGGATTTGGCGTTGGAACATCGCGAAGAATATCAAAATGCGAAGCCGTTTGCACATATCGCATTTAATGATTTCTTGCTTGGAGAGATCATTTCCCAATTAATAGACGAATTTCCGGGGCCAGAAGAGATTTTATGGAAGAATAAAACTCACGACCACAGTATTAAAAAGCTTACGTCGGCTGACGAAAATCAAATGGGTCTTTCTATCCGTCATATTTTAGCTGAGTTTAATTCCTGGAATTTTCTTTCTTTTCTAGAGCTACTTACGGGAATTACCGGCTTGATTCCCGATCCGCGCTTTGAAGGCGGCGGTATGCATCAAATTATGCGCGGCGGCTCGCTTGATATTCATGCCGATTTTAATAAACATGAGAAACTTGATCTGGATCGCAGATTAAACGTAATTTTATATTTAAATAAAGAATGGAAAGAGGAGTATGGCGGAGCGCTCGAGCTATGGAGTAAGGATATGAAAAGATGTGAAGAAAAAATTTTTCCGATGGCAGGCCGATTGGTTATTTTTTCTACAACTGATTTTTCATTTCATGGCCACCCTGATCCTTTGAATTGTCCGGGAACAATGACGAGAAAATCTTTAGCGCTCTATTACTATTCGAATGGCCGACCGCCAGAGGAGATTAGCTCTGCTCACTCAACGCTCTATCAGTTACGCCCAAACGATAAAAAATCGGGAGAGATTAGAAAGGTGATAAAAAAAATTGTCCCACCAATTCTATGGGATGCAATACGTCCTAGAAAGTGATCTTAATATTTGAAGAGCAGTAGTAAAAGAAGATAGTTGATGAATCTGCCTAAAACACGCCCCCAAACTGCGCCCCAGATACCGTAGGGCGGAATTAAGATAACCAAAAGAGCAATTTGACTGATTGGAGCGATAGTTTTATATGTATAGATCTTTTTAATGTTACCCTCTGCATTCAAAGCATCGCTGAAAATACTAGCGGGGATAAAAAGAAGTGAGAGCGCAAATATTTGAGAGAAGCGGACAGAATCCAAATAACTGGGAAAGAAAATATGGTAAATGAACGGAGCCAGCAGTAAATAAAGAAGTACGGCAATGATGCTGAAAAATGAAGCGCGAAGAATTTTTTGTGGGAGTGTTGATTTAATTTTTAAATGACCGTTTTTTTCGTTATAATGGACAGCAAGTTTCGGAAATACTACAGTTCCTAAAGTCGTAAAAAATGTTTTAACTTGTTCTGGAATAGCAATGGCGAATGAGTAAACAGCAAGTGGGGCAGCGCCTAAAAAATGAAAAAGGAGTATGCCGTCAAGGTATGTAGAAATACTGGTAAGTCCGTTTGAGCTGACTAATTTAAACCCGTATTGAACGGAGCCCGGTTCAACCGCCGCATCGGGTGCCACGCGGCGGAACAACTTGAAATAATAGTATATATTAGGGATTCCCTGTGAGGCGAAAAACGCGGCAATTAAAAGTGCGGTTCCAGGAGCTAGCGATAAATTTTTGTAGTTGATAATCCCGATTGTTCCTAACATCGCAATCCCGTAGATTGATTTTGTTGTAATGTTATAGATTGATTTTTCACGGAACTTTGCTTTCCCGTTCAAATACGCTTTCCAATTTCCTAACCCTTCAACAAGCGGAATCAAGAAAGCAACAACGATGAAGGCGAAACCCAGAGTCTTATTGTGATTGAAAAGGTAGAAAGCGGATGCTCCCAAGCAGAGAAGTGTGATGCAAAAAGATGAAAAAAATATATACATTCCTCCTTTCCGAAACGTACCGTCGTAGCCACGGGCAACAGCGCGAGTAATCGCTGTGTCCATACCAGGCAGTGTAAAAATTGAAACAGCGTTTACAAACGAAATTATATAGCGATAATTTCCATATATTTCTTTTGGCAGAAGATTAGCGTAGGCAAGTGAAATAAGAAAAGTAATTGGCAGGCCTACGATTTGCGCAAGAGTTACCCAGAAGCCGCCTGAAGCGAGATATTTTGCGTCAGTCTTGAAAAATTTTTCAGCAATCTTAAGCGGTTTTTCGAGGATCTCTGATCTTTTCATTAAAAGTATAATAGCGCCTCGCGCCAACAGTTTCAAATATGCTAAACTCGATATTATGTATGTTTTAGGAATTTCAGCATTCTATCACGACAGCGCCGCGTGCATTATCAGAGATGGGAGAATTATCGCTGCTGCCCAGGAAGAACGGTTTTCAAGAAAAAAACATGATCAGTCTTTCCCAAAAGCAGCTATCGCATATTGTTTTTCTGTTGCTGAAATTTCTGCAAAAGATATATCTATTATTGCATTCTACGATAAACCATTCTTAAAATTTGAAAGAATTTTAGAATCGTATCTTTCCTCCGCTCCTTTTGGCATAAGGTCATTTCTGAAAGCTATGCCTCTTTGGATCAAACAGAAATTATGGATGAAAGAAATGATTAGCAAAGAACTGAATTATCATGGAAAAATAATTTTTCCAGAGCATCATGAATCTCACGCTGCCTCTGCCTTTTTCCCCTCACCTTTTTCTGAGGCAGCATTTTTAACAATGGATGGTGTAGGAGAATGGGCTACTGTTAGTTTTGGAGTAGGCAAAGATAATAAGATTCAAATTTTGGCAGATATACAATTCCCGCATTCGCTCGGGCTACTCTATTCTGCATTTACCTATTATCTCGGCTTTAAAATAAATGATGGCGAATATAAGTTGATGGGGTTGGCGCCTTACGGCGAACCAAAATATAAGGATCTTATTTTAGAAAAATTAATCAAAGTAAAGGAGGACGGCTCTTTTATTATGGATATGAAATATTTCAATTATGTAGCTGGACTAACTATGACCTCAAGAAAATTCCATAAATTATTTGGGAGTGAACCATTAAAATCTTCAGCCAATCCTACTCAACGTGAGATGGATATTGCGCGCTCAATTCAGGAGGTCACTGAAGACATTATACTCAAAGTTGTACAACACGTTCATAAGGTGACAAAAAAGAAATATTTATGTTTAGCCGGCGGGGTGGCGCTAAATTGTGTCGCCAATGGAAGAATTTTACGCGAATGTCCTTTCGATAATGTGTGGATCCAGCCTGCAGCAGGGGATGCTGGTGGAGCACTTGGGGCAGCTTTTTTTGCATGGCATCATTATTTGGGAAAACCACGAGCAGTCAATGGAGAAATGGATTTAATGAATGGTTCTTATCTTGGACCAGAATATTCAGATGATCAGATTAAAATATTTTTAGTTAAAAATTGTATTTCATTTGAGGAAATTCTAAAAAATGATATTGCTAGACGGGTTTCTAAATTAATTTCTGAAGGGAAGATTGTCGGATGGTTTGAGGGTAGAATGGAATTTGGTCCTCGCGCGCTTGGCGCACGCTCCATTATCGCAGATGCCAGAAACTCGGAGATGCAATCTATTTTAAATTTAAAGACGAAATTTAGAGAAAGTTTTCGTCCATTTGCGCCGGCGGTGCTTGAAGAGCAAGCCGCGGAATATTTTGAAATTGACCGCCCAAGCCCCTACATGCTTCTGGTCGCAAAAGTTTCAAAAGTACACAGAAGAACACCTCAAGAATCCGAAGAAAAATTATTTGGGTTAGAAAAACTTAAGGTTGTGCGTTCAGATATTCCATCGGTTACACATGTAGATTATTCTGCTCGGATTCAGACGGTAAGTAAGCAGACAAATCCTCTTTTTTATGAGCTCATTTCAGAATTTGGAAAGGTTTATGGGACACCTGTTATCATAAATACATCATTTAATGTATCTGACGAGCCAATCGTGCTTTCTCCTGAGGATGCTTACAATTGTTTTATAAAAACAAAAATGGATTACCTAGTGATGGGTTCATTTCTTATTTCAAAATAAAATGTTTGAAGAAATTAGAAAAATAAAAATTCCAAAATTGGTCACGAAGTTCCCCCTAGGAGTAATTCTCTGGCGAATATGGATGACTTTTGTGCTTATTTTAGGCTGGGTTATGACCCGGGTTATTTTAAGTATATTATTTTTTATTATACTTACACCACTCGGATTGATCAAGCGTCTTTTCGGAACCGATCGGCATCGAGAAAAGATGGAGATATATATGGAAAGTTATTGGCGTTATCGCCCACTTGGGAGCGAACACCGAGAATCATATGAAAGACAATTCTAGAGAAAGAATATTTTTTGCAGTTGGGATTTTATTTTTTGCATTTGTTGCAGTGTTTAATGTTTGGACCATCTCGCGCTATTGGAGCACGGACGGTTTACTCGCCAGTGCGAGTGTGCGTATTGTGTGGGCATTTGATTTAGGCATGGCTACAATTGGTGCGGCGGTAATATTTTGGCGCTCGAGCCTTATAGTAATGACATCATATATGGAATGGAAAAATGTTTTTCTATTTCTCTTTTCTGTTGCTTTAGGTTCTCTTGTCCTCGAGTTCAGCCTTCGTTTTTGGCTTAAACACTACGCATCGGAAGATATTTTTGCAACATATGCTACGTATAATATGATCGGAAATAAAAATCTTCGCTATTCACGTCATCCATATCTTGGCTATTACCCTACGCCTAACTACAAAAATTCGGACGGAGATATGCATAATTCGTTGGGATTTCGCGGCGAAGAAATTCAAGTTCCAAAACCTAAAGAGATTTATCGTATCGTGGCTATCGGGGGCTCTACAACATACGGAGACAAACTTCCTACATATAAAGATGCTTATCCTTACCAGCTTGAAGAGGAGTTACGCGCACTTGGTTTCAAAAATGTTGAAGTTATTAATGCTGGAGTGGGTGATTACGATAGTTGGCCTACTCTGATTAATCTTGAGTTTCGCGTGTTGAATCTTCAGCCTGATATGGTTATTTTTTATGAAGGAACTAATGAGCTTGAAACAAGGCTTGTTTATCCGTCAAGCGCTTATCAGCCGGATAATACCGGGCGTGTGCGCCCAATGCCGATTCCGAACATCGGATTTTTTAATAGACTTGTTATCTATAGGATGATATTCGGCCGATTTGGTATTATTCCCCATTACGGCGCGCTTTCACAGCTTTATGACGCTCAAACGTATGTTGGAGGTGTATATTATTCACAATTAAAAAATAAGTCGTACCCTTTAGGAGTATTTAAAGATAAAGATGCTTTCGAAATTTTAGGAGAGAATTTAGGTATCTACAGCGAGCGCAATATTCAAAATATTATTTCAGTTTCAAAAGGAGCAGGTGCTACGCCTATTCTTTTTTCCTTTGCGTACAGTCCTTTAACTGCAAAGACATCCTCCCCTCTTTATAAAGAGGGGATCGTACAATATAATCAGATGGTGCGTGTACTTTCGAACAAAAATCAGATTCCTTTTTTTGATTTTTCTGCAAAAATGCCCACAGATGCGAGTATGTGGACGCGGGATGGCATCCATGTTAATGTGGCTGGGGCTAAATTGCAGGCAAAGTTGTTTGCTAATTTTCTCATAAATTATATTACAAAGAGCGCATCTTTACATGTCAAAACTATTAATTCTTTCTGAAATTTGGCAATTTCTAAAAACGCGTAAAAAATGGTGGCTTGCGCCAATCATCTTCTTTTTGGTTTTACTTGGGGCTCTGATTGTAGTTGCGGAAAGTTCTGCTTTAGCCCCTTTTATCTACGTTCTTTTTTAAATGAAGTAAAAAAATCTGGCTTGATTTTTATGTTTTCTGTGTTATTATTACAACTATGGATCGTCCAGAAATTTCAATTGTAGCGCCTGTTTTCAATGAAGCTGAGTCGATCGCGGTCCTTCATAGTGAATTATTAGAGGTACTCACAAAAATAGGCAAATCATTTGAAATTATTTTTATTGACGATGGCTCGACTGATCATACTCTCTTGAAGCTTAAGAAACTCAAACCAATCCGGGTTATTAGTTTTTCGCGTAATTTTGGAAAGTCACAGGCGCTGCAGGCTGGATTTGACGCGGCGAAAGGTACTTATATTATCACGCTTGATAGTGATCTTCAGGATGATCCCCACGAGATACCAAAGTTTTTAGCCCAATTTGAAAGCGGGGCAGATCTTATTTGCGGGTGGAAACAAAATCGCCAGGATCCTTTTTCAAAAGTTTTCCTTTCAAGGATTGCGAACGCAATGAATCGTTTTTTTTCAGGAGTCAAGGTTCACGATATGGATTGCTGTTTTAAAGGGTACCGTCGTGATGTTGCCAAGACAATTCTTTTGCACGGTGATATGCATCGTTACATACCATCTATCGCAGCTTCATTTGGTTTTACGATCCGAGAAGTAAAAATCAATCACCGCGCCCGCCAATTTGGAAAATCAAAATATGGCTTTGGCAGGATTTTCAGAGGATTCTTCGATTTTTTAACTATTCTTTTTTTAGGTCGCTTTATTAGCCGGCCGATGCATTTCTTCGGCATTATTGGACTTTCGCTTTCAGGAATTGGTTTTATTATTTTGGCCTATCTTACATATCTGAAACTTTTTTGGGGCGTTCTTATCGGTTCGCGTCCATTTTTGCTTTTTGGCGTGCTTTTGGTGCTCGTAGGTTTCCAATCTTTTTCGTTAGGATTATTGGGCGAATTAATAGTTCGGCAAAATAACCGTTCGGAAAGAAATTTTGTTATTCGAGAATCTTTTGAAGTAAAATGAAATCTTTTCTCGAAGTTCTCGAGACGCGAAAAAGTGCTCGCAGTTTTCTCCCTAAACCGATTGATCATGAGACCCTCGAGAAAATTTTAACACTTGCTACGTACGCCCCCACCAATTGCAACTTGCAGCTTTGGAATTTTATTGTCATTGAGGATGCTGAAACGAAAGAGCAATTAATCAATGAGGCAGCTTCCAATACAATGCTTCGCCGTGTGCCTACAATTCTTATTGTGACGTTTGATGGGTGGAACTATAAAGAGGCGATGCAAGGAGCTAGTCTTGCTGTAGGGCATATTTTGCTTGCTGCGCATTATTATGGTCTCTCTGCTATGGCGATGAATAGTTATGGAGCGGATAGGAAGATTAAAAAAATTTTAGAGATTCCAGATTCAGAAGTTATTTGTTGCTTTGTAACAATAGGCTATCCGGACGAGCGAGCCGAGAGTCAGCCAGTTGTATCTCGTCGCCCAGTAAACGAGACAATTCATTGGGGACGATTTAAGCTCAGAAGAAGGCCTCCTTTTACTTATAATCCCAACGATTGGACTCTTGATGATCTCAAGAACCACCAGAAATATTATTGTCGCAAGACATTTTTAGGCAAGGAGATGGATATTATAAGTGACTCTGAACGAAAAATAATTCGCGAAAAATTAAAGGAAGTATCCGGCCCTATTTTTGATTTTTTAAGTTATGACGGCAGTTATTTACGGGAATTTCCTCGGGAGGTGAAAATTATTTCAATCGATTTGACGACAGAAACATCACGTTATACGGCAGCAGCATTAGAATTAAATCATCTTAATACTTCCCAATTCACTCATCAGGTTTACAATGAAGTAAGGCCTCTGTTGGCTGAACCGAGGCCAAAAACCGCCACATTTATATTTAAACTCGAACGTATTTCGGACGTTCTCAAGTGTGAATTTCTTGCAAGAGCTCATGCCGCGCTTGACGATGGAGGTAAGTTGGTCATTATTTCACGCAAATCAAATCTATTTCTCTTCTTCTTTTTCTTTATAATTAAGGGGCTCTTTGGTAAAGATTTACGCAAAACTGGCATTTATAGTTTTTTTGGCCCCTATAAGCCTCTGCGGCTCTCGTTTATTACACGCGAACTAAAAAAACTCGGTTTCAAAAACATCCAATGGTCGGGATATTTTTTTCTCCCACCATTCTATGAGCAGGCATATCAAATGTTAGTACAGTATATTCGTTCGGAAGGCTCTAGCTATTTACACCGCGACCGCAGGGATGATGTGATAAGTCGTATGCTTGCGGGATTGATGCGCGCGCAAGGATTGCGCAGGGTTGGTTGGCTTGGTTCAGTCGCCGTAATTACATGTCACAGATAAAATCAAATATTTTTTTTGAATCTGTGCTCGAAAATATTCCGCGCTTACTAGGTCAGCTGGATCGGAATGTTTTATCCCGAACCTATGGCTCGTTTGATCGTGCCTTTTGGCATTATCATTCTTCTGATATGAATTCCTCCCGTTTCCAAGAAGCTATTCTAACTTTGAGTCTCCTTTGGAGTACTGATTTTGAAGGAAATCGTTACTTCGCCGATCAGCTTCTCTTGGATTGGATAAATGCAGCCTTCGCTTTTACGCATACTATTCAGCGTGCGGATGGGTCATTTGATGAGTGGTATCCTCATGAGGGGTCGTTTGTCTCAACGGCTTTTGTTACCGCAGCGCTTTCCGAATCACTTCTTATTTTAGGAGCTACAAAGATAAATAATTTCAGGAGTCACGTGGCAATGCTTGCCAGAAGCGCTGATTTACTTTCAGGCCGAGAGGAATTATTAGTACAAAACCAATTTGCAGGAGCGCTTTTAGCAATGTACAATCTAGGCGTACTGACAGGCGACAAAAAATATGAAATGTTATTTGAGTCTATGCTAACTCGTTTTCTGTCGCTTCAGCGCTCTGAAGGCTGGTGGAATGAATATGGCGGCCCAGACATAGGCTATTTATCCCTCACAATTGATTACCTTGTAAAATGCTATCTTAAAACGAATCGTCCAGAAATTAGAGAAAGTATCAAAAAAGCTTCAGCGTTTATCATTAATTTTTTGCATCCCGATCTGACGGTGGGAGGAGAATATGCATCGCGCAATACAGAATATCTCATCCCTTCCGGTTTTGTAATGTTCGCTCGATTTGATCAAAACGCCTTAGTTATTAGTAGTTTTATGCAGGAGGCGCTTGTCTGCAAGTTAGGGATATCTCCAGAAAAGCTCGATGACCGTTATCTTTGCTATATTCTTTACAATTGGCTTTACGCAGGCATTTCTTTTTCAGAAATAAAAAATATGCCAGATATTTTCTCATATTTTCAATTCCGTCGTATAGATATTTTCTTCTCATCAAGCGGTATTCGAATTGTTCAAAATAGTACTTATTATTTTATTATTAACCTGTATAAGGGGGGCTCTTTCCGGCTATACGCAAAAGGAAAGGTTTATTTCGATTCAGGAATAGGTGTTGTGTATAACGGCCAGAAACTTATTTCCGGCGTTCTCGATCAAAAAAATCATATCACTTCTATGCCAGAATATGTTTCATCTGAAGGATTACTGCACTCCATTAGAGAATATGTTTTTTCTAGTGCTTCATTTATTCTCTCTCGCCTTTTTGGCTTCACTTTTGGGCGCATTCCATTATTACAAAGGCTTTTAAAGCAATATGCACGAAAAAAACTTATTGTTGGGCACGATGTCTCATCAGTCCCTTTTAGAAGAAAGATAACTTTATGCGCAGATGGAATCGATGTGGAAGATCGTATAGGGTCAAACCTTTCGCGAGAAAAAATATATTGTGGAGTTAAAGCTTCGTATATATTTATACCAAGTTCTCATTACTTTTTAGGAAGAGAGCTAAATTCTAATTTGCTTGACGTAACTGAATCGTATAGTAAAGTAGAGGGAATGACGGTTATTAAACGCCAATTTCACATAAAATAACAATGATCAATTTTTTGTTATTGCGCGATTTGTTGCGCTTATTATTTTTTTAGAAACCTATGTCTCGTTAAAAATGAAAAAGCCCAAGACAGACTTTCTCTATGGACTATTTTAAGAAAAATTCATCGAAAATTATATTTATTTTTACATTTAGTATTCTGCTGCACGTTTTAGTATTCCCGCTAGTAAGGATAGCGGGGGATGAGGGCATCCGAATTCATCAGGCAATTTTGTTTGGGCAAGGATTAGTGCCTGTCGCTGATTATTCTGCCCGCGCACCTATTTTGATTATATTGACCGATTTGTCGCTTATGTTTTTTGGACGTAATCTTTTTGCTGCACGACTTCCTGTATTACTTGCTTCTGCTTTGATTGCAGTTCTTATTTTTCTTTTAGCACGAGCTTTTTGCTCTGAGCGCGCGGGGTGGTATGCGGCGGCATTTTATGTGCTTTCACCCTTTGTCTTATGGCGCGAGAGTATTATTAAAATTGAATCCTTTTCTATTATGTTTACACTTTTAGCTCTTTTATCCCTTCATTATGGAATAACCCGTCATCGTAGGTTCTTGATTTTTTTTGCAGGGATAAGTTTAGGTTTAGCATATCTGGAACGCCAGTCGGCACTTGCAGCGATGCTTGCCTTCACAATATATCTAATTTGGGGGAGATATATACTCATGGAAGTTCTAATTTTTTGGGCAGGTATGGGGGTCGGGTTTTTGCCCATATTTCTTTGGATTTTCTCTCATAATGCAGTAGCAGCTGGGGAATATTGGTTAGGCTTAATTTGGCAGATTTTCAATGGAAATGCGTGGCGCCAAAATGTTACGCATGCGCGTACCTCCTTTTACCTTCAGATCCGAACATGGGGGCTTGCTTTTATTGAGGGGCTGGCGCTTGAGGGCTGGCTTCTATTTTCAGGAATGATTCTCTTTTTTATCCTTCTTATTAAGCGCTATTTTAAATATTTTGAGAGATGGATTATCAGCGCACTATTAATAATTGTTTACGGCGCGCTTGTATTTCATTCTTTGCATATCTGGTTTGTGGCGCCCAACTTTCGACCTGAGGTATTTTTGTTAATGATGATTTCTGCTCTTCTGATCATTATTTCTTTTTTACAGTTTATTTTTAGTGACAACTTTAAGTTTTTAGAGCACCTTACTCATTTACCACTTTTTCTCCTCGTTTGGTTTTTGATTTTAATTATAGCTTACACTATTTGGGATCCAGGCTATATTCGGGAATTCATTCCAATAGTTGCGATCATGTCTGGAATTGCTTTTTCCCAGTTTCCTTTTCGGGACCTCTCCCTTTTTATGAAAGTCTTATTTATTTTCGGGGTACTTAGTTTCTGGATATCAGGGGGCGCATGGTTTTTAAATCCAAAAGGGGAGGGGTGGTATTGGACACAATCAGAAATGAGGACTCTCGAATCCTTTATCGAAAAAAATAGTGCTCCTGGTGAAGATATATTTACGGCAAATCGATTGCCAGTTGTGCTTGCGGGTCGCGGAGTGTTTGAAGACGTTTCACCTTTCGGTTTCAAATTTGCCCCATCTTTTGAAGAGCAATTTTTTTCCTATCCTTCTCCAGCCGAGGTTCTCAAAGAGCTAATTTCGCGCCCGCCGCGTTATGTTGTGATTGATAAGCGCATGACCGATTTTGTCTTTAAATTTCAGCCGCCGATACGAGAATTTGTAAGCAATAATTACAGGGAAGTTAATCAAATAGGATCAAGCAAGATCCTTTTGAGGAAAGATCTTGCAAATTAAAATTAATACTCCGAGGTTTCGTGCCCGGTGATGATGGACGGGGCTGAAAGATCGGGCAGGGCCTCAAGGCGATTTATAAATTCTGAGATTTGCATTTCGTCTTTTGGTTTAATTAAGTATGCAAATTCTCGTTCTCCTTCTTTAAAACCTTTAACGTGCAGAATACGTGATTCTGATAGGAACTCTATGAAGACTTTGTCGAGGTTGGTTTCGTTGTGCCCACGACCTGCAAGGAATGTGAGAATATAGCCGCGCCGTACGAGAGATCCAAAATTTAGCCGTTCTAAAATCAGGATAAGCGCGCCAACAAAAACCGTAACAATTATGGCGATGGAATAGTTTGATGTTCCTACTGCGACACCAATGGCAAGCGCTGAAAACAGAAACGCGATGTCACGCGTTTCTTTCATGATGGTTCGGAAGCGGATTAGCGAGAACGCTCCAAGGAGCGCAAACGCACCGACGATATTATTGGTTACGACCATCATTACAACGGAAACCATGATCCCCATGATGACAATCGTCATGAGAAATGATTGCGAGTAGGCAATACCGTGGTGGGTTTTCCTATATACCCAGGCGATCACTAGTTCCAAAGTAAGCGCTAGGAATAAATTAAAAATTATTACCGTTGCCGATAATTCTGTGCTTGTGAGATTGAAAAAGTTTGACATGCCAATTTTTATAAAATTACGTTAATAAATTAAGTTTACAATAAATATTTTATCTAAACAATTGAATATCCCGCACCACTTTTTACAACAGCTGAAATATATATTTGGATTATCATTTTTTATCATTATTTTTCATCAATCGACGCTTTAGCGCGGGATTGAAATATAGCGGTTAAGCTCTTCAAGGCCATATCCATACTTAGAAAAAGCATCACGCCGCAGGCCGAATTTTCCAATTATATCTCGGAGCCATATGGGCAACAGGGTTTGAAATTTTAATTCCATAATAACTTGGTCGCGCGGCAGAAAGAGCGAATAAACTGGATTATAGCCTAAATTATCAGCTCGGCAAGTTTCCAAATTCCAGTCGAACGTTACTCTCACTTCTTCGACGTGCCTGTAAACCAAAGGTTTTCGTTCGTACCGTATAACAGCCTGCGGGCGCATATTGTCTCCAATAATTCTGAAAGCGATATTTTCAAATACTCTCCTTTCTTCCGGATCTTTGAGTCCAGCGACTTTTGAATAATTTTCGCTTTTTTGTAGAAGCGACCACTCTGGGAGTGTCAGCGAAACGCGTTCTTTCCGAACAGCGATATCGTGTTTCATTTTCATCTCAAGCCAGACAACGGTTGAGTCTTTGATAAACGGTTCATAAATTCTTGCTCTAATTTTCTTTCTCTCCAAAAATCCTCCGGTTTTGTCAAAATAATCGTCCATCAAAAGCGAATCAAAATAAAGACTGTTTACTATGTATGATTTCGTTTCGGTTTTTTGGGCATATGCGTCAGGCTTCATCCCAAAATGTTTAAGCTCGCTTTCTAAAATGAGGGCAAGTTGACGCGAGATATGATATTTAAATTCGAAACGATAGAATGTATTTATCATTTTGAAATATTCAGCGTTTCAAATATTCTATAAAATTCTGGAGGAAGAATTATTTTAAAATCTAGAGTTGAAGAAGGAATGATGCCCAGAATATTATTTGTGCTTTCGGCGAGATTGGAATTATTTTCAATCGAGATATCTTGTTTGTTTTTCCAAAACAGCGAGTTGGTTACCCACGCTTGGCCTGGTCCATAGAGCGATTTTTTCTCCTTGATATCGACTCCGCTCGTGCGATTTGCAATGAAGTAATTACGATCCATGTGCGCTTGCGAGCGGTCTTTGACCGCAGCGCCAAAATTACAATCGTAGATAAAATTATCGTGCGCCGTTGGTTCAGAGACCTCGCCGAGAGATAGTCCCTTATCGGCACAGTTCAAAACTACATTATAGGAGATTTCAATTTTTGAAAAACTAATATCTATTCCATCGCCGTCCAAGATCGGCGGCTTATCGGTTTGCCGGAAGCCAAGCTCAGTGAATGTATTTCCTCGAACGATGCCGGTGGATACGTCAAGATCGATCGCATCAGAATATGAATCATTGAAAGTATTATTTTCGATCAAGACATTCCCATATTTAATATTTAACTCATCATCGTCATAAGAATTATTAAAAGAACTATTTTTAACAACCACGTTTTGACCTTTGGCGGCGAACGCCAGCATGCCGGTTTGAGTTATGCCGTATTTGTGGAATCCTGATCCGCCGGATATATTCACGAATTTTAAAATGCTCGTCTCGTTCGGTGCCCCTATTATCAAAATATTCCCCCAAGGTTTTTCATTGGCTTTTTTAATAGTAATGAGCGCATCAGGCTTGCCTTGAGCCGTAAGCTTGTTCCAAGAAATGATGGAAGCCCCCCCGTTAATAAAAAGTGTCGTTCCGGGTTTGATGTCAAGCGAATATTTTGCTGGCACCACTACATCTTCTGAAATTGTGTAACTGCCTGGCCCGATTGCAACCGTGTCTTCGTCTTGGGGATAAAATTGCGGATGCAGAGCGAGAAATGTTGCTAAAGCCGCGGATGCCGCTTCATAAAATGGAGGTAATTTATAGTCTGGATTTATGTTAACTTGGGCTGATCCTTGAAATAATTCATTTGTATTACCGGAGACCAGAGTGTCTTTTACATAATTAAAGTTTTGTTCAATCATTTTTCGATATTTAGAAATATCTTTCCCGACTTGATAATTTAGGGGCAATTTAGCTAGATCCTTATAAAGCGGAATTTTTATTTCAGCTGTTATTTTGTCATAATAAGCCAAATCATCTCTCAAGTTGCCTGGGTTTGAAACATATCCGCTGAGCCGTTTTAGATATTCATCTCGAAAAACTGGTATAGATAATATCCGCCCGGCGAGAATATTTAAATCAAGCCTGACAGGGCCGGGCTTAAATATGCCAACATCCCAAGGGATTGGCGAGAATTTATTATCTATAGAGTTTCTTAAGAAAATGCTATTATTATTTTTGTTTTGGTGGCTGGAGGAAGTGAGAGAGTTTAAAATCATCCAAGAATAAAAGTCATCCATATTAATCGCTATTGGGGCTGTTTTCTCAAGAATCGCTTCAGGGGCGTTATATAAAAGCTCAAGGAAATTTTTAAGCTCCGCCGCTCCCTGTGGATTTGTGTCAGTGTTGCTTACCGCGTCTTTCCATAAATCTATATTTTTTGGATCAAAAAAATCTACCTGTTTCTGATCTTGGAGAGAAAGGTCTTTAGTTACGAAAATATTGGAAGCGTCCTGTATTTTATTTGTTTCAAGAAGATTTCTATACCAATGCGGGATGGCAAGGTAAACTCCCATGTCTTGCCCATTTAGCTTTATATGCGCAAACCATATTTTAGGTGCGAAGAGTCCAAGTTTTTGAGCGCGATATATATTAAGAGCTTCAGCGCCGTAAGATCTATCTTCAGGGATTATAAATGAAATTTCTTTGTAGCCGTTGAAAGGCGCTTCGCTGGAAAATTTAATAAAATATGATTTTTTCATCGCGTTCCAGTGGTTTGGTTCCCAGCCGCGATATCTTACCTTAACTTGCTCCAAATAATCTCCAGACCGGAAATACGCCTTAACTTCAGTTTTGTATTCATCGGTCAGGCGCCCTTTTATCGGATCTTGCGGAAGCGCGCGGTCAAGTTCTGCTATATCTTTTGTCGAAAGCGCAAGTTCATAGACCGGAAGATTATCTGGGATCGGTTTATAGATAAGATATGGTATGTCCGCCAGTTTTCTAAATGAACGGAATGTGTGCAGAAAATACTGGTAAAAGGGGGAGCGGATTAACTGATCTTTGGCGTTCAAGCTATAATATGCGAACGCGGTCAGGCTTGCTCCGACAATAATGACTGCGGCGATTTTATAGCAAGTTTTTCGATTCATTATATCCCGAAAGTCTAGCACAATGTCTAGCAATAATCTATTCATAAAATAATAATTTCATGCTATTCTATATTTAGATGATTGGGCTAGATTATATTAATTTAATCACATTTGCGATCGGTTTGTTCGCGATAATAAATTAAGATAGAAAAATATGCTTAGTTACATCCAAATTTTAGCAACACTTATTTCATTTCTCGCTCTTGCGAGTTTATTTGCTTCTTACCGCAGAGGGGCGCTTTCATTAAGGCGTCTTGCTGCGTGGTTTGTTCTTTGGCTTATTGTGATTGTGGTCGTATTTCATCCGGCATTTTCTGATGTCGTCGCAGTTTTTTTAGGTGTTTCGCGTGGGACTGATGCCGCGTTTTTTATTGCGATTTTGCTTATTTTTTATGTTATTTTTAAACTTTTGATGCAAATTGAAAGTTTAGAGCAGAATCTTACGAAGATAGTGCGCGAAATAGCGCTTCACAATGGCGATCGATCGGATAAAGTGGAATGAACTAGTCAATTCAAATCTAGGGTCAGCTCCATATCATTTATGGGAATGGGGCGAGATTTGCCGTACAGCTGGAATTGAACCCATCTATATCGAAGATGGCGGAGTATTGCCATTGGTTTTTATAAAAAGTTTTATTTTTGGGGATCGGCTAATCTCGATGCCTTTTGCGGATCATGGAGGGCCGTTGGCGTCTTCTAATGAGAACCGATTGGATTTACTTCGGACGGCAATCCGAGAAGGAAAGGATAGGAATGTCAGATCAATCGAGATAAGGGATGTTCAGGAATCGCATAAACATATTTTTGAAAAATTACATTTTATTTGCCGGTCAATATATGTAACTTTTGAGCTTGATATCGCCAGAGACGAAGACGCGCTATTAGCTCAAATGCGGAAAAATATCCGCAACGAGATTCATAAAATAGAGCGCGAAAATAAACTTATTTTTAAAGAAGTTAGCGCGAGAGAAGATCTTAAACTCTTTTATCCAATTTACTTGGAGACTATGAGGCGGCATGGGTCACCTCAGCAGTCTTTAGAGTTTTTTTATTGTCTTTGGGATGAATTGCATTCAGTTGGAATTTTTAAGTTGTTTTTTGCTATATTTGAAAATCGAGAAGTCGCAGCTTACACGGTAATGTGTTATAAGAAAAAACTTTATCATTGGTCTAGTGTCGTCACGAATGATTTTCGCAAGCTGGATCCGCAGACATTTTTAATGTGGGAACTGATAAAATGGGGGAAGAGAAACGGCTATTTGATGATAGATTTTGGGAGAACTCGGCCAAGAACGAACATATATTTTGCGAAAAGTGGTTGGGGCGCCGAAGAAATGCCCTTGACTGACGCATTCTATTTTTATGGAAAGAAAATTAATCCGCCGGATCCCGAAAGTCGCTTATTTAAAATAGCCTCCTCGGTTTGGAGATTATTGCCTTCGTTCGTAATTAAAGCCCTCGGTCCTAAAATTAATTCGCAAATAGGTCTATAATATCTTCTATGATTTATTCGCTTCTTTTTTTGATGGCTGGGCTCTTAACGCTTGGGCAGATATTGCTTAAAAAGGGGGCTTCAAAATTCACGGGGTACCAATTTGCAAACGTCATAGATTTTATTTTTTTATTGCTAAAGAACGGCTATGTTTGGATAACACTTATTGTGTATGGCCTGGCGTTTGCGCTCTGGTTTTTTATTAACTCCCGAACTGATGTTAGTTTTGCATTCCCATTCGTAACTGCAAGCGTGCTTATTTTGGTGATATTATTATCGCACTTTATTTTTGGAGAAGAGATAACCATCATAAAGGCTGCCGCGACTTTTCTTATCTTAAGCGGCATTTTGCTCCTTGCCTGGAAATAGTGTTTTTATTTCATAGATAGCGTTAGCGGCGAATAGAAATATAATTGGATTTACCGGGAAGCGATAGCGTGAGTGGGCTAATGAGCCTGTCAGGAAGGCGAATTCAAAAATAATTAGCGCGAATAAAATGTAGAGAATGCGATTATTCTTTTCTGCATTTAGAGTGCGCAGGATCCCCGCAAGCGCAAGAAGCGTAAGAACAAGCCAAAAGCCAGAACCTAAGATCCGTGCGGCCGATGGCGCTGGCATTTCGCCGAAACGTGGAACTTCTAATCTCTTTTTTTGGAATGCGTCCACGATGCTTTGCCATCCGCTTGAAATAAAGAACTCAGGGGAAAAACGGATTTGGCTCCAGATGTATCCGGCTGGATCAGAGGAGACTATTTTCAGAAATTCTTTTCTAATGTTGAAATTTGTTCCGCGGTCGAAATCTTCATAGATGCCGCGCGCGGCGTAATCTGTTTGTACTTTAATTTGGGCATCGTGAAATCCTATGCGGTCATGCCATGAAAAATATGCTGGGATTGCATATGCGGCAAGGGAGATTTCCTCTCCTGAACTTATGGTATAGATATTGAATGATTTTTTGTTTCTTACGACCCATGGGGAAATGATTATAAGGAAAATTCCGGCGAATGCGAAAGTTTTAAAGACAATGGGGCGTAATGCCTCTTTTTTAAAGAGAGACACTACGATGATGTATATCAACAAAACGAACGAGGAATAAAGCGCAATCGATCGGGCGAGTGTGGCAAGGGCCAAAAAAAACGCGGCAAGGGCTACGTGTTTTGTCCGCAGTTCCGAATCCGAAATATAATAAAGGCCTAAAAGAAAAAAGAATAGAAACAAGGTTTCCGTAAAAATTTGAGATGTAAAAAAAAGGATTCCCGGTTCGAGGACAAAAAAAGATGAGGCCAGCCAAGCGCTCTTTTTGAGGCCTGCGCGCATGCTTAACTTATAGACTAGCACAGCTGTCAGTGCACCTATGAAAAGCTGGAATATTAGCGGAAACATAAAATGAAATCGAGAGCCGGTTAATAGCAAAAAAAGTGGGTAGAGCGGTCCGTCTGAAATTGTGGGCACGCTTGAAGGCGGCGTCAGATTTGAGAAAGTGCCGGTTTGCCAAATATTCTGGGCAATATTCAAATATTCGATGGCATCACCTTTGATAAAATTATCGTGGCCAAATGCTGGGTAGAAGAAAGCGAAAAAAAATAACCGTGCCGCAAGCGCAATAAAAAAAATTATTAACTCTTTGCGATAATTTACCACGAACTTATGCATTGTCATATTTTATCATCAGCAAGGTAGAATAGAAATAATGCCCAATATTCTGACTTTTGATATTGAAGAGGCGCGGCACATGAATTTTGGGGGGCAAAATATTGCTTCTGACCCGGCGGGATTAGCGCGCGGCCTCGACTCGATTCTCAAAATGCTGACGGATAGCAAAGCCAAAGCCACGTTTTTCATTGTTGGGGATCTTATAGAGCCGAATAAAGATTTGATTCGGCGGGTAGCGAATGCCGGCCACGAGCTGGCGTTTCATGGAATGTCGCACAAACTTGTTTATAATATGAGCGAATCGGAATTTGACGCGGACATTTCGATTGGCAAAAAAATGCTCGAATCCATATCGGGAGAAAAGGTAATTGGTTATCGCGCTCCGTCGTGGTCTGTGTCAGCGAAGCAAACTCCGCGGTTCTGGGAAATTTTGAAGCGCGTTGGATTCGAATATTCATCAAGCTTGTTTCCCCTTAAGACACCACTTTATGGCGATAACCATGCACCTCGTTTCCCTCATTTTCGCGGAACCAAACATGGAAAAATTCTTGAAATACCTGTTCCGACAGCAAGATTCATAAAAAATATTCCATTTTCCGGAGGCGCTTATTTTAGGTATCTTGCGGATTGGGAGCGAAAAATATTGGAATATTTTTGGAATGTTTCTGGTTGTCCGATTGTCTACTACTTTCATATGCGTGATTTGGATTTAGAGAAAAGTTCGCCGGAGGCGCGGCTTATGTCGCGCGTTATAAATTATTGGGGGAATGCTAGAGCGCGGAAACGTTTTGAGAATCTCTTAAGATATTCAAAATTCACAACAATCTCTGAAGCATTGCCAATACTGCGTAAATTTGATTCGACAGGTGCCAAGTAGTAAGATTAGCTGATTATGTCATCAAGACCGGATGCTTGGACGCTTGAGAGGGTTTTTCTCCTGATAATTAAAGGAGGAATTTTTATTTTGCCTTTAATTGCTCTTGTTATTTCATCTTCGCTTTATTTTCCATTTATAAGCGGGAAGAATTTTATTTTCAGAATTGTAGTTGAAATAATTGGCGCCCTTTGGATAAGTGTCGCTATTTTGAATCAGGAATATCGTCCGCGGCGCACCATGATTTTTTGGGCGCTATTTGCTTTAATAGCAATTGCATCGCTTTCAACTGTATTTAGCGCTGATCCATACCGAAGTTTCTGGTCCAATTTTGAGCGGATGGAAGGGCTTATAACTTATTTGCATTTATTCCTTCTGTTTTTGGTTCTTTCGTCTGTCATGAAAAAGGATCGGGATTGGACTGTCTTATTTTTTGTCTCTCTCGCGACAAGTGTAATTGTTAGTTTTTACGGCTTGCTTGAAAAGACTGGCGCGATTTCAAGTTTAACAGGCGGCGGGAGAATTTTTTCCACTTTAGGCAATTCGATATATCTTGCGATTTATCTATTGTTTCATCTATTTTTCATTTGCTGGGCACTTCTTAAGTCAAAGAAGCTCTGGCTTAAAATTATTCTTGGTGTAGCTTTTATCCTTGATACCATTGTTCTGTTATTTTCCCAAACGCGCGGCGCTTTAGTCGGATTTGGGGCTGGCTTTTTGATAATGCTTTTACTCTTCATCCTGTTTAATAAATCCAAGAAGATAAAAATTGCGGCTGGAATTCTTATAGCCGTATCTCTTTTTTCTGCATTTATGATTTATAAATACCATGACGTTCTTATCGCTAAAAATATTCCGGGAATTTCAACTCTGGCTTCGATTTCTTTTTCGGAGCCGACCGCGGTTTCACGGGTAATGATTTGGAAGATTGGCCTTTCTGCGGTCAAAGATAGGCCGCTTCTTGGATGGGGTCTTGAAAATTTTCAGATTCCTTACGCCGAGCATTACATTCCGAGCCTTTTTGGAAACGAGCCGTGGTTTGACCGGACTCATAATGTGGTTCTGGATTGGTTTGTCTCCGCTGGAATTCTCGGAGGGCTAGCGTATCTCGCATTATTCGCGATTATTTTTTGGACTCTCGTAAAACTTTGGAGAGCGGGA
This sequence comes from Candidatus Giovannonibacteria bacterium, assembly GCA_023266875.1. Taxonomy (GTDB): domain Bacteria; phylum Patescibacteriota; class Minisyncoccia; order JACPKW01; family UBA11713; genus JAHFOJ01. Next base: position 36,221 of record JAHFOJ010000001.1, on the reverse strand, counting down.
AAGTTGACTAAAAACGAAGGGATCTTGGCTATAGGGCTTGTGGTGTCGTATCTTATTCAAAATCTATTTGTTTTTGACAATATCACCTCGCATCTCATTTTTATTTCGTTTTTAGGCTATGTGGCTTCGAGAGAGAATACTGGAACACTAAGTTCTTTAAGAGTGAAAATAGGCAACAGCACAAAGGAAATTATTGCGCCGGCGACGGCTATTATTTTTGGTCTGGTTTTAGCGGTCTGGATTAACGCGAAGCCGATAAGCGTGGCTTATAATTTGATTAATACCATGAGCACGACTTCCGAGGGCGTGAATTTTTCCGATGTCTTAGGCAAATTCAAGTCAGTTCTTAGTGAGGGCACGTTCGGCCAGCGTGAAGGGCGGGAGCAATTGACCAATCTTACAAATACAGTTGTGACCACAAAAACTTCTCTAAAACCCGAGGAAATTTTAGAGCTCATGAATTTAACAATTAGCGAAATGAAGAAGGAAGTAGCGGCGCATTTTAGCCCTAAGCATCATATTTTTCTCGCGCGCCTGCTTGAGCAGTATTATTCACTTACCGGCAATGGTTACAAAGAAGCTTTAGATGAATATAAAAATGCTGTATCTTTGGCACCTGATTATGTTCCGGTGAAAATCGGTTTAATCGAGCTCTATTTGGCAAGAGGCGATAAAGAAAATGCTTCGTCGATTTTAGCGGATTTGGAGCGCTATAAGGCCAAGTCATGGGCATTTTGGAAAACTATTATGATGGCGTATGTTTTTATGGGAGACGAACAGGGGGTTAGAAAATCTCTGATTAATATCAACGAATTGGGCGTAGCTATTCAAAATGATGAAATTGAAACCATAGGCAAACTCGCGCTTAGTAGAAAATTGCCAGCAATCGCCACCTTTCTTTACGAGACATCATATCGGGCTTCTAAGAGTGTAAGTTCGACTCTTTCCCTCGCTGAAATTTACGCCGATTCGGGAAGTTATGATAAAGCTTTGGATTTTGCCCATGAGGCGCTGGCGCTTGACCACAGTTTAAAGGATGAAGTTTCAAAATTTGAAGCGAGTATAGAAGATGCGAGGGGCAAAAAATAGTTGATGTTCCCAAAAGAGAAAATATTATATTGGTCGGTCGTGATAATACTCGCGGCTATTTTAACTACACCGCTTATTTTTTCTGGCAGATTGTTTTTCCCTTATACAAGCGCGAAAACTTTTTATTTCAGAATATTGCTGGAAATTGCTTTTATCTTTTATCTGCCTTTAATCTTATTTTACAAAAAATATCGTCCCAGACTTAATTCTGTTTTTTGGGTTGCGACTTTATTGCTCGGATGCGGCATTGTCTCAGCGTACTTTGGCAAGTCATTTCACGCTAGTTTCTGGTCTGATTATGAGCGCATGATGGGGCTTCTTACATACGCGCATCTTTGGCTATATTTTTTGATTTTAATTTCAATCATGAGGGACGAAAAAGATTGGGCTCGTTACTTCAATATTTCAATCTTAGTAAGCCTTGGGGCTTCTCTCTATGGAGTATGGCAAAAAATGACTTTGACGAATATCGGCAGGGTTGAGTCAACCATGGGCAATGCCGCCTTTCTTGCTTCATTTCTCTTGATTCAATTTTTTATTGCGCTTTATCTCTTGGGAAGAGAAAAAAAGTTTGGCCTCAAGAGCGCTTTTTACGCATCGGCGGCATTTTTCGACGGTTTAGTTATTTTTTTGACGGCAACACGCGGCGCGATTCTTGGCATTGCTATCGGGCTAACCACTCTCGCCCTATTTTTTGTTTTTTCTCGGCATGATTTTTCATATTGGGTTTTTAGTCGGCGTAAAATGAAAATAATTGGCGCAGCGTTTATCGTTTTGGTCGCGGTCTCGCTTTTATCTGTTTGGTTTTTTAGAGACAGTCTCGCAAAAGCCAATTTCTCACCGGTTCAGCGTATTGCAAGTATCTCGCTTTCCGACCGGACGACTGAGGGGCGACTTTTAAGCTGGCGCGTCGCTTTAAACGGCATCAAAGAGCGGCCTATTTTCGGTTGGGGACCTGAAAACTTTATTATTCTTTTTAATAAATATTATGATCCAGCGCTTTTTGCCCAGGAGCCGTGGTTCGACCGCGCTCATAATATCTTTTTGGATTTAACTTCGAGTCTCGGAATCGCGGGCCTCCTTTTATTTTCTGTTTTGTTATGGATAATTTTTCGAAATGTCTGGGCGAGAAATAATTCTTGGAGTTACACCGATAAGGCGATTATGACATCTTTTGGATTTGCTTATCTAATAAATGACACTTTCGTTTTTGATAACGCTACCGTCTTGATATTTATCGTGATGGTTTTAGCGTATGTTTCAAGAACTAATAATGAAGTGGCACAGCATATCATAAACAATTCCTTATCAAATGCTGGCTTTAAGCCAGAGTTTTTGAAAGTTATGATTGTTATTCTCGGTACTCTAGCCACGCTGGTTTTGATTTTGAAGGGAAATGCGGCGCAGCTTGGCAAAAACGCTAAATCATATGAAGCGCTAAGCAATATATACGCTAATTCGGATGATGCTTCTGCGATTGACGCATATGAAAAAACTATGCTCGAGCCTGCTTACATGGATGCGGAGCTCACGAGATTTTTTGCGGAGCTTGTTTTTAATTTAAAGCGCGGCGGTTCAAAGCTCGCGCCTGCAATGGAAAAAAGATATTTTAATACGGCGCTCCGGCTAATCAGCCGGAATGTATCATATGAGCAGGAGAATGCCCGCTGGCTTGTCTATTTGGAAAATCTTTATATTTTAGGGGATAAATTAAATCCTGAGTATGCCGCCACGGCTGAAATTGCCGCGAGGCGTGCGCTTTTTCTGTCTCCAAAGCGCCAACAAATCTATTTTGACTTGTCCCAAGCCCTAATTGATCAAAATAAAATGGACGAAGCGTTTAAAGTTCTTGAATCTGCGATTTCTCTCGATCCCAGATTCCCGCTTGCGCATCGCCACCTTGCAACATTCGCGATATTATCCGGACGCGATGATATAGCTTCTAGAGAAATTGATTGGCTTAGTAAGAATTCCTGGCCCCGCGAGAATATTCCCGCTGAAGCTGGTTGGCATACTTCGGATAATGATATAGAAGATATAGTCGAAGCGTACACTAAAGTAAAAAAATACAATAAAGCAAGCAATTTTTATAAAATACTTATTGATAGAGCGGAGGCGGAATACAGTCAAAATAAAGGTTTTGATGTGAGTGCTATTACAAATGTTTATACAAAATTCGCCGCTCTCCAAGCTATGTCTGGGGATAAAGATGGAGCTTACCGCGCCGCGCTGCGAGTTTTTGAGCTTGACCCATCGCGCCGTATTGAGGCCGAAAATTTTCTTCAAACTATAGGGCGCGCTTTGCCAAAATAGAGACGAAACATCTTTCTTACTCTGCTCGTTGAATATATGACCAAATAAGCTTATTATAGATATTCAATTTATGAAGCCTTCCCTAGTAACAGTCGTTGTCCCGGCATTTAATGAATCAGCCACGATACGCCGAGTTATCGAGGATTTAATGTCTGTTACAAAATCAATTATCGTAGTAGACGATGGTTCGGGGGATAAAACTGCAGAAGTCGCAGAGAACGCGGGAGCTATCGTTTTGCGGCATATTATTAACCGCGGGCTTGGTGCCAGTTTGCAGACAGGATTTAAAAAGGCGCTCGAACTTCGCGCGGATTTTGTCATAACATTTGATGCCGATCGACAACATAATGCAAAAGATATTTTGCCTATGCTGGCCATGTTAAAATCGGGGTATGTGGACGCGGTAATCGGCGCCAGAGATTTTTCAAAAAATGCACCGATCTTGAGAAAGATTTACAATTCATTCGCGGATATTTTAGGTTACTTTTTTTTTGGAGTTTATGTCAAAGATACTCAATCCGGCTTGAGGGGATTTAGGAGCGACATTTTAAAAAAGTTCCAAACGCTTGGTGACAGGATGGAGATATCATCTGAAATTATAGGGGAGTTGTATAGATTGAAGGCGAGAGTTAAAACAATCCCGATAGAATCGATTTACACGAATTATTCATTATCCAAAGGGCAGAGTTTAAAAACCGGAATAAAGACATTTTTATCCTTAATCCTGCATAAATTTAAGTAACAACGCATGTTTAAGAAAAAAACTATTATATTAATTCTTGGCGATATATTGATTTTAGTGTTCGCTTTATGGCTGGCGCTTTTCTTACGCTATTTGTCGCTTCCAAGCCGTGATGTATTTTATACTCATTTCTATCCTTTTATTTTAATTTTCACCATTTGGCTTTTAGCTCTATATATTGCCGGCTTTTACTCGAGGCAAATTATTGTAAAAAAAATAGATTTTCTTCCCAGACTTTTTAAAACACAGTTTATCTCTAGCATGATTGCAGCCTCAATTTTTTATTTGAGCCCGTTTTTTAGGATAACGCCAAAAACAAATTTATTCTTGATATTATTAATTTCGCCCATTCTTTTATGGTTTTGGAGAAGAATCGTATACTTATTTTTTAATATAAAAGGAGAGAATATTTTACTTTTAGCCGATGGCAAGGAAGCGGATAAGCTGGCGGGCGAGCTTTTACGCCACCCGTTCTACGGTTTTTCAGTAATGGCTATTATTTCTGCCCAAGAATTTAAGGAGAAATTTGTTCTAGGCCAAGAGCAATTTCAGGATTATTTGCAAAAGCTCGGCATATCCTTAGTCGTTGCCGACTTCTCGTTGCTTAAGGCCGAAACGGATTCATCTATTTTTTATGAAGCGCTTTTCAGTGAGGTCAGCTTTACCGACTTTCGCGATTTTTACGAGGATATATTCGCAAAAATTCCATCTTCTATTCTGCGTAAAGATTGGTTTTTGGAAAATGTTACCATGAGGAGACACGGGTCGTACGAACTTTGGAAGCGCATATTCGACATAATTTTCGCTATAATCTTTTCTTTGCCCGCGCTTATACTTTTTCCGTTTATCGCTCTTGCGATAAAAATTGAGTCGCCCGGCCCGATATTTTTTCGCCAAAAGCGCGTCGGCAGGGGAGAAAAAGTTTTTGAACTTTTAAAATATAGATCTTCATTTCGAACCAGTATCGATGAGACCATCGGCTGGAATAAAGAACCTCAAAGTGTTTACACGAAATTTGGACAGTTTATGCGCCGCGCCTATTTAGATGAGATCCCGCAAGTGATTAATGTTTTAAGAGGTGATATATCTTTTGTCGGTCCGCGCCCGGAGCGACCGGAGTTTGTCCAAAAGCTGACTAGTCGCATCCCGTTTTATCAGGCGCGTCTCTTAGTGGTGCCGGGGCTAACCGGTTGGGCGCAGATAAATATGGAAAATGATGCCGCGGCAGATGATGCTGAAGAAAAAATCCAGTACGATCTTTACTACATAAAAAATTATTCGTTTTTTTTGGACATAAGGATTTTGCTTAAAACCATAGCGGCAGTACTTTCACGCTCTGGGCGTTAATTTGACATTTTTTGTGAGTTTGATATGATTACTTTGTGAGTGTCGCGAAAGCCTGCCTGCCGGTAGGCTGGCGACTTAGCCAACGTCTATGTAAGATCCCGGGCAACCGGGATTTTGCATTTTACTCCCTTACATTGGAGAAATTTTAATGTTATGATAGTTGAGGCATTTGCCTCCCCATTGCTCATTTATTGGGGTGGGTGATTAGCTGGCACTCACAAAATGACGTTGTCACGGAGTTTGCCCTAATCACCCTCTCTAGTGTGTGAGTAACGAAGTCATAGATTTCCCCTCACGGCCCTTTTTAGAAAAATAAGCGGTTGCAGGACAATATGAAAATTAAAGAAAATATATCGCTTAAACCATTTACAGTTTTTCAAATCGGAGGCCCCGCGCGTTTTTTTCTAAGAATCAAAACTAGAGATGAGCTGAAGGAGGGAATAGAATGGGCAGTATCTAAGCGCTTGCCTTTTTATATTTTGGGGCTAGGCTCGAATTTACTCGTTTCAGATTCCGGCTTTGATGGGTTAGTTTTGAGGCCGGAGTTTTCAAAAATATCTATAGACGGTAATTCGATAATTACGGAAGCGGGGGCAAAAATGGCAGAGGTGGTCAGCTTTGCGCTGAAAAATGGGCTTGTGGGATTTGAATGGGCAGTGGGAGTGCCAGGGACAGTTGGCGGATCAATCAGGGGGAACGCCGGATGTTTCGGAAGCGAGATGAAAAATCACGTCCAAAGTGTATTAGCTTTCAACGCGAATAAGCTCGATTTTGAATTGGTATCTAATGAATCTTGCAATTTTGGCTATCGCGACAGCATGTTTAAAAAGCGCCCAGACCTTATTATCTGTTCCGCTTATTTAAAATTGAAGTCAGGGAATATCTTGGAGGCGCGAAGGCATCTGGCTGAATTTTTAAAAGTAAGGGGACAGGGTGGTGCTAAAGTTTGGCGGGAGTTTTTCAGCGAAGGCGGGAACCCTAGTTCGCAGGAAGTAGGAGCAAAAACTGCGGGATCGGTATTTAAAAATGTGCTTTGGGCAAGAAAAGATGTCGATATGGAGCGTTTATTTTCCAGATTTCCCAAATGGCGAGCATTCGAAAATAATATGGGGATTCCCGCAGGCTACTTGATTGATGAAGCAGGGCTTAAAGGAACTAAAATAGGAGGGGCGATGGTTTCTAATAAACATGCTAATTTCATAATTAATAATGGTAGCGCGAGTGCCGAAGAAATCGTGACCTTGATAAGTTTGATCAAAGAAAGAATTCACACTAAATTCGGAATTCAACTTGAAGAAGAAATCCAATATATCGGTTTTAAAAATAATTTGCCAGCTTATTGAAACATATTTTCACGAGGGATGTTATAATTAATATAATTTAATCATGAGACTGCGAATAAAAACTTCTGGTTTTTCTTTAACTCCGGGCCTTGAAACGCTCGCCCAAGAGAAACTTTTAAAGCCGCTTGTGAGGCGTATGGGCAAACATCTCCAACCGGAATCGTTTATTGATGTTGAGCTTGCGAAGATAACTCAACATCACGAAGAAGGTAAGATATGGAAATGTGAGGTTAATGTTCCATTGCCTCACGACAAGCGCACAATCTATCTTGAAGTTATTGAAGAAAATATTGAAGCGGCGATCGATGTTGCAAAAAATGAGCTTGAGCGGCAAATCGGCGAATATAAGGAAAAGCGCTTTGCTAAATTTTTGAGGAGCGCGAGAGCCGCGAAAGATCGCATGCGCATTGCGACTCTGGCGCTCGGCGCAAAAAACTGGTTTCGAAAGAAATAAGCTCAATCTTTACGCGGATAAGAAAATTGAAAGCTGTGCTTTTTTCAGCTATTATATGGAAATTCTATGAGTGTTATCACGAGAATTTTTGGGGATGCAAGCGCGCGGATCAAGACTGCCTATAGAGCGATGGTCCAAAAGGTTTCTAACTTTGAAGCCGAATTTGAAAAACTTTCGCCGGAAGACTTGAAAGCTAAAACCATCGAGTTTAGGAGACGCGTTAGCGAAGGAGAAGCCCTAGATGATATTTTGCCTGAGGCGTTTGCCGCAGTACGCGAAGCCGCAAAGCGGACGCTTGGCCAGCGCCATTTTAACGTGCAGCTTATTGGCGGGTCTGTACTTCACGAGGGGAAGATCGCAGAGATGAAAACAGGGGAAGGAAAAACACTGGTTGCGACTTTGCCCGCTTATTTAAACACGTTGTCCGGCAAAATTCCCGGAGGGGTCCATATTGTTACGGTCAATGATTATCTTTCCCGCCGTGATGCGGTTTGGATGGGGCAAATTTACCACGCTCTCGGCATATCTGTCGGTGTTTTAAACCATGAAGAAAGTTTTCTTTACGACCCTAAGCATGAAGCGAATGAAAAAGAAGACCGAGAGCGGGATATCTTGGGATCTTTTCGCGTCGTTCGTGAATTTTTACGTCCTGTAACGCGGCGTGAGGCATATGAGGCAGATATTACTTATGGAACTAATAATGAATTTGGATTTGATTATTTACGCGACAATATGGCTTATTCTGAAAATGATATTGCACAGCGGGGACATAATTTTGTGATTGTGGACGAAGTGGACTCGATTTTGATTGACGAGGCAAGAACTCCATTAATTATTTCTGCTCCCGATGTGGAGTCTGGGGAACTCTATAGGATTTTTTCACGGGTTGTGATTAATCTTAAAGAGAGTGAAGATTATACTGTTGATAATAAATTCAAAGCGGTTAGCGTTACCGAGGCCGGGATTGAAAAGGTTGAGAAACTTCTCGGCATCCAAAATATTTACACCGAGCGGGGCATCAAATATGTCCATCATATGGAGCAGGCGCTTCGCGCGAAAGCTTTATTTATACTTGACCGCGACTATGTTGTGCGCAAGGGCGAGGTTATAATAGTTGACGAATTTACGGGGCGTCTCATGCCCGGGCGCCGGTGGTCTGACGGGCTTCATCAGGCGATTGAGGCGAAAGAAGGAGTGGAAGTTCAGAAAGAATCGCGGACGCTCGCGACAATAACTTTTCAAAATTATTTTCGAATGTACAAAAAGTTAGCTGGGATGACAGGAACTGCCGCTTCCTCGGCAGAGGAATTTCATAAAGTTTATGGGCTTGAAGTGGTTACAATTCCAACCAACCGCGAAATGGTAAGGCAAGACTATCCTGACCGAGTTTATCAGACCGAGAAGGGTAAATTCACCGCCGTAGCACGGGAGATTAAAGAGCGAACTATGAAAGGGCAGTCAGTGCTTGTAGGAACAGTATCGATTGAAAAAAATGAGCGCCTTTCGGAAATATTGAATCGAGAAGGAATTAAGCATGAAGTTTTAAACGCGAAAAACCACGAACGCGAAGCGGAAATTATCGCGCAGGCTGGACGAAAAGGCGCGGTTACAGTTGCCACAAACTTGGCGGGCCGCGGAGTTGATATTCTTTTGGGCGGGAATCCACCTGACGGAAAAGAAGCCCAGGAGGTAAAAGCGGCGGGTGGGCTTTTTGTACTTGGTACTGAACGCCATGAAGCGCGCCGCATTGATGACCAGCTTCGGGGGCGCTCCGGGCGCCAAGGGGATTCGGGCGCTACACAATTCTTTGTGTCGCTTGAAGATGATTTGATGAAAATTTTTGGCTCGGAGCGGATCAAAAACATGATGGGGCGTTTTGGCATTCCCGAAGACGAGCCTGTGGAGGCGCGCATTGTCTCTTCTGCAATTGAATCCGCGCAGGCGAAAATTGAAGGTTTCAATTTTGATTCGAGAAAACATATTCTTGAATATGACGATGTTATGAATAAGCAAAGGACGGCGGTTTATGAGCGCAGGCGCAAGCTACTTCTTGGGGCCGATGAAGAAATTAATAAGTTTTCGAAGGATTATATATCGAAAGAGATAAAAACTATCGCTGAAATATACGAAGCCAGCCCGGAAAAAGATATAAAATTACTTTCGGATGATATCAAAGCACGCTTTGGAGAAAGCGTAGATCTCTCGTGGCTTTCGGATAACATTTCAGCTGATTTAATAACTGAAAAGCTGGAAGAGGCGGCGAGTTCTATTTTCAGCAAGAAAGAAACAGAGTTGGGGCAGAATTTTTTGCCGACAATTCGCCAGCTTTTGCTCCGCGCGAACGACACGCTTTGGATCGAGCATCTGGAAGCAATGGAATACATGCGTTCATCGGTCCGCCTTCGTGCATATGGCCAACGTGATCCGCTTGTTGAATACAAAAATGAAGCGATAGGTCTATTTCGAGAATTTGAATCCTCGCTCCGCGCGCAGTTCATCAGCCTTGTGTTTCACGCAAACGAATCTAGAACGGTCGCGCCGCCCTTACCGGTCCAAGAGTTTAAATTGTCAGCCGCAGGCGCAAAGCAGACAAAGGACGGACATAAACTCGGCAGAAACGATCCATGTTTTTGCGGGTCAGGAAAGAAATATAAAAAGTGCCATGGGAAGTAAAAAGATGATTAGGATAAGAAAAGTCAAGGTTTTGGATAAAAAATGATGCAAGATAAACACGATAATCCGAATCCGCCGGCTCGCTCACAAATTAAACCTGGGAGCGCGGTTTGGATTATCGAGAAAGAAAATTATGGCACGACTAATTATAAGCAGGGGATCGTGAAGGAAGTATTAAGTCCCGGTGTTTCGCACCCGCGAGGTATTAAAGTTAGACTGACCGACGGCACGGTTGGACGCGTGCAGTGGTTAATGTAGAATATAAATCAATATGTCAGAAAATCAATATTTACATGAAGTAGTTATGACTGCGATCGTCGTGAAAGACGGAAGATATTTAATTACCAAGCGTTCTCCAACAAAAAAACGCTTCCCGGGAATGTGGACGGTTCCAGGAGGGCGACTTGAGACCGATGACTATTTAGCACTTCCTAAGGATACGGAGCACTATTGGTATAATGTTCTTGAGCGCGCTCTTGAGCGCGAAGTTAAAGAAGAAGTCGGGATTGAAATTTCTAACGTAGATTATGTAACGAGTCTTGCGACTGTACATCAAGACGGTGCACCTTCGCTTGTGATTTCATGTGTTGCTGATTATGTATCAGGCGATATAAAGCTTCAGCCGGAAGAGACAGTGGAATTTACTTGAGTTACGCTTGAGGAAGCAAAAGGTTATCAATTGATTGATGGGATATTCGATGAGCTTGTAATGGCTGAAAAAAGGCGCAGCGGGGAAAAAATCGAGTGGCAGCGAGCTTAATTTTGTTTTAAACTATTTGTTATGGACCAAAATAAGAATAAAGAAACGAATTTTAATATTATCTGGTCGCTTTTAATTTTGGTGATCGCAGGAGCGGGTTTTTATTATTTATCAAAATATTACGAAGAAAAAGATATGGAAAATGCTAATAAACCATCTGAAAATAAACAGGTTACGAATTCAAATCCGAATTTGAAGACGGAAGTTGAAACTATAGGTGTTACTGTCAAAACCTTGAAGGAGGGAACAGGCGTGGCGTCTAAGAATGGAGACAAGCTTACAGTCCATTATGTAGGCACGCTTGAAAATGGGACTAAATTCGATTCATCGCGCGACGGCGGTGAGCCTTTCGAATTTACTCTAGGCGCGGGGCAGGTGATTAAGGGATGGGAAGTTGGTATGATGGGCATGAAAGTAGGCGAGATGCGTAAGCTTACAATTCCGCCGGAGCTTGGTTATGGCGCGAGGGGCGCTGGATCAGCAATCCCTCCTAACGCTACATTGATTTTTGAAGTTGAATTACTGAAGATAAGCTCCCACGCCAACTTGTAAGGGGAAAATAGTGGATATAAAACAAGTTAGTGCGGGAGTAAATTAATTATTCCCATGCCTATCATATGTTTATTTATGTTTAATTCTATTTCCGCGATCGCGGAAATAGTGAATTTATAGTTTTTATACATCCTCTTCCAATAATCTAAATATTTTGCTATCTTTCGACATTATGACCATTAAATTCAGCCTTATAAGAAAGCTTCAAACACCTAATATCTCTTTAGTTTTCTTTATATTTGAAGGAGATGATATAACAGTTTATTCACTCTTTAACTATTTAGACGAAATCGAGAAAGAATATTTCCGAAGGATAAAGAAAGGGATTGTCCCGAAAGAAAAAGAATACAAACTTTTTGTTATGCCTGAGACAGGGCGGAAAGTTTTTCTTGTAGGCGTGGGTAAGAAGCAAGATTTTTCACTGAAAAAAGCAGTGATTGGAACTCGAATTGCAATCGTGGCGGCAAAGAAAGAAAAAATTGATAAATTCGCGTTTTTATCCTCGCCGATGGGCAACGCAAAAAAGACAAGAGATTTCTATGAAGCCATGGCCGCAAACGCGATTATGGCTAATTTTGAATTTAACAAATATAAAACTCCGCCGGAGGGAGGATTTGCTTGCATCCGCGAAATAGAGGGCTTATGCCTAAAGCTGGACATAAATATTTCTGAAGGATTTAGGCGCGGGACGATTATAGGGGAAGAAGTAAACGCGTGCCGAGAACTTGCGAATACACCCGGAGGAGATATGACCCCGCAGGTTTTGGCCGAACATGCCTCACGCGATGCCAAAGGAACAAAAATTAAAGTTTCAGTTTTTGACGAAGAAAAAATAAAGGCGCTCGGAATGGGTGGAATACTCGGAGTAGCGCGCGGTTCGGATGAGCCTCCGCGATTTATCGTAATAGAATATTTAAATGGCTTAAAAGCAAAAAAGCCGATTGTGCTAATTGGGAAGGGCGTTACTTTTGACACTGGCGGGCTTAATTTGAAACCGGAACAGGCAATTTATGAAATGCACATGGATATGTCGGGAGGCTCGGCTGTGATTCACACAATTCGCGCGGCCGCTCGATTAGGTCTTAAGAAAAATATTGTCGGGCTAATCCCTGCCGTTGAAAATATGCCTTCGGGTTCGAGCTATCACCCGGGAGATCTTCTGCGGACGATGTCAGGCAAAACAATTGAAGTTTTGAATACGGACGCCGAAGGAAGAATTATTCTCGCAGATGCGCTCACTTACGCAAAAAAATATAATCCCTCGCTTGTGGTTGATGTCGCGACACTCACAGGGGCGGCTATGGTTGCGCTAGGCCAGCGCTATACAGGGCTTTTTACTTCGGATAAAAAACTGGAAGAGCGGTTCAGAAAAATTGGTGAGGAGACAAATGACCCGGTCTGGCCTTTGCCTCTTTCCACAGATTATGAAGATGAAATCAAAGGCACATTCGGTGATTGGGCAAATACAGGAAAGAATCGTAACGGGGGAGCGACAACTGCCGCGGTTTTTTTGTGGCAATGGGCAAAAGATTTTCCGTGGGTGCATTTGGATATCGCTCCAAGAATGACGACTATCGACGGAGAATTTTTGGCGAAAGGAGCAGCAGGCGCTCCAGTTCGCCTGCTTGTTCGCTTACTTGAAACGTTTTAATAGCTTAGAATAAATTTACGATGTATATTTCAAAGCCCAAAAATCCAAATGGCAAAGGAATAATTTTGATCCATGAATTTTGGGGGGTAATTGATCAAATTAAGAAAACTGCAGATCGCATTGCTCGGGAAGGGTATATTGTTTTTGCGGCTGATTTGTATGGCGGGAAAGTCGCGAAGAGCGTAGATGAGGCGCGGGCTATGAAAGATGCGGTAGTTGATGGGGAAGCCTTGTTGGTCATAAGGGATGATATTGTAGAACTTGGCCGAGAGGGGATCCGGCCGGAGAATATAGCAATATGGGGATTTTGCATGGGAGGAAGTTTCGCATATCTCGCGGCGATCGGCGGAATTAAAGCCGGAGCGTATATAATTTATTACGGCTCAAGGATTTCTGATAGCAAAGAGGTGTTAAGAAATATTTCCGCCCCAGTGCTCGGAATTTTTGGCGGAGCCGATAAAAGTATTCCGCGCGAGACAGTCAAAAGATTTGGCGAAGCGCTCGAAGATTTGAAAAAGACGAACGAGATTGATATATATGATGACGCTGGCCACGCATTCGCGAATGAAGATCGAGAAAGTTATAACGAAAAAGCTGCCAAAGACGCTTGGCAAAAGACTATTGATTTTTTGAATAAGAGTTTATAGTTTTTCTATTTTCCTTTGTTTCGAGGGCGTTTTTCGTAGAGCTTGATGGCTTTTCTGAATTCTTTTGCAGAAAATGCTGGCCATGTCGTTTTTGTGAAATAGAATTCGGAGTCTGCAGTATGCCACATTAAAAATCCTGCTGACCAGTGCGCGAAATTTCCAGATTCACCAGAGCGGATAACTAAATCAACTGGCGGCAGGTCTTTAGTCCAGAGATAGTTTTTTAGATTTGATTCAGAAACTGACGAGCTAGATTTTTGCGCTCTTCGAATCGCTTCCGCCATTTCGCGTTTCCCATCATAAGCCATCAAAAAGGTCAGATGAAATTTATTGTAAGTCTTTGTGGCTTCTTCAATTGCTCGTATGGATTTTCTAAGCCCGCTTGGAAAAAATTTAGGCCACTCGCCAATTACGCGAACCCGCACTTTATTCTTGTGGATTTCTTCATCGGTCAGCATTTTATTGAAATTTTTTTCAAAGATGTTATAGAGAAATCGAATTTCAGAGATACTTCTTTTGGTAACGTTGTCTCTGGAGCAGCCCCAAGCGGTCACATATGGGATATTCATTCTTCGCGCTTCGCGCAGAATATATTCAACATTTGCCATGCCTTTTTCGTGTCCTTTAAAGGTGGGGAGCCTATGCGCTTTAGCCCATCTTCGGTTGCCATCAGGAATTATTGCAATGTGGTTTAATTTCATAATGAAAAAACTTTACCCATTATATCTTAAACAAAAATGGGGGAGCAAAAGTAACAGTGGATATCATGATGCTTTTTCGGCGCGTTCGGTGTAGATCCCAGATTCTGTGTTTACCCGCACAATATCGCCCTCGCCGATAAACAAAGGAACTTGGATCTGGAGCCCGTTTTCGAGCGTAACAGACTTTGTGCCTCCGGTGGCTGTGTCTCCTTTAAATCCTGGCGGAGCTTCTTTAACCAGATAATCTATTTTTACAGGCAATTTTACGTTGATTACTTTTTCGTTAAATTTATAAGCCACAACTTCTATGTTTGGCTTGAGATATTTTGCTTTATCTCCAATCAATTCTTCGGAAAGCTGGAAGCGGCTTTTTGGGTCGGATGGTTTTTGAAAAAAATATTCTCTGCGGTGTTCGTAGACGAATTTAATTGTTTCTTTTTCAATTTCCGCTTCTTTTAGCGAATCAGACGGCTGGAATGTGTGGGCTACAACTTTTCCAGTAATTAAATTACGGATCTTGGTTTGCACGGAGGGCTTTCTTTGCTGCATCCGGACAAACTGATAATCGAGCACTTCGTATGGCTCGCCCGCAAGTATAAATTCCGTTCCGGGAGTTAAATCGGTGTATGAAAGCATATGGCTAGAATTATATTGATTTTTGAGTTTTCCGCAAGTCTAAGTTGACTGAAGATTGAGATTGTATTATGTTTTACAGTGGTTCCATTGCTCCATCGGGAATCAAAAAACAACAAAAGGAGGGGTGAGAATGGAGAAAAATAAGTTTAATGTTCAGCCGGGGCTGAGAGTCATGGTTAAAACGATTGGTGGCAATGAATTGTCGCCTGACGAACGAGGATGTTTTAAGATTGACCGGCCTGCAAGGCTGGTGATGGAGGTCGATGCTCAGAAGGGGGGAGCTTTCGGACTCCAAGTTGACCGAAAAGGGCAAGCTATCTTGGCGTCAAAACATGTGGATATGCTTTCCAAGCGCATCATCCACAAAATCAAGTTTACTGTGGCGTTTCAGCAGGGAATCCCAAAGATCGAAGTGCGCGGCTCGACATTTAACCTCGTTGGACTAAACGGTCGCCCTGGGATTATGCGGGAGCTCATGATTTCTGGGTGTCCTCGTGGCATCCAAGTAAGCTTAGGGGAAGAAGTCGCCGCCCCTGAAATTCTCACTAAGTCTAATAGAACTGCAGCTTGATCGATAGCGATCATAAGCGTTGCAGACTTCATGGCCTTTGCGCGCGGGCGCAAAGGCCTTTTTATGGAAAAAATATTAGATAATTGCTAGAATTTATTTATGAAATTTAAACCGACCCCAAACGAAAACCTTCGGTTTCGTACGGGGCGAGCAATTGAATTATGAATTATAGACCTACAATTGGATTAGAAATACACGCTGAACTCAAGACAAAGACCAAAATGTTTTGTTCATGCAAGAACGATCCTTTAGAAAAACGCCCGAATACGAATATCTGCCCGATTTGTCTCGGCCATCCCGGGACATTGCCGGTCGCGAACAAAGAGGCAATCTATAAAGTTCTGCGATTTGGCGCGGCGATTGGGGCGAAATTAGCGGATGAATCCCGATTTGACCGTAAAAATTATTTCTATCCTGATTTACCAAAGGGATATCAAATTTCTCAATATCAATATCCGTTGGTCAAAGAAGGAGTATTAGAACTTCCTTTTTCGAAGTTGAAAGTGAGAATCACTAGAGCGCATTTGGAAGAGGATGCGGCAAGAAACGCACACGAAAAAGGTGTGACGCTTGTGGATTATGGCCGCGCGGGAATTCCGTTGATGGAACTTGTAACGGAGCCAGATATGCGCGCGGCTGGAGAGGCGCGCGAGTTTGCCGAAGAATTGCAGCTAATAATGCGTTATCTTGGTGTTTCCGATGCGGACATGGAATTGGGCTTGATGCGTGTGGAGGCAAATATTTCAATTGCCCAACTTGGCGGTGAAACCGCCAAGTTGGGAACTAAGGTAGAGGTGAAAAATATCAATTCATTTCGCGCGGTCGAGCGTGCGATTGACTTCGAAATAAAACGGCAAACGGAAGTTTTAGAGAGTGGTGAAAAAGTTAAACAGGAAACGCGGGGATGGAATGATGTAAATCAGAAGACAGTTTCACAGCGCTCGAAGGAAGAAGCTCATGATTACCGCTATTTTCCGGAACCGGATTTGCCGCCAATGAGATTGTCGGAAGTTTCTGATTTCCAGCCTGAGATATTAAAAGCGAAATTGCCAGAATTGCCGAGCGCGAAAAGGACCAGATTTTCCAAGGAATTTGGGCTGAGCGGGGAAAAACTTGAAATATTAATTAGAGATAGGCAGTGGGCTAACTATTTTGAGGAGTCGGTTTCGGAAGCGAAGGCTGATAATGACAAAATTAATACTGAAAAAATAATCGAACTTTGTGCAAATTATATTATTTCTGATTTGAGAGGGACGGCGGTTTCAAAGACAATGCCATTCAATGATGTAAGAGCGAAAGTCAGCCCGGAAAATTTTGGGGATCTTATGCGCTTGATTTTGCAAGGCGGCCTTTCATCCCGCGGCGCTAAAGATACGCTTGAGATTATGGTTCGAACCGGAGAAGAGCCTTTGGAGGTAGCGGCACGCGAAGGTTATATGATTTCAACTGATAATAATTATATCGAAATGATTGTTGATGGCGTGATTGCCACGAATGAGAAGGCCGTAAGAGATTTCAAATCAGGGAAAGAGGCTTCGATGCAGTTTTTGGTGGGGCAGGGGATGCGAGAAGCTAAATCGAAAAAAATCGGCGCAGATCCGGAAGTTTTGCGCAAACTTTTTCTTGTTAAAATAGGCGATAAGTGACATAGAATTTTTTATGCCTCCAGAAATCTCAATTGCATCCGAGAAAATATTCAGTTTTGGCTCTTGGCCTGTGACAAACTCGCTTTTATTATCTTTTGTCGCGCTTTTGATTCTTATAAGTCTTGCTATTGTTCTTAGGAAACGGCTAGCCGTTGTTCCGGGGAAATTTCAGATTGGATTTGAGATGATGCTTGAGGCTTTATTTAACCTTATGGACTCTGTTTTAGGCGATCGCAGATTGTCTGAAAAATATCTTCCAATAATCGCTTCAATCTTTCTTTTTGTGCTTACATCCAACTGGCTCGGACTTTTGCCATTAGGATCTATAATGGTGCGAAATGGCCGTGGCATACCACTTTTTCGGTCCCCAGCGTCTGATTTGAATTTCACCCTGGCAATAGCCGTGATTGCTATTCTAGGGGTTCAGCTCGCGGGCATATTAGGTTTGGGGATAAAAACGCATTTCCGCAAATTCTTTACTCTAAAGAACCCAATTTTCACTTTTGTTGGGCTACTTGAATTTATTTCTGAATTCATTAAAATAATATCATTCTCGTTTCGTCTTTTTGGAAACGTGTTTGCCGGCGAAGTGCTTTTGGCCATTGTCGGGTTTCTTGTGCCATATTTTGTCCCGTTACCTTTTTTGTTTCTGGAGGTATTTGTGGGCTTTATACAGGCATTTATTTTTTCAATGCTCACTTTGGTGTTTATCGCCATGGCTACCAAGGAAGAAGCACACTAGGTCGATTAATAGCAAAATCTTATATATTATGAATGCAGAAGTTGCAAAATTTATAGCTATCGCGATTGTCATGGGTGCCGGGACTCTTTTCCCTGCGTTCGCTATCGGCTGGATTGGATCAAAGGGTGCGGAAGCTATTGGACGAAATCCGGAAGCCGCGCCGAAGGTGCAAACCGCAATGATACTTGCAATCGCGTTTGCTGAAGCCATTGCGATATACGCTTTAGTCGTATCATTAATACTAAAATTCGTAGCTTAGCAAGCCATGGAGGCGTTATTTTCTTCCCTCGGCGTTGATTGGCGATTGTTTTTAAGCCAGGCAACAAATTTTTTAATATTGCTTGGCATTATTTCTTTTTTAGTTTGGAAGCCGCTAAAAGCTGTTTTGGAAGAGCGTCGTGAAAAAATCGAGCTAGGCGTGCGTTTAGGCGAGGAGGCGGAGCAGAAAATGGGCGAAATTGAGGTGATTAAGAAAGAAGCAATAGCGCGTTCGGAACGAGAAGCGGGGGATCTCTTAAAATTGGCAGAGATTAAAGGTAAAAAAAAATCTGAAAATATAATTTTAGATGCGCACAAAAGGGGAGACATAATAATCGCGGAGGCAGAGATTGTGGCTTCCCATGAAAAAGAAGCGGCTTTAAAAGATCTTGAGCGCGAAGCTGGGAATATTATTAAAATTGCGCTTGCTAAGGCGATAAATGCGTATCCAGATGAAATTGATGCAAAGCTGATCAATGAGGCGGCTGGAATCGTAGCAAAGGAGATCGGATGAAAATTAGGCCAAAAGATTATGCGGTAGCGTTTGTGGATGTGTATGAAGCGAGAGTCGGAGCGAAAGACAAAGCAAGTTTAATTAGCCGTTTTATCGCGCTTGTCCGAAAAAATGGCGATTGGCATGGGCGCGAAAAAATAATTTCCGAGATTGAAGATGAATTTAGGGCACGTGAAGGCGGAAGGAAAATTATTGCGGAATTCGCAAGAAAATCGGCTCTCCCCAAGTTTTTAAAGAATTTATCCGCGCCGGATACTTTGGTGGTGAAAACAACTCCTGAATTGGTGGCCGGAATTAGGATTACAATAAACGGCAAAAGGGAAGCAGATTTTTCACTAAAAAGAAAACTTAATAATTTATTTTCATAAATGGCTCATGATATTGTCGAAAAATTAAAGCGGGAAATAGAAAGATTCAGCGACGACGCGAGTTTTGAGGAAATCGGCATAGTAACTGAAGTTGGAGACGGCATAGCTAAGTGCTCTGGTCTTTCGGGCGCTCTTGCTCAAGAATATTTATATATTGAGACAGGCAAAGATAATATCCCCGCGCTCGCGTTTAATTTGGAAGAATCATCGATTGGACTAATAATTCTTGGGGATGGATATAAAGTTAAGGTTGGAGACAGGGTCAAAAAAAGCGGGCAAGTGCTTTCAATACCGGTATCCGAGGAACTTTTGGGCAGGGTTATCGATCCGCTTGGAAATCCGCTCGATGGCAAGGGGGCGCCTTTTGAGAATTTAAAAAGCGCGAAACAAATGACAATTGAAAAACTGGCGCCATCAGTTATCGATCGGGAAAGTGTGAGTGCGCCTTTGCATACAGGGACAAAAGCTATTGATGCAATGATCCCCATAGGTCGAGGGCAACGCGAGCTGATAATTGGTGATCGTCAGACTGGGAAAACCGCTTTAGCGCTTGATTCTATTTTAAATCAAAAAAATGAATCTGGTCAAAAAGTTTATTGCATTTATGTCGCAATCGGCCAGAAGAATTCAAAAATCGCAAAGATTTTAAAAAATCTTGAAGAAATGGGGGCGATGTCTTACACAATAATTGTTTCCGCCCCAGCTTCCGCGCCTGCATCAATGCAGTATTTAGCGCCGTTTGCAGGAGCCGCAATCGGCGAATATTTTATGGAAAGCGGCCACGATGCCCTAGTTATTTATGATGACCTATCAAAACACGCTGATGCTTATCGCCAGCTCTCACTCCTTCTTCGCCGCCCACCGGGAAGAGAGGCATATCCCGGTGATATTTTTTATCTGCATTCGCGATTGCTTGAACGCGCGGCAAAGCTGTCTTCAAAATTAGGCGGAGGTTCTCTTACGGCGCTCCCGATCATAGAAACAAAACTTGGAGATGTTGCGGCGTATATTCCTACAAATGTTATTTCGATTACTGATGGCCAAATTTATCTTGAGTCAAATCTTTTTTATCAGGGTATCCGACCCGCGGTGAATGTAGGGCTTTCCGTATCGCGCGTTGGATCGGCTGCGCAGACAAAGGCAATGAAAAAAGTCGCGTCTCGTCTCAGGCTCGAACTCGCTCAGTTCCGCGAGCTTAGAGCATTTATCCAATTTGCGTCGGATCTTGATGAAAATACGAAAAAGCAGATTTCACGCGGCGAACTTTTAACCGAAATCTTAAAACAGCAAAACGGCGCTCCTATACCTTTTGAACTTCAGGTGGCAATTTTATATACTGCTATTTTTAGTCATTTGGATGGCATTCCGCCTGCCAATATTTCAAAATTTGAAAATGAATTTGTTGAATATTTGGGTCGAATGCATGAAACAGATGTTTTGGAGCCGATTCGAATATCTCGGGACTTAAATGAGAAGACTGAAATTGCATTAGAAAACGCGATTAGCCGCTTTAAATTAAATTTCAAATAAACTTCTTATGGACTCGCTTCAAAATTTAAAATCAAGAATGCGCGCAGTCTCTAGCGTCAAAGAAATTGCGAAAGCCATGGAAGTTGTCGCGGCAACAAAAATGCGCAAAAGCCAGGAGATGGCTCTTCGCACAAGACCCTATGCTTACGCGTCTTTGGCGCTTCTTGGAAAATTATCGCGTTTGGGCGTCCTGCGTCATCAGCTTTTTAGCGAACGGAAAGATCCAAAAACTTTAGTTATATTAATCGCGTCAGATCGCGGGTTTGCGGGAAAATTCAACGCGGATACAACAAAAGAATTTGAAAAATATGCCAAAGAGAACTCGCCGTCCTTCGTGGTAGTAATCGGTAAAAAAGCGGAGCTTTACTTAAAGCGGAAAAAGATTGCAGTCTATCGCGCTTTCCACGGTTTTGGGGATTTTATAAAGCCCGAGGATACAAAGGATCTTTCCGATATTGTAATAAATGGATTTGAAAATGAATTATGGGACAGAGTTGTTGTAATTTCAACTCTATTCAGATCGGCGTTGAAGCAAGAAATAATAGAGCGGGAGATTCTTCCTATCCAACTTTCGAAAATTCGCAAAACTATAGAAGAAACAATTCCGGAAACTGGAAAGTATTCAGAAACTAGAAAAGAGTTTAGTGAATTTACGGGCTATGGCCAACCTTCAGAATATATTTTGGAGCCTTCCGCGGATGAAACTTTGCGTGAGCTAATTCCGCATTTGGTAAGAACACAGATTTATCAAATTATTCTTGAGGCAAACGCTTCCGAACATTCTGCTCGGCGCTTGGCGATGAAAAACGCGTCTGATAACGCATCAGACCTATCCCATGATTTGATAA
The DNA here is from genome assembly GCA_023266875.1 of Candidatus Giovannonibacteria bacterium. Lineage (GTDB taxonomy): Bacteria > Patescibacteriota > Minisyncoccia > JACPKW01 > UBA11713 > JAHFOJ01. Next base: position 14,836 of record JAHFOJ010000001.1, on the reverse strand, counting down.
TTTTATACAATAAAGTGCGTCAGGCAAATATAACGAATGAATTAATAGAAATAACAGGCACTCAAAGCACGCTTGAATGAGTATGGCTAACCTAGGAAGGATAATTCAAATAATAGGACCAGTGATTGATGTGGAATTTCCGGAAGATTGCTTGCCGGATTTGGGGCGCGCGCTAGAAATTAAAAATTCTTCCGGCAGAGTTGTTATGGAAGTTATGCGCCACTTGGAAGCGGGACGATTGCGCGCCGTCGCACTTTCAACAACCGATGGCCTTGCCCGCGGGGATGAGGTTATTGATATTGGCACGGCGCTTGAAGTTCCTGCGGGTCCGGAAATATTGGGCAGGATTTTTAATGTTCTCGGAGAAGCAATTGATGAAAAAGGAGAAGTTGGCGTAAAGAAAAAACGATCAATTCGCGCCAAATCTCCGGAGCTTAAGGACGAATCAACAAAAACAGAAATTTTTGAAACGGGAATAAAAGTAATAGACCTGCTTGCGCCGTTTGTTAAAGGAGGGAAAGTTGGTCTTTTTGGCGGAGCTGGAGTCGGAAAAACAGTTTTGCTCATGGAATTGATGCGAAACGTCTCCGAGGTTTTGAAGGGGGCGTCTGTTTTCGCTGGTGTTGGCGAGAGGTCAAGGGAGGGGAATGATTTGATTAAGGAAATGACGGAATCAGGCGTTTTAAAGCGAACAGCGCTTATTTTCGGCCAGATGAACGAAGTCCCGGGCGCGCGATTGCGCGTGGCGCTCTCCGCTTTAGCAATGGCTGAATATTTGCGGGATGATGAAAAACGTGACGTGCTTTTATTTATTGATAATATTTTCAGGTTCTCACAGGCCGGTTCGGAAGTATCGACTTTACTAGGCCGGCTTCCTTCCGCTGTCGGATATCAGCCAACTTTAGCATCTGAAATGGGCGAACTTCAGGAGCGGATTACTTCCACAAAAAATGGATCGATAACTTCAGTTCAGGCAATTTATGTTCCTGCTGATGATATTACTGACCCGGCGCCTGCGGCAACTTTTGCGCATTTAGATTCTACAATTGTTCTTTCACGCGCCTTGACAGAATCCGGCATTTACCCAGCTGTCGATCCTTTGGCCTCTAACTCAAGCGCGCTTGATCCAACAATCGTCGGCGAGAAACATTATCGCGTAGCTCGCCACACGGTTGAAGTTTTGGGGCGCCTAAAAGAGCTTCAGGATATAATCGCAATTTTAGGAATTGAAGAACTATCCGAAGAGGACAAAGAGCTAGTTTACCGCGCGCGCAAAATTCAGAAGTTTTTGTCACAGCCGTTCTTTGTCGGTGAGACTTTCACGGGACGGAAAGGAACATATGTTTCCCGCGATGAAACGGTAAACAATATTACCTCTATTCTTGACGGAAAATATGATGATAAGCCAGAGGATTTTTTCTACATGAAAGGAGCTCTTGAAGCTTGAAACTTAGAACTTAAAACATGAAACTAAACATTTATTCTCTAAAAGGAGTGGAATTTGCGGGTGATGTCGCTGGTGTGAATGTTAAAACTGCGGCGGGGGAGATAACTGTGCTTGATAATCATTTGCCGCTGATATCTGTTTTAGAGAAAGGAAAATTAAATATTATTAAGAATAGCGGCGCGCGCGAGGAAAAACAAATCAATTCCGGTTTTTTAGAGATGGACGACAAAAATAATTTAAAGTTGCTTGTTGATTGACAAGATTTTTAAAGCGCGTATTATTAGTCGAAATTGTTCAAATTTTAAGAGGAGAAGGGGCTTAAATAAAAATGGCATTGAAAGAACTTTTTTCAGTTGTTGTTGCAGAAAATCATTACATCGTAAAACGTGTTTTTCTGGGCTGTATTGATTGGAGATTTTTGCGTCTCGTCAAACAGTTTCGTATTAATCAGGACGAAGATCCGAACGATCCGTTTGATCCTATCAACATACCTGGCGGAGTGAAAAAACTTGTGCGCCCCAGAAGCGAAGACGCACTTGCGGACGTACTGGCGGATATTAAGATAACATTTGGGCATAAACCCGAAGAATATATTTTAATTCTGCATAATGGCTGCGCGGCATACGGTGATAATTTTCCGGAAGTACCAGAAGACGAATTGAGAAAAGGAAAAAAGATCCTTGAGGACTTTTTGGCGCGAGAAAGCTATAAAGCCAAAGTCAGAATGATTTTCAAGGATTGGGACAAGGTCTACGAGGTTGTCTAAGAATATAGCTGAAGAACAAGGCAGCGAGCCCAACGGGCTCGCTTTTCTTTCTTATTGACAAATTTAGCTAATGTTAATATATTGGACAAGGATTTATAAGTCGTTCTTAAACAAAGTTGTTCTCTAACAAATATGAAGGGGGATTCATGGCACAAATAATGAGTTTTTTCCCGTGGCTCTTTAGGACAAAAGCTCGCAGGACTATGGCATGCCGCGATATCAACCTGTTCGATTGCACCAGAAAGATCATCGCAGTCTATTCAGGTGGGAAGCTATTATTAACCGGCTTCGAAATCAGAGATATCACGAGGCTTAGAAAATTTTATTTCGGCTTGCGAGAGTATCTGGTATCCGCCGTGCTCTGTACGAGCTCTTTTAGGGAAGATGTCCAGATACTAATTGAGTGTCGGTGGGATAAGTCGGATTGCTTCAACCTCGTGATGGCTTATGTTCGAGATTGCCTGAAAATTCATTATATTACTTCTGAACAAGCCGGCGGAGATCTGAAAGTATCTCAAACAATCTACGAGGATGCTTATATTAAGGAAGCAAAAACCATAAGAAGGCTAATCAGGCTTGCGTGATGCCAGCCTGTCAGGATGAAAAAGATACGCCGAGGGGGGCTCTGCTACCTCGGCGTTGTCCATTTTATGCGGCGGTCTCTCTTGAACCAAACCATTTGGCGGCGAGCGTAATCAATTGTTTCGTAATTTATCGCGTCGAACATTTCTCGGCGCGATATTTTCTTTTGCAAATATAAAGCTGGGTATTTGTATTCAAAACCGAATTCGTAGATGCGTTTCCATGAGAGCCCAAAATTCTTAAGTTTTTTTGTTTCGCGAACCAAACCATCTTTTAGCATTTTTCTTGTCCGTTTCTCGATTCGTTTTTTTAGATCTTCCGGTCCCCGTTTAATACCAATAAATTTAGCGTCGTATTTGCTTTCTTGCTTAATTTGGGGCACTTTGCCGAGCGCTTCTATAATTTCAAGAGCACGGATTAAACGGCGCTTATTTTTTCGATCGATCGTCTTCGCGCGCCGTGGATCTTTTTTTTCAAGCATTTTAAATAGAATCTCTGCTGATTTTTTCTCAAGCAGAGCTCGAAGATTATTATTCGGTGGAACCTGCGGCAAAATCAGTCCGTCCACAACTGCCTGAATATAAAATCCAGTTCCGCCAGCCAGAATCGGGGTTTTCCCTTTCTTGGTTATTTTCTCAATTGCTTCTTTGGCGCATTTTTTATACTCTACAACGTTAAATGCTTTTTTGGGCGAGGCAACGTCGATGCAATAGTGGGGGACACCGCGCATTTCTTTTTTGGTAAGTTTGGCTGCGCCTATATTTAAGCCGCGATAAACCTGTCTCGAATCAGCGGAAATAATCTCTCCGCCAGCTGGCGGACCAATTTTTTTGGCAAGTTTAATGGCATATTCCGATTTTCCGGACGCGGTTGGCCCGACGACCACAATAAGTTTATTTTTTTGCAAGACTTAAAAATTCTTCGATTGTATGTGCTCCAAGGTCACCCTTACCACGCTCTCGCACTGCAATTTTCTTTGCTTCTGCTTCTTTCTCGCCGATTATCAAAAGATATGGAATTTTTTGCATTTCAGCCTCTCGAATTTTTTTGCCAATTGATTCGTTTCGCAAATCAATTTCAGCGCGAATATTATTTTCTTTCAACTTTTTTAAAATATTTTCAGCATACGAATTAACTTCGTCATTTATTGAGAGAATTTTTACTTGTACAGGCGAGAGCCAAAAGGGGAGAGCGCCATTAAAATGCTCAAGGATAATTCCGATAAATCTTTCAAACGATCCGAAAATAGCACGGTGTATTACAAATGGTTTTTGTTTTTTTCCGTCCTCATCAATGTAGCTTAAATTAAATTTATCCGGCAGCATTACCAAATCGAGCTGTGCGGTTCCCATCTGCCAATCGCGCCCCTGGCTGTCTTTTATATGAACTTCAATTTTTGGACCATAAAAAGCGCCTTCGCCTTTGGCCACGCTATATTTTATCTTACTTCCTGCGAGCGCGCCTGCGAGCGCTTTCTCGGCTATATCCCATTCTTTCTTTGTGCCGAGCGCGCCTTCCGGTTTGGTTGCTAAGAAATATTCTGCGTCAAATTCAAGCATCTTATAAAAATTGGCGATGGTTTTAAGCACGCGAACAATTTCTTCTTCGGCTTGATCGGGCCTGACGTAGATATGCGCGTCGTCCATTGTAATCTGGCGCACACGAAAAAGACCCCCCAGCGTACCGGAGAGCTCGTTTCGATGCAGCCGTCCTATTTCTGCGAGTCGGATAGGAAAGTCGCGATAGCTGCGAATTTTTGAATAATAGACATAGGTAGATTCCGGGCAATTCATGGGTTTTACGACGAGTACCTCTTTTTCGTCGCGAGGATTCTTAAACCAAAACATGTTGTCGCGGTAATGTTCCCAATGCCCGGACTTTTCGAATACTTCTTTTTTAGCGAGGATTGGAGTTGATATTTCTTCGTAACCGTCAGCATCGTTAAGTTTTCGAGCGAATTTTTCTAATTCACGAAAAATTATCATTCCTTTAGGATGCCAAAAGGGCGCCCCCGGCGCGATTTCGTGGAAAGAAAAAAGATCGAGTTCTTGCCCTAGATCGCGATGATCCCATAAATTATTATTTTTTGATTTAGATTTCTTAGCTTGAGACGGCTTCGGTTTTTTGGACATTTATTTCTCCTAATGTTTTAACATCATCGCAGATTATCGACGGAATTCCATTTCTAATTGAGATAGTTCCTTTAAGCGCGACGCAGCGGTCATGCTCGAATAGATATCCTTTTTGAGCTAGAAGACGCGGGAAAACGACTGCCTCTATCGTATCGGTAAAATCAGCCAATTTCAAGAACATCATAGGTTCGTTTTTTTTGGTCAATACTTTTTTTGATTCTTCAATAATACCCCCAAAAACTACAGCGCTTCCTTCCTGTAAACCTTTAGCGCTTGCTATTGTTGTTTTTTGCCTATCTAAAATGCTACGGAAGCGTTCTAATGGATGGCCGGACACAAAAAGTCCAAGGAGCTCTTTTTCCCATGATAATTTTTCTTCTTGGTGCGCGGGCAGAACTTCTTTCAGGCGGAGTTGTGATGTATACACAACTCCGCCTGATGCAAAGAGAGAATCTTGGTTCTTGGCGGAAGCACGGCTTGATTCTTTATGATAGTCAAGCAGAGTTTCAATATTTTCTAACATTTGTTTTCTTTCTCCTAGTTTATCAAGCGCTCCCGATTTGATTAGCGCTTCAAGCGATTTCTTATTCATATCTTGTGAGTCTATCCGATCGAGAAAATTTTCAAGAGAGGTGAATTTCCCATCGGTATTTCTCTGGGTGATTATCGCGCGTACCGCGTTCGATCCGACATTCTTAATTGAAAGTAGGCCAAATCTAATTATCTTATTTTTGGATTCTCCCTCTGGCGTAAAATGTTCCACCGACAGATTAATGTCGGGGGGGTTTACACTAATGCCAAGTTCCTGCGCTTCCTTAATCAGAAATCCAATTCTCTCGACATCTTTTTCATCGGCATTCATGAGCGCGGTCATAAATTCGAGTGGGTAGTAGGTTTTAAGCCACGCGGTTTGGTAGCCAACGAGCGCGTATGAAGCCGCGTGCGAGCGGTTGAATCCATAACGCGCGAATGGTTCAAGTAATTCGCCAAGCTTTGAAGCTGTGTTTTTTTCTATTTTTTCTTCCATCATGCGCATGACAAATTTCTTCTTTTGTTCCTCCAAGAGAGATTTTATTTTTTTGCCGATTGCTTTGCGAAGCGTATCGGCCTCCGCGAGTGTGAACCCCGCCAAGTCGCGCGCAATTTGCATCATTTGTTCCTGATAGACGGCTATTCCGTAAGTATTTTTCAAAATAGTTTCAAGTTTAGGATGTAAATATTCTACTTTTTCTTTGCCGTGTTTGCGGGCAATATAAGAAGGTATAAGCTCCATAGGCCCTGGGCGATATAAAGAAATCATAGCAATAATATCTTCGATGTTCGTTGGGGCTAATTCTTTCAAATATCGCGTCATGCCCTGTCCTTCCAGCTGGAAGACGCCGACAGTTTTTCCGTCAGTCAGCGTTTTAAATACTTTCTGGTCATCCAGTTCAAGCGCGTCGACGTCGATTTTAAGGCCGCGGCGAGTTTCTATTAGTTTTAATGCTCCTTCAATTATGCTTAAATTTTTAAGCCCAAGGAAATCCATTTTAAGAAGACCCAGGTCTTCAATGGCGTGCATTTCATATTGTGTTACTATGGTTTCTTTTGACGAATTAGATTCTCCTTGGGACGAGGCATATTGCAGCGGGACGAGATTATCAAGCGGCTCTTTTGACATAACTACTCCGCATGCATGCACTGACGCATGTCGAGCGACGCCTTCTAATTTTTTCGCGGCGTCTATTAAGCGTTTTGCTTCCAGATCTTTTTTATAGAGCGTCTTAAATTCTTCTATTTCTTCTAAGCAATGCTCAAGCCAGCCCTCTTTCATCCCCTGTGTAGGATTGAATGGTATCAATTTCGCAATTTGATCACAAAAAGCGTAAGTCATGCCTAACGCGCGCCCTGCATCGCGAATGGCAGCCCGCGCGGCCATTGTTCCAAATGTAATAATTTGAGCCACTTTATCCCTTCCGTACTTGTTTTGTACAAATTCTAGCACTCGATCCCTGCCGGTGTCCGCGAAATCGAGATCAATGTCTGGAGGAGAGATGCGATCAGGATTCATAAAGCGCTCAAAAATTAAATTATATTTAATCGGATCCACGTTTGTGATTCCGAGCGAGTAAGAAATAATTGAGCCAGCTGCCGAACCGCGTCCTGGGCCGGTAACAATACTGTTTTTCTTCGCCCAATTTACAAAATCTTGCACAATTAAAAAATAATCGGCAAAGTGGGTTTTATTTATGACTGAAAGTTCATACTCAAGTCGAGCATTAATCTCTGGCGTGACAACTTTATATCTTCGATTCAGCCCTTCGCGACATAGCTTTTCCAAATATAATTCTCTTTTCTCGCCAAGGGGCAGTGGAAAGTTGGGTAATTGCAACCTTCCCAGCTCTATCGTTAAATTAGCGCGATCCGCGATCATTAGCGTATTTTCGATAGCTTCGAGATTGTCTTTAAAAAGGGAACGCATTAGTTCAGGCGCGCGAAGGGAAAAGTCGTCAGAGCGCATAGTTAAGCGGTCTTCATCGTCAAGTTTTGAATTGGTTTGCACGGCAAGCAGAACGTCTTGCGCTTGAGCGTCTTCAGATTTTGTATAGTGGACATCTTGGGTTGCGACCAGTGGGACTTCGTGAGTTTTTGCAAATTCGCGGACCGCCTTTTGTAATTCTGTGTAATTTGGAATCCCCGGGTGGTGCCCGGTTTCAATAAAAAAATTATCTTTACCTAAAATTTCTTTATATTCCTTCAATATTCGCAGAGCGCCTTCGCTGTCTTTGCGATATAGCGCTCTCGGAATTTCCCCTGACATACATCCGGAAAGCGCTATGAGTCCTTTAGAATGTTTTCTAAGTGTTTCTTTATCTATTCTCGGCTTATAGTAAAAACCTTCAAGGTGTGAGATTGTGACAAGTTTTATTAGGTTGTGATAGCCCTCATTATTTATGGCGAGTAAAACTAAATGATAACGGCGGTCATCTATTCCGGGCTGTTTATCTTTTAGTGAGCGCTCAGCCATATATGCTTCAACGCCGATTATTGGCTTAATTCCGGCTTCTGTAGCTTTTTTATAAAATTCAATTGCACCGTAAAGGTTTCCATGATCGGTTAACGCTAAAGCTGGCATTTCCATCCGCGCTGTTTCTTTTATCAATTCGGGTATTTTGGAAAGTCCATCTAGAAGCGAATAATGCGAGTGAGTATGTAGATGCACAAAGCTCATAGGATTATTCTAGAAGATTTTTGCTAATATGGGTATATGAAAAATCCTTTTATCGTGGGGATCGATGAAGTCGGACGCGGACCCTTGGCAGGGCCGATCACTCTAGCTTACGTGGCATGCTCCATTCGAAACTATAAAAAAAATTTCAAGAAAATCCGCGATTCAAAAAAATTAAGTCTAAGAAAGCGCGAAGAATGGTTTCAGCACCTGAAAGACCACCCCAATCTTGAATTTGGGGTTGCCTCGGTTGGGCCGGCGACAATCGATAAAAAAGGAATTTCAAAGGCAGTTAAAATCGCGATCAAGCGGCTTGTTTCAAAATTAAAATTTAAGCCCAAGATGATTTTGCTCGACGGCTCACTTTACGCGCCGCCGGAATTTACTCAAAAAACGATTATCAAAGGTGATGAAAAGAACCCGATAATCGCGGCGGCATCAATTATGGCAAAAGTGACGCGCGACCGGAAAATGGTGAGGCTCGCGAAAGTTTATCCCAAATACGGATTTGAAATTCATAAGGGCTATGGAACAAAGCTTCATATGAAGCTTGTTCGAAGGCACGGCCTCTCCAAAATCCACCGCCGGTCATTTTGCACAAAACTGATTTAAGTCTAATCTATGTCGAACATCGAATGTTCGACATTTGTGATAGAATAACTATATGCCACGTGCAAGGTTAGGGGAAGGTGAATATTATCATATTTTTAACCGAGGGGTGGAAAAGCGACTAATTTTTCTTGATGATAAAGATCGTTGGCGTTTTATGACCCTTCTTATAGCGTTTCAGGGCGATGTTACAATTAACCAGATAGGTCGATTAGTTGTTGATGTCGAACATCGAAGGTTCGACAATGAGATTTTCTCCGAAATCTTACATAAGAGATACGTTGAACTCATTGCGTTTTGTCTAATGCCAAATCACTTTCATTTGATCTTACTCGAAGTAAAAGAAGGCGGTATTTCTAAGTTCATGCAGCGGCTCCTAGACGCTTATACAAAATATTTTAATATAAGGCACAATCGCGTTGGCCACTTGTTTAGCGGAAAATTTCAATCGGTGCATATCGATAAAAATGAATATTTAAATTATCTCTCCGCGTATCTTCACCTTAACCCAAGAGAGCTAAAAATGTGGCGGAAAAAAGAAATAAAATATCCTTGGTCTAGTTTTTACGACTTTGCTATTTCTAATCGTTGGGGGCAATTTCTTAATCCGTCTATTTTGTTGGATGCATTCGATGACGGAGAAGATTATAGGTCTTTTGTAGAAGAAACGCCGATAAAGGAAATTACTGAAAATGTCGAACCTTCGAGGTTCGACATTTAAGAATAAGGTCTATGGTTTGTCAGGATTTAATCGTGAGCTTGTAAAAAAGCACGGTCTATGCGATATTCACCGTAGAAGTTTTTGCACCCGTTTGATATAATCTTAAAAAATAGGAGGTGATTGTATGAAAAGAATCAGACACGCTGTTCTTTTAATATCTAGCGATGAAACCCAGAGGGAGCTGGGAGTTCGACTCAAAGCGCTAAAGGATCACAAATCAGCTATAATTGAAAACCCGGTCGATGAAGAGTATCGAAATAATTTGCCATTTCTAATTACGGGAGTGGGATACTGGATGGGAATCGGAGACATAAATCGATACCTTTCCAATTTCGAGGGGAAACAAGCCAGAAGGAAACGCTTTAACATCGCTGCATAGGCGCTACGCTGATTGAGCATCCCGTATGTAAATAAGGGCGATGTTTCCAGACATCGCCCTTGCCTCGTTAGAGGGTCTTGCCCAATTTATAAAAATATAGTATTTTTTAGAAACTATGACTGTTCGGATGAGACATACAAAATCACACCGGAATAACCGAAGAGCACAGCAAGGGTTAGACAACCCCGTTTCTTCAAAATGCTCTCATTGCCAGAGAGACAAGCTCGGACATAAAGTATGCCAAAATTGTGGGTATTATAATGGGCGCCAAGTGATCGACGTATTCGCGAAGCTCGACAAAAAAGCCCGAAAAGCCAAAGAGAAGGAGATTGAGGCTCAGGAAAAAGAGAAACCTCTCAACGCCGAATCGCTCTCACAGAAATAATTTCTTTTGTTCATAAATCTGATTGCAAATTTACCCCGAATCTTCTAGGATATACCTATCCCGGCATGGGATTTATTTTGGGAAAGCAATATTTAAAAACTAATAAATACAATGGCAAATAGGCATTTGGCGCGTTCTGTGACTATGCAGTCCCTTTTTGAGTGGGATTTTAATGGGTGTAAAGACGAAGAAATGGAGAAGATCATATCCAGAAATTTAAAGGAATTTGCTCCAGGCCTTGAAGATGATAAATTTGCGAGTAAACTCGCGGAGGGCGTTCTTAAAAATCGAAAAAAAATAGATTCGATTATTGAGAAGGCTGCCCCAGAGTGGCCGCTTGAGCAGGTTGCGATTGTTGATCGCAATGTTTTACGTTTGGGACTCTATGAGCTGCTTTTCGAAGACAGAAAAGAAGTCCCGCCTAAAGTTGCAATAAACGAATCCATTGAACTTGCAAAAACCTTCGGCTCTGATTCTTCCGGCAAGTTCGTAAACGGCGTTTTGGGCACAGTTTATAGAGAGATCGGCGAGCCAGGCAAAGACGAGACATCTAAGAAGAAAGATTCGAATGCTAATACTGAAGATCTACCTATTGAGGCGAAAGCTGGTGGCGTTGTATATCGCATGACGGGAAAGAAAATCGAGTTTGCTTTGGTCCATGATGTTTTTGGGTATTGGACGCTTTCTAAAGGAACTCCGAAGGACGGCGAAAAAACGGCTGATGTAGCAGAAAGAAAAATAAAAGAAGAGCTGGGAATCAAAACAGCTGAAGTTAAAGATTACCTCGGTCAAACTGAATACATCGCTCGCGATCCTGAAAAGGGACAAATTAGAAGGCGCGTTGATTATTTCTTGATAGAAACAGAAGACAAAAAATTAAATCTGGCTCCGTCAGGGGGCTTAGACGATGCAAAATGGTTTAATCCTAATGAAATTGCAGAACTGAAAACATATGAAGATATTAAGCTACTTTTAGAACGCGCAATAGATTTATTGAAAAAATGAGAGAATTTTCGGAATTTGAAAAAATAATAAACATAAAATTCAAAAATTTAGATATTCTCAAAGAAGCTTTCACGCATCGGTCATATTTGAATGAAAATCCTTCTTGGCATCTAGATCATAACGAGAGATTAGAATTTTTAGGCGATGCGGTGCTAGAGCTCGCCGTTACTGAATTTCTTTTTTCGCGTTTTCCGAATAAACCGGAGGGAGAGCTGACCAGCTTTCGCGCGGCACTCGTGAACGCAAATATGCTCGGAGAAATTTCACAGGGGATCAACGTTAATGATTATTTGCTTCTGTCGCGAGGGGAGGCAAAAGATGTTGGTCGCGCTCGCCAATATATTCTAGCAAACACGTTTGAGGCCTTAATCGGCGCAATTCACGTAGATCGGGGATACGCCGTGGCCAATGATTTTATTTCGCGGTTTGTTTTCCCGAAACTCGATAAAGTTTTGGCAAAAAAATTATTCCGCGATCCAAAAAGTTTATTTCAGGAAAAAGCTCAAGATATAGTTGGAGTAACTCCAACCTATTCTGTTGTTAAAGAATGGGGGCCTGATCACAATAAGCATTTCATCGTCGGAGTTTTTTTGGGGAGCGAACTTATTTCAGAGGGCGAAGGTCCTTCAAAGCAGGAAGCGCAGGCTAAAGCGGCCGAACTAGCGCTAGAGAAAAAGAACTGGGACTAAAATGAATCTCACCCGCTTAGAAATTTCGGGCTTCAAATCATTTGCAAAAAATACGGTTTTAGAATTCCCGCATACAATTTCTGGAGTTGTTGGCCCAAACGGCTCCGGTAAATCAAACGTGGCCGATGCTATCCGTTGGGTATTGGGCGAACAATCAATGAAGCATCTTCGTGGGAAGAAAGGAGAAGATCTGATTTTCAATGGCTCAAATTCCGCGCCTAGGCTTTCTAAAGCTTCAGTAAATCTTGTTTTTGACAATTCCAAGAAAGAATTTCCATTGGAATTTGATGAGGTTGCTATTGGCCGGCGCGTTTACCGCGACGGTGTTAATGATTATGTCTTAAATGGTTCTGTCGTCAGGTTAAAGGATATCATTGAACTTTTAGCGAATGTTGGATTTGGCTCAAGCCAGCACCACATAATCGGGCAGGGTGAAGCAGACAGGATTTTATACACATCAGCAAGTGAGCGGCGTGAGATGATAGAAGACGCTTTGGGTTTAAAAATTTTTCAAATTAAGCGGCTCGAAGCAGAGCGAAAGCTTTTACGCACGGAAGAAAATATGCGTGAGGTCGCCGCTCTGCAAAGGGAAATCCAGCCGCATTTAAAATTTTTAAAAACTCAAGCTGAAAAATATGAAATATCATCGCGTTTGCGCGAGGATCTTGGCGGATTGTTTTATGGATATCTAACTAGAAAGTTAGCGACTATTTCAAAAAATCTAGCCTTGCTTGCTTCTAATAAATCAGAGCCCCATAAGAAGTTACAAGAAACCGAAGCAGAAATTAGAGATCTTAGAAAAAAAATTGAGAAAAGTGATTCGGAAAGCCATGGAGTTCGCGAGGTAGAGGACATTGGCATTGAAGATAGACTTCGACAAGTTAGATCAGAACAAATAGACGCGACTCGTGAACTCGGGAAACTAGAAGGGCAGATATTCGCCGAAGAACGCGCGGTGAAGGAAATTGTGTCTGAATTCGTCCCCAAAAGAGACATTGAAATATTGCTTTCAGAAATTTCAGCTAAATTGAGCAAAATTGGGGCAGAAGAAGTAATTGAGTCAATTTGGAAAGGAGTTTTGGAGCTAAAGAAGTTTATTGCCGACTTTGTAACATATAAAATGGGTAAAGCTCCGGAAAAAGCGGATAAGCTCGCGGCATATAAATCTGAATATGCAAAAGTAAAGGCAAGGCTTGATGAAATGAAGAGGGCAGGGGACGCGCTTTCACACGACTACGAGGAAAAAATAAAAGCCGTGCGGAAAGTCGCCGAAGAAACGCGCAAAGAAGAAAAGAAGGTCTATCAATTGGAGCTTGAAGCTGGCAAACTTAAAGATGAACTTAGATCTTTTGATTTGGAAGAAGAAAAGATAAAGCTCTCGCGCGAAGAATATGACCGTGAGGCCGAAGAATCAAAAATATATTTAGGCGCAAGAAAAATAGAATTAGGCGAGCCTTTTGAAAGCGATGAAGAGTCAGTCTCAATTCGCAGGAAAATCGAGCGTTCAAAACTCAAGCTTGAAGAAGCTGGAGGAATCGATCCTGAGGTTCTTAAAGAATATGATGGAGTATCCAAAAGGGATGAATTTTTGACGAAAGAGTTGAGTGATCTCGGTTCATCAGCATCGGGGCTCCGCCAAGTTGCGCGTGAGCTTGAGGAACGCTTGGACCATGATTTTAAGGAAGGAGTTTTAAAAATAAATACCGAATTTGCCGAGTTTTTTAAAACTATGTTTGGCGGCGGAAAAGCTTCGTTGAAAGTAATAGAACCGAAAATTATAAAACATAATAAGAAAATTGAAGATGCCGAAGTGAGAGAAGAATTCGACGATGCTCCACAAGAATCGGGCATTGATATATTTGTCGATCTTCCTCGAAAGCGCATTAAATCTTTGGATATGCTATCGGGTGGAGAGCGGGCTTTAACCTCAATCGCGCTCCTATTTGCGATGTCCGCGGTAAATCCGCCGCCGTTTTTAGTACTGGACGAAACTGATGCCGCGCTCGATGAAGCCAATTCCCAGCGCTACGCTAAAATGCTTGAAAACCTTTCTAAAACCACGCAGCTTATTTTAATCACGCACAACCGCAGTACCATGAAATGCGCCGGCATTTTGTATGGCGTCACTATGGGCGCAGACGGAATCTCAAAACTGCTTTCGATAAAGTTTGAGGATGCAGGGTCACTCGTGGCTTGACAAAAAAAGATATTTGAGTATAATGGGTTAAATGTCGCTTGACGGGACGCAACGTATAAAGAGCCGTTTAAAGGAGAACGGCGATCGATACTTTGTGACCGTGTGGGTGCCAAGCTGGCTTGCCAGCTTGCTTTAAGGAGGTTTTATTGTTCCAAATTGTTTTTAAATTTTGAAGTATCTTTCAAGAGCCCCCGGTCGATGAGATTCGGGGGCTCAAATTATTTAAAAATCATTAATCCTCGCCTATCGGTAGGTAGGTTGATTCTTAAATCTTAATTCTGTATACTATAGACCATGTTAATGATTCGATTACAGCGCGTGGGCAGAAAGAACGACCCGAGTTTTCGGGTGGTTGTTACTGATTCCAGAAATTCCACGAAGAGCGGAAAGTTTATTGAAATTGTCGGAAGTCATGATCCGCGCAAACACTCCCCACAGCTTAAAGCAGATAGGATTAAATATTGGATATCAGTCGGCGCGAAAACTTCAGGCACGGTGAATAATCTCTTGATTGATTTAAAAATTATTTCGGGTACAAAGGTTCACGTCTCTCCAAATCCAAAAAAAGAAGCCCCTCTGGAGACAGCTGCAAAAACAGCTGTTTGACTTTAGAGTTAAAGCTTGCTATAATAGATAGATAATCAGGTCGAAATTGTAGATTATTACAGGATAACTTAACGAAACATGGCAGAAAAATTCGGAGATCAGGAGTTTCT
>JAHFOJ010000009.1 GCA_023266875.1 Candidatus Giovannonibacteria bacterium | reverse complement strand
TTTAACGATGGGAAAAAATAAAATATGGAAAATTTATTAGAAAAAATCAGAACAAAAGCGAGCAAGATAGAACTTGCTGATCGCGAAAAGCGTGTTATCCGTGAACGCTTAGTTTTGCATATGAGAGCAAACCCGCCAAAGCCATCTTGGAATGCGAGAGTGACTTTGGCCACAGCGCGTTTATTTGGTAATATCGGCGTTTTTTCAGTTGCGTCCAGATATGGCATAGCCTTTGTGGCTGTTTTGTTTTTGGTTTTAACATCGGTTTCTTTTGGAGCTGAAAGCGCCCTGCCCGGAGAAAAACTATATTCTGTAAAAATTAATGTAAATGAAAAAATACGAAGTTTTTTGGCAATTGGTGATGTGTCAAAAGCATCTTGGGAAATTGAGGCAGTATCGAGGCGGCTTGATGAGGCGGAAAAGCTGGCTAAACGCGGCGAGATCAGTTCGGAGACAAGCGCGGAGCTAGAAAAATCCCTTGATAAAAGTTCAAGCGAAGCCAGAGAAAAAATAATGAATATAGCTAACTCAAATAAAATTGAAGATGCAAAAAATATTTCAAGCAAGTTCGAAAATGAACTTGCTGGTCACGAACATACTTTGGCAAAGCTTTCCGAAGATGAGGGTCCGGAAATCAGGCCGCAATTAAATTCTATTTTAGGAAAGATTAAAGAACACAGGAATAAGTTAAGAAAATCACGCGAGAATTTTGAGTCTGGGGATTTGAAGGAAAATCGCGAGGGATCAGTAAAAAGAATCGCGACTTCGACTGAAGATGGAAGTGGAAAGAATCGTGAAAGGAATAGCGAAGTAAAATCTGGATTGCAAGATGGCAATATCTTCGGCGACAACAATAAAAACGAAAATGGCGATGGAAAAGATTTACTTAAAGAAAATTTGGGCGACTAATCTTGAATTTGTAAAAAAAACAAACCCATCGCTTTCAAGCGATGGGTTTGTTGTATCGAGATCTTACTTTTAATTCGTAGTTGCGAAGTGAGATTCGGTGGAAGTCGCCGAATTGCTGGAAGTGTCAGCAGAATTTACAAGGAAGAAATAAGTGCTCGACGCGGTTAACCCCGAAAGATTTACGGAGTGCGATGTGGAAAGCCCCGATACGCTTGCTTTTGCTGTGTGCAAAGAGATTGCTACAGGCGTTGTAGTCCCGTACCACACTTTCGAAGTTGCCGCTTCGTTTGTCGTCCAATTTACAGTAGCTCCGCTTTGCGATAGATTGTTAACGTTTATTCCGGATATATTTGGCGCTGTGGTGTCAGGCGTGGCGCTTGTCACAAATGATGACTCGGACGAAGTCGCTGTATTCCCTGATGCATCTTGTGAGACAACCAAATATCGGTATGAAGTGCTTGGAATTAAACCAGATAGGGCAACTTCGTGGCTAATAACCAAGCCAGACGTAGTGGATTTAGGAGTGTGATTCGTTATGGCGATAGGGGTTGTTGTCCCATACCATACTTTGCTTGTGGAATTTTCATTCGTTATCCATTTAATTTTCGCAGAGATGTGTGTAATATCAGTCGCTATCACATTTGAGATGTTCGGCGAGGTAACATCCGCGCTGGTTGGAGGAGTACTTAATCCTTGGTCTCTGCATGGCCTGACAAAGAATGATTTTAATAGATTTTCGCGGTCCTCTCCATTCTTGCGAAGCCATCCGGGAGCGATTAAATGCCCTGGCGGGACGAGCGCACACGGCTTTTTCTCATGCCGGTCATTATCATTGTCTTCGTCATTATCATCATCTTCCAATTTCAGCTTGTTTATTAGATTAAAGAATTTATTTAATTCCTTGAGAGTTCTTGGTCCAACCCTACCTAATTGTTCTATCCCATGCTTTTTTTGGAATCTTTTGACGGCACTCGATGTCAAACGCCCGAAGTAACCAGATATTAACCCTTCTGGGTACACGTCGGGATCTGCTGATAGAGCGGCTTGAAGCGCTTTTACATCGTCCCCGGTCATTCCTTCACTTAGCGAACGAATCAATTGGAGTGTGCCAGTGACATTAGCTGTTGACGATGCTACCTGATTTTGCGCCGCGTGCAAAGCATCTATTTGCCCTTTCAGCGCTTGAATTTGCGACTGAAGCTGCGCGATCAAGCTTGCAGCGTTCGAGGCGCCAGTCGTTTGAGCAATCACAGGGGCGATAGTTATCCCCAAGGCCACGAATAAAGTTACGCTATACGATGCAAATTTATGCATTTTCTGTTTATAAACTGTTAAAAACTTTTAAATTAATGGTTTTCGACATTTCCATTATACATTATTTGACGGCTCTATACATAAATTATTTCAATTGTGGCTGCGGGACTAGGATTCGAACCTAGATTCCCGGGTTCAGAGCCCGGTTGCCTACCATTAGCAGATCCCGCAGTATGCTTTACTATGCGATTATATTTAGTTTGGAGCAGGAAAACAACGAGCTAAAGATTAGTTGAAAATCATGAACTTATGCACAACTTCTTTTATTATTAGGAAATATACTTAAGCTAAGGTCTTTTTAGACTGTAGTCGGTTTTTTTATTAATATATTTAGCCTTGAAAAATGATTAAAATATCGAAGGTTCGAGAAAACTTTTTCCGTTTTGGCTTAATAGCATCTGGATTTTTTGCGGCTGCCGCTATGTCGGTGTGGGCAGCAACAACAATTTCCACTAACTTGTCAACTGGAGGGACGCTCGAAGTCACAGGTCTTTCCACAATTGCAGGCGCCAATCTATCAGGGGTTTTTAATGCTTCTTCCACCGCCCATGTTAGTGGGAATACTATCCTTTCCACGCTCACTGCATCAGGTCTTTCCACGTTAGCTGGCGTAAATGCTTCGGGAGTAGTTAATGCTTCTTCAACCGCGCATGTTGATGGTGTTGTAATGTTCAAGAGCCCTCTTTACGTGGGGACATCTTCCACGGATAACACGCGCAACCTTGGGATGGAAGGAAATGCTTTAATCACTGGACGGCTGCGTGTGGGCGGAATTACAAGCACTTCGACTGTGAAGGTCGGCTCTTCTGGTACGGCGATTACTCAGATCTTGTTTTCCGGTACTTGTACCGTAAATCCGCCAGCCCTGCAAGCCATGGGTGGCACTCCGGCAGGTGATTCGGCGATTGGTGATACCAGTCATGCCTCTTGCGTTGATGCAACGGGAGTTACTACTAGCGACCGAGTCTTTATTTCCGGACCTCCGGCAGGTTGGATTAATGATGTTGTGATCGTGAATGCCTCCTCTACGGGAGTTGACACTATAAATTTTGTCTTCAAGAACACTTCAACTACCACCGCGAATAACATTGGCTCGCTTTCCATTCCTTGGTTTGCCATTCAATAATTAATAAGTCTTGACAATATCCTTAATTTTATGAGAAAAAACATTCTCTTAGCAGGAATTTGGCTTATTTCTCCTCTAATTGCGTTGGCCGCCAATGACGTATCAATAGGTCAAGGAGTGGATGTGCAATTGTCAAGTCCCTCAATGACAATACATCTTCAATCAACTGGCCAAGTGGATTCTTTGACGGCCAATGCTGACAACTTTAGTGTTGTAATGTCAAATAATTCTAGTATAACTGCAACGTCATCCACTTCTCGATCCCTTTCTTCTTCCGGGAGCGGGGTGACTGTTTCAAATCAGAGCTGCTCGAGTTCCGGAACCGCAATAACTATTTCTAAAACAACTGATGGGGCAACAACAGTTACCATAAACGCCGGTGATTCATGCATCGCGACTAGCGGCGGAGGGGGTAGCAGTTCAGGCGGAGGGGGCGGTGGCGGAGGAGGCATATCTTCAACTCCGGCTCCATCTCCAACACCAACGCCAGTGGCTACGTTGCCCAGCGCGACAACCCCGTCTTCAAATCCAAAAGTAGTAGAGCTGATGGCAAAACTAGCGGAGTTGCAGGCAAAAATAGCTCAATTAAGGGGATCATCAGCGCCTACTGGAGAGACGATGGCGGCCAAAACTCCGGCGCGTGATGTCGCATTTGGGGCAAAAGGAGATGATATTAAAGCGCTTCAAGCTCTTCTTTCGCAGGATAAAACTATCTATCCAGAGGGCACTATTAGCGGATATTTTGGCGCTCTAACAAGGGCAGCCGTTAAACGATTCCAAAAGAAATATGGGATTTCGCAGGTGGGTCGGGTTGGGCCATTAACTAGGGCTAAATTACAAGAGGTTTTCGGGAAATAGTCAAATAAATTATATATTGAGAAAGATCCAGTATGTGCTGGATCTTTCTCTTTGTTGTCAGAGCTCGTACTTTATTGTCTGGCTGTTAATCCAGCTATTTTGATGAAATAACGCTTGACTTTGGCCGTCTTAAAAAGGTAACCTAACTTTGTAGGCTCAAAGTTATAAAAACGGCTTAAAATAAGGTAATTTTAGTTATCCACAAATTGCCTTTGAGCTATCAGAGGTAATTGAAATATAATTAGAATACGATGCAGTTGGTTATATCTGCGTGTGTTTGTAAAAGCTAGGTCAAAAAAATAAGCCGTAAGTTGGCTTTTTCGCACTTTGCGTGCGGCTTTGGGAGATAAAGGTTTGTCTTTCAAATCCGATTGCAAAGAATATAAGCTGATCGAACGAACCTTGAAATCTGAATATTAACGGTTGTAAGGAAAAACATAATTGACTAATCAATTTGGGTTGAGTCTGGTCGATCTCCGGCTTTTTTTGTAAGGTCGAGAGCGAATGACTTGATTCTTGAAAAGTGATTAAAAGATTGATTATTAGGCGGCGTAAATATTTGGTTTGTCGAAACTGAATACCTTGCGCCAAGGCCTATTTCGGACTTCGAAAGCCCAAGATAGGCATTAATTAATTAAAGAAACTTATTAAATATGAGTAATAAAATAAAGAATGGCATCGCGTCGAAAGCCGCTCTGACATTCTTAAGCTTCTCGACGGCTTTGTTCGTCGGAGGGGCTACAATTGCAACGCCCTTGGTTGCGCATGCGGATATGATTTCTGATCTGCAGGCTCAAATTGCGGCTCTCACAGCTCAGTTGGCGGCATTGTCGAGTTCATCCTCGTCTAGCTCGTCTGCTGGGAATTGCGGTTTCACTAGAGATTTGACTGTCGGTTCAACTGGCAATGATGTGATGTGCTTACAAAAGTATCTAAACGGAGCTGGATTTATGGTTTCCGCTTCAGGAGCTGGATCTCCTGGAAGCGAGTCGACATATTTCGGCGCCAAGACAAAGGCGGCAGTAGCAAAGTGGCAGGCCGCAAACGGAGTATCTCCAACAGCGGGATACTTCGGTTCAATATCGCGCGCGAAATACAACTCGATGGTGGCTTCAACTCCTCCTTCGACAACTCCGCCATCAACCACTCCTTCGGGCGGTCCGGCGGGAACTGGACTTAGCGTCGCTGCGGGCACACAGCCAGCGGCTTCTCTCGCTCCAGAATCAGCCGCGAGAGTTCCATTTACGCGCATTCGCTTGACCGCTTCTGCGGATGGTGATGTCACTGTAAATTCAGTAACAGTAGAACGCACTGGACTTATGAATGATGCTGCAATTTCTGGTATCGTTGTACTCGATGACCAAGGAATGCAGGTCTCAACCATCGCAAAGACTTTGAACTCAAACCACCAAGCTGTCTTAAATGACTCATTTGTGGTTCCGAGAGGAATGACCAAGGAATACACTATTGCTGCGAACATGCCTTCGAATAACGACGCGCATGCTGGCGAAGTAGGATTCCTTTCAGTGATCGCGGTTAATGCCGGTTCAGCCACGGTTACGGGCACTCTCCCGGTCACCGGAGCTGCACAGACAATTAACGCGACCTTGTCCATTGGTTCAGTGACCATGGATGTGGGTTCAAATGATCCAAGAAACAACCCGACCAAAGAAGTCGGAACTAAAGATTACGTATTCTCTTCAGTTAAGTTGACCGCTGGGTCGGCTGAAGACGTGCTTGTGAAAGGAATTCGCTGGAACCAGTCAGGTTCTGTCGGGATTACCGATCTTGCTAACGTAAAGACTTATGACTCAAAGGGCAATAACTATCCTGTAGTGGTTTCTGCTGACGGCAAATACTACGTTTCTTCATTTGGTTCCGGTGTTACGGTTCTGAAAGGAGATGTGCTTGAGGCCTACATCAAGGGAGATATTGCAGGCGGCTCTGGACGCACAGCAGACTTCGATGTATATCGTTCAACCGATGTTATCGTTTCCGGTAAAACATTCGGCTATGACATTATTCCACCGGATGGCACTGACACTTCAGGCACCGATGACTCGGCTTTCCACCAGAACTCAAACCCATGGTTTGACGCTTCGCAGGTAACGGTGGGCACTGGTAGCTTGCAAGTTGAGAAATCAAATTCTGTCTCGGCTGGCAATGTTGCGCCGGGCGGCAACAACCAAGCTTTGGGCGCGTTCACCTTGACGGTGCGCGGTGAAGCTGTAAACTTTGCTTCCTTCCCGCTCGTGATTGCGACCTCGTCAGGTTCGGGCGGAGCTTTGACCAACGTGGCCATTTACGATGAAAATGGTGCGGCGGTAATGGGTCCGAAAGACTGTTCGAGATCTGGCACAAGTTGCGGAACTCTTACTTTCACGGATTCTGTGACTGTTCCAGTCGGAGCGCATACATACACGGTGAGGGCTAAACTCAATAACAGCTGGAATGCTGCCGCGACGATTCAGGTGTCGGTAACTCCGGCTAATCTTGGATCGGTTACTGGTCAGACCACTGGCAACTCCATTACTCCTACGCCTGCGACGGCAGTAACTGCTAACGCTCAAACTGTTAAAGCTTCAAACTTAGTAGTAACGCCGTCGAGTTCGCTCTTCGCGCAAAACGTGATTAAAGGAGCGAATGGCGTTGAGCTCGGACGGTTCAACTTAGATGCTTCCAACTCCGGCGACGATTTGCGAGTAACCATAATTAAAGTTACTGCTGATGTAGTATCCGGTCTTGATGTAGATAACTTGAATAACATTCAGCTATTCGATGGAACAACTGCTTTGACCACTGGTTCGAACATTGTGAATCCTTCGGGTAATGTTGATGCCACAGACGCAACACTGACCTTTACCTTGGATAATGCGCTTATCATTACGAAAGGATCCAACAAGATCATTAGTTTGAAAGCCAATATTTCCAACGCTGCGGACGCGACCGATTCAGTTCGCTTCAACTTCACGGCGCAGACCGATGGCGATTGGTCAGTAATCGGAGTAAATAACTCCACGGAAATTACTGAAGACCTTGACATCGCTACAGTTGGTTCAACAATGACTGTTAGTGCCGGCGGAAGCTATTCAATCACTCAAGACTCTTCTGCGGGCCAGTCTCAATCTTGGTACACGGGCGGCTCAACTGGCGTAACGCTTGGAGCATTCCGAATTAAGACCACGACAGAGACCTTCACTCTGAAGAACTTGCAGGTTCAGCTTACAAACACCGCGTCTTCGTCCGCTTCAGACATGACTGCCTTGTATATCTACAACGGTTCCACTCTAGTTGCGAAGAAGACCTTCCCCGCGTTTACTTCGAATGTTGAAAACTTCACATTCAATGTAAATGGAGCGGTTGGAGACGGTTCGGCTAATAACCCGACCCAATATCTCATGATACCGGCTGATACAAACAACACGATTCTGACCTTGAAAGCAGACTTAATTGCAGTTACCACGACTCAAGGAACTTCAGGCCACCTGATCGCGGTTGACATTGGCCCCGGCTCAAACCAGCAAAACCGCGCAGTCGGCTCTGGTTCGGGAACTGATGTTTCTCCTGCGGTTATCCAATCTGACGGTGTAACTCTAGGAACGACTACTGTCGCTGGAGTCCGCTACTTCAGAGGGGTTCCGAAAGTAGAAGTTGTCTCGCTTCCTTCTGGCACATCGCTTGGATCAGGTGCTTCAATCTACCGATTTAAAGTGACGGCTGTCGGTGGGGATGTCGGTATCTACAAGCTTACTTTCCAGATTTCCACTTCAGGTGGATCGGGAATGACTGTTGACCAAATCAAATTGACTGATGACACAATCGGTCTTGATGTCACGAACGCTATAACTTTAGTGGGAACGACAACTTGCATCGGTTTGCCGCAGCCATCCGGTCACCAGACTTGTAATTTCGACACCAATGGCAATGTAGTGCTTCCGGTGGTTGCTGATAACTCAAGCTTCCCGAAGAGCGCGGGATCCATACGCATTACCTCGGGCGACTCTCACACATTCACGCTTAAGGCGAATTCAGTAGCGCTGACTTCGACCACTGGCGAGAAAGTGACGACACAGCTCTTGGGTGATGGCGCTTATGTGATTGCGACAACCTCGGTTGTAACGGATAGCCGAGTCGGCGTTGGTAAGGGATTCGCTTTCCAGCGCAACGTGGTTGACCATGATGTTCAAGATGACTTCATCTGGACAGACTTCTTGGGTGAAGCGACTTCATCGGCTACAACGGCTACAACTAACGACTGGGTAAACGGCTTCAGGGTTGCGAACCTTAACGGTTCTGATCTTGATGCTGTAACAGTCTCTGAATAATCCGACTTGTGATCCGATCGCGTGAGCGATCGAGATGGATTCAAAGCCGCCCCTCATGGGGCGGCTTTGTTATTGATTGGATTGTTTTTGCCAAGATAATCAGTTAATATATTGGGATGAATCCCGTTAGAGGTCGCGATCGCTAGCGGGGGGGATATATAGTTTCAATTAGTCTAGTTATTATAAGTTAATATGAGAGGTTGCGATTTTTGATCGCGATATACCTCTAACGGGATGAAAAAAGAAACAATAATTACAATATCCATTTTTGCTCTCGCGCTGATATTAGCAATCGCTTTTAGCTTTGTATATTTAAGAAAATCCGCGTTAGCCCCCGAAAAAACAGGTAAAAACGAACCTATATCTACTACCACCACGACTATTACAGCAAGAAATAATGACTCAAAACCGGCTCAAAGCGGAATTATTGGCAACCGTTCGCGTTCAGAGTTGCCCTCATTTCCGTCAGATTGGGATAAGGTCAGTTACGGCCCGGATGTGATAGGTTTCCCATTGGATGCTAGAAAGCGCTATGAAGATCGGTTTAAGGTTGTCGTGAGTCGCATAAACCAGACTCCAGATATGGTTGATCTGTGGATTGATCTCGGCTTGATTAAAAAGACATTCGAAGACTATGTCGGAGCAAGAGATGCTTGGGAATTCGCAAGCTTGATTCGCCCTAAAAATGCCACTTCATTCATTAATTTAGGCGATCTATACTGGCATTTTCTGCCAGATTTTGGTGCATCTGAATTGAACTATAAAAAAGCTTTGGTGAATTCGCCGGGCACTCTCGGTATATACAAGGATTTAAGCGATTTATACCGCTTCAGTTATAAAGAAAAAGCCGGGCTCGCTGACGATATTATACTAGAGGGGCTCGCTTTGCACCCGAAAAGCATAGATTTGCTTATGTGGCTTGCGAGTTACTTTCGAGATATAGGCGATAAAAATAACGCAATAAAATACTATTCCGAGGTCCTGAAAATTGATCCAACAAATGCCGCTGCTAAAAGTGAACTTTAAATTACCGAAGTCCGACTTCGGTAGAGAAAGCTATTGAGTGAAGAAGGGGATTAACCCTAATATTCTAGCTCGTTTGATTGCGCGAGCAAGTTTCCTTTGGTGGAGCGCGCAAACTCCAGTGCGGCGCTTCTTTGTTATTCTTGCCTGCGGATCGATAAAGCGTTTTAGTGTTTCGACATCTTTATAGTCGATTTCGTTAACATTTGAAGTACAGAAATAGCACTGTTTTTTTATTTGTACGGGCATTTTCTTAAAAAGGTATGTCGTCGGGGTTAATATCTTCTTCGGGATATTCGATAGTAGCAATTTCTTCCGGCTCTGGCTCTTGGGCTTTTGCGCTGTCTGGCGGTTTAAAAGATCCAGCTTCCGCGCTGCCGCGTGGCCCCATCTGCATCCCTTCAGCCACTATTTCCGTGCGGTATTTCTTTTGGCCATCTTTGCCGTCCCATGATCTGTTTTGTATTCTTCCTTCAACCATGATCATCGATCCCTTTTTCAGATATTGACTCGCAATTTCGGCTAGGCGGCCAAACATCACAATATTATGAAATTCAGTCTTTTTTTGTTGGGCCCCGTCTTTCCCTTTCCACATGCGATTAGTTGCTAATCCAAAATTGGTTACGGCTTGTCCCGATGGGAGTGAGCGCATTTCTGGGTCGCGGGTCATATTTCCTATTAAAAATACTTTATTTAAGTTCATCCCTTTAGAGGTAGATCGCGATCAAAAATCGCAACCTCTTGTATTAACTGATAATAATTCGACTAAATTCATCAATTTGTATATTTTTCCGTTAGCGATCGCGATCTCTAACGGGATTCTTTATTTTCCCAATAGTTCCTCTAATTTCTTGTCTATTTTTTCTATGTTTGTGGCTTGTTCAACTGATTCTTTGTGTTCTATATTTGGCGCTGAAGTAATTACACGCCTTTCTTTCCTTCGGTTTTCACGCATTTTATATTTTACCAGAATATGGCGCAAAAAGCTCTTTTGTCCTTCAAAAATCTCCCCAAATTTCTTATCACCTTCTTCTTTAGCTACAAACTTAATCGTTCCAAAATAAGCTTCTTTATGCCCGCCTATTTCATATCCCATCAGGCGTTTTTCTGGGTTTGCGGATTGGGTAATCATCGCGCCTTTGCTTTCCAGCCGCTCTCTTAACTTATTAAGGCTTTCTTCAACCGATTCAGCCGACATGAAATACGATATTTCGTATAGATTTTGCTTTAAACTCATGGGCTTTATTATAAGCGGAGGGCAAAAATTTGTCCACCCTAATCGCTAAATCCTAAATTCGATAACGTCGCCGTCTTTCACGATGTAATCTTTGCCTTCTGTTCTCAAAATGCCTAATTCGCGGGCGGCGGCATATGATTTCGATTTAAGGAGCTCCTCCCATGAGATTACCGAAGCTCGGATAAATTTATTTTCGAAGTCGCTATGGATGGCTCTTCCGGCTCGGGGCGCTTTTGATCCGATAGGAATTGCCCATGCACGAGTTTCATCTTCCCCCGTTGTAAAAAAAGTAATGAGGCCGAGCAGTTGGTATGCTGCACGAATTAATTCTCCTAACTTTGACCCGACGCCGAGTTCTTGCATATCTTTTTCGTCGAGTTCGCTTACTTCAAATTCATGCTTTATATCCAATGATATGCCGGCTTTATTTTTGATTTGAGATTGTTCATGGGAAGAATTAAAGCAATATAAAATTGGTTTCGAAATAAGTAAATTAAGTTCCTGCGCAAGAGGAATTATATTCAAATCAGAAATTTTTCCAGTCGATTTTAACAATGCAATAATTTGTTTTAAAAAGGCTAGGCGCTCTAAAGCTTTTTTCCCGCCAGCTGTCGGATCCGCTTTTGTTTCTTTTTCGAACCGTGGCAGTAATTTTTCGCAGGTTTCAATATCTTTCAAGGCCAGTTCTGTCTCTAAAATTTCTATGTCTCGCGCTGGGTCGGGAGCCCCTTCTACATGGATTACATCGTTATTTTCGAAATCGCGTACGAGTTCAATTATGGCATCAACCTCACCAATATAAGAAAGAAATTGGTTTCCGAGGCCCTCGCCGACTGAAGCCCCGCGAACGAGCCCTGCGATGTCCACGAATTCAATCACATTAGGTATAATTTTTTTTGATTTGGACAATTCAGCTAGTTTATTTAAACGATGATCGGGGACTTGAACTACTCCGACGTTTGGATCAATTGTTGCGAATGGATAATTCGAGCGGTCAACAAATTTTTTGGTCAACGCCTGAAAGAGCGTGGATTTACCCACGTTCGGCAAGCCTACAATTCCGATTTTTAATGACATGAGAGAATGGTAAAATATAACGACATGGATGTAAATCTTAAGAAGAAGGCTTTTAGGCCGAACGTTTTCCGCCCCTATGACATTCGCGGTCTTTGGCCGGAAGAGCTTGATCATAATTCTATCGAGCTAATAGCGGCGGCATTTGTTGATTATTTGCATAGGCACGACAAAGGAGAGAGAATTCTTGTCGGCCGCGATTTGCGCTCGAGCTCTGATGAGATTGCTGAAGTTGTTATAAATGAATTAAGAAATTTGGGCGCGGACGTGATAGACGCAGGCGAGGTCACGACGCCTCTTTTCACTTTTGCGGCTAATTTAAGCGAAGCGGATGGGGGGCTTATGGTAACAGCATCCCACGATTCCATTCGCTATAACGGGTTTAAAATATATGAGGAAGGAAGAGCATTAAGTGAATCCACTGGTCTTGAAGAAATCAAAAATATTATTGAGTCAGGGAATATTGTGTTTAAGAGCGAGATGCGCCGCGGGGCGCTTGAGAAAAAAGATTTTAGGGAAGATTACGCCAAATTTATAATTTCAAAAATAAATATTCCCCGCCCGCTTAAAGCTGTGTTTGACGCGGGTGGCGGAGCGGTTGGCGTAGTATTGCCAGTGGTTCTTAGAAATTTAAAAATTTGGCACTATGAATTAGGATTTTTGCCTGATCCGGCGTTAGCACTTCGCGCGCCTAACCCGCTTATGCTGTCCGCTCAGCTAGACGCGCGGAAAGAAATATTAAAGAATCACGCCGATGCCGGATTTATTTTTGACCCAGATGGGGATAGGGTCTTGGTGCTCGACGAGAACGGGGATGCGGTTAGGCCTGATGCGATTTTGTGGCTTTTTGCATCCAATTTTGGGCGATTTGGGGACGCAATTGTATCCGATATCCGCTCATCTGAATTTTTATTTGAAGATATCGAAAATAGGGGACTTCGCGCGATTCCGTCGCGGGTTGGGCATTCATTTATAAAAGAAACTATGAGGGAGAATAATGCTGTTTTTGCAGGAGAGCTCTCCGGACATTTTTATTTCAGAGACTTTTTTTATTCAGAATCAGCAATATTTGCAGCTTTAACGGTGCTCGAATTAATTGCGCTCAAGAATAAAACATTATCCGAACTTGTGCGTCCATTTTTCCAATATTTTCATTCAGGAGAGGTAAATTTTATTTCTAATTTAAAGGAATATACCCTATCGGCAGTAGAAGAAAAATATAAAGATGGGTCTAAAAATTATCTGGACGGAATAACTATCCGTTATCCAAATTGGTGGTTTAATCTGCGCCCGTCTGGGACGGAAGACCTTTTGCGTCTTGTCATGGAGGCAAAGTCGAAATCGCTATTCGACGAAAAAAGAGAAGAGATTATTGGTTTCCTTGTATCGAAAGGAGCACGCCTTGCTTAGCCAGACAGACTAGACCAGTCTAGATCAACCCGATTTTTTGTTTGACGTCTTTGAGTGTCTGCGAGGCGATTTTTTCCGCGTCTTTTGAGCCTCTCTCCATAATTTCAAGAATTTCTTTCGGATTTTTTATAAGCTCATTGTATCTTTTTTGTATTGGAGTTAGTTTCTCTGCCAAAAGTTTTCCGGCCTCCGTCTTAAATTCCCCATAGCTTTTATTCGCGTATTTTTCTTCGAGTGTTTTTACGGGCGTATCTGACATTTGGCTCATTAAAACTAGAAGATTAGAAATTCCCGGCTTATTTTGAGGATCGTATTTAATCTCTGATCCGGAATCGGTGACCGCGATTTTTACTTTTCGCCTGATTTCCTCCGCGCTATCAAGCATGCTGATATAATTATTTGCGGATGATGCCGATTTGGACATTTTTTTTGTTGGGTCATCCAGTCCCATAATACGCGCGCCCTCTTTTTGTATGAGGGCCTTCGGCTCTTTGAATGTTTCACCGAAGCGGGTATTAAATTTCCGCGCAAGCGTGCGTGCTAGCTCAACATGTTGGGTTTGATCTTCTCCGACAGGCACCGCATCCGGTTTATAGAGAAGGATATCAGCCGCCATTAGGGTTGGATAGTTTAAGAGGCCGGCAAGTACGCCTTGCTTATCGCTCTTTTCCTTAAATTGCGCCATTCTTTCAAGTTCTCCTATAGGAGTGAGGGTGTTCAAAATCCACCCGAGTTCAACATGCGCCGGAATATGCGATTGAATAAAAAGGGTGGTTTTCTCCGGATCAAGACCGCAGGCGAGAAATAGCGCAGCAACTGATATTGTTTGCTCTCTTAATTTTTGCGGGTCTTGCGGAACAGTTATCGCGTGCAGGTCGGCAATAAAAGCGTAGAGTTTGTATTTTTCCTGCAATTCAATAAATTGCTTGATCGCGCCAATATAATTGCCGATATGAATATTGCCGGAGGCTTGTATCCCGCTGACTGCTATTTGTTTTGGCATATTTTCAATAATAACATGTCTAGACTTCTATAATTACAGGCAAGACCATCGGGCGGCGCTCGGTTTTACGGAACAGGAACTTACCTAGCTCTTCTCTAAGTTCGTCTCGGAGGAAAGCCCAGTTAATCGGGTGCATCTGGTCGGTCGCATCTTCAATGACTTTTCTGATGACGTGCCGCGATTGGGCCAGAAGATCGCGCGATTCCTTGAGATAAATAAATCCGCGAGAAATTATGTCGGGCGATCCTTTAACTTTGCCGGTATGCCCATCAACAACGGCAATTACCACGAATATCCCGTCTTCCGAGAGCATTTGCCTGTCGCGGATTACTACCTCTTTAATGTCGCCCACGCCGAGACCGTCAACCATCACGTAGCTTGTTGGCGCCTTTTCTTTCAATTTGTGAATTGAATTTTTCTTCATCTCGATAATTTCGCCGTCTTCCGCGATAGCGCAATGGACTGGTTTCACCCCCGCTTCCATGGCAAGTTCCGTGTGCAACTTAAGCATAAAATAATTTCCATGCATCGGGATAAAATATTTTGGCTTCAAAATTGTTGCCATTTCTTTTAAATCTTCGCCTTTGGCATGTCCGGAAGCATGGATGTCCATTGAATCTGAATGGAAAATTTTACCGGCTTTCTTATAGAGAATGTCTTTCAGCCGCTGAACGGAAGCTTCGTTCCCCGGCACCACAGATGAGGAAAATATAACAGAGTCAGTTGATTTTAAGGCTAAAAATCGATGTTCGCCATTCGCGATTCTCATTAACACCGCCCGGTCTTCCCCCTGCGCGCCTGTGCAGATTATTGTCACATTGTCATCTGGCGTGTGCGTGAGCTCTTCTTTTGAGATGAAAGTTCCCTTTTTTACTTTTAAATATCCGAGCTCTTCTGCGACCGCTACGTTTGATTTCATAGAATATCCTTCCACTAAAACTTTTCTATTATATTTTTCCGAAAGCCATATTAATTGCTGAACGCGGGTCAGGAGAGAAGAAAAAGTTGCGCAAATCAGGCGCCCCTTTGCTATTTTGAATATTTCTTCAAGATTTCTTTGAATTTCAGTTTCTGAAATTGTGCGGCCAGGATTTTGAGAGCCGGTCGAGTCTGATACTAAGAGAAGAACGTTGCCGTCAGCGATTTGTTTTAGCCGACCCATATCGGCCGGCCGTTCATTGACCGGCGTGTGATCAAATTTCCAATCGCCAGTGTGAACAACAGTGCCCGCTGGAGTTTTCAAGACCACCCCCATAGAATCGGGAATGTTGTGGTTGACGTGAAAAAATTCTACGTCAAAGGCGCCGAGCTTGAGTTTTGAATTTTCATCTACAAGTTCAACTTTCGGGCGCGGAGATCCGGTAAAATCTTCCTGCCGTTTTAAAACCATGCCTTTGGTTAAAGGTTTTGTGTAAATTACAGGATTTCCAAGCGGCTCCAAAAGATGCGGAATGGCGCCGATGTGATCGAGATGTCCGTGAGTTACAATAATTCCCCGAATATTCTTTTTTCTCGGGTTTAAATATTCAATGTTCGGAATAATATAATCTATCCCGGGCATATCTTCTTCGGGGAACTGGAGGCCCATGTCAACGATGACGATATCATCGCCGTATTCATAAACGTAACATGAGCGAGTAACCTCACCGCATCCGCCCAGGGGCAGAAAACGCAGCACGCCAGCAGCAATTTTTGAAGGCCGCGGCGGCTCTATTTTATGTTCTTCTGCCGGTCTTTTTCCTCTGCGGTCATGTGGCCGACGACTGCGTGGCCTTTGCGAATGTTTTACTGGAGTCATCATATTTTTTTATTTATTTAATCTATTAATTAATAATGTGCCGCGGGGGAGATTTGAACTCCCATGTCCTTACGGACGCTAGCTCCTGAAGCTAGTGCGTCTGCCAATTTCGCCACCGCGGCGTAGTTTATTTGAAACACTTTTTTATAGTGAGTATATCTAGATATTTTTCCGGTTTTACCAAGAAGAGAAGCCGTTCCGGCTTCTTTATCATGTCGTAAGCCGGCTCATAGGTTATTATTCCGAGTTCAGGTACCGGCTTGGGAGAAATTTTCTTTAAATCTGGGACCATTTCGTAATATCTGTTTTTTTCAAAATCTGCGGACGCGCCGTTTTTTGATTCCATAACATAATATCCGCTGCCCCGCAGATTTGAATATGATTCATAATCATAAATAAAGTTGCTTGCCCTCCAGTTTGCAAGCGCCAGATCTTTAATATCCGGATTTATGGCGATATGTCCGAATCCCGGAGGGACTATTACTTTTTCGCCTTCGTTTGCTTCTATTAAATATATCTCTTCTAATTTTTTAGGATTAAGTTTCGCTGGTCTTTGGATTAAGAACCATGCGCGTCCGGATAAGACATCGTAAAGTTCCGGATAGCCCGTGCCAGCGATATCTTCAGAGTGATAGTGACCGAATGTTTTTGGGAACTCTCGCCCGATTTTCCCAGGATATATAACTGTTATGTCATAGCTTAATTTAACTTTATTGATTTGATTTTCATCGGCGGTTTTTCTGACATTTTTCCAGACTCGGTAAATTACATTTTCCGGTTTTAGCGGATTGGCATATAAAACTGCCGACAAATCTTTTGCTCTACGTCCGACTTCCTCGGAAAATGCCATATTAGCTGGCAATTTCAATTTTCCTGATACCAATTCTATATTAATGCCACTTTTTTGCAATTTCATGTTATTTTATAAAATTATATTCTATTTACTATGGAATATTTTCCAGATGTATACATTTTGGAAATGCCAGCTTGCGATATTAGCAAAACGTTCAGAAGGTATTGAAATATGCGATGTGTTGAACCCTTTTAATTCATTCGGGGTTACATATAAGAAATAGGGAGAATAGAGAAATATCGCAGGATTATCTTTAATTACTTGTTGCTGGAAAAGCTCTAATTTCTTTTCGCGTTCTTCCGGATTTGCAAGTGTGCGGGCTTCTTCAAGAATCTTGTCTGCAGAACTTGATGTATACATGGCTATGTTATATCCGGGGTCATTTCTCTGGGAAGAATGCCAGAAAGCAAACGGATCTGAAACAATTTCGCCGAACAAGAGCGCGTCATAATTTCTTGGCCTAATGACATTTTCTTTCAAATCGGCAACTTCAAACACCTTCACATCCACTCTTGCGCCAAGAGCAATCCAGTTTTCCTTTAAAATATTTGCAACCCGCACGAGGTCCGGCGCGTTTGACGTGGTTATCGAAAAAGCGAGCTGGGAAGTGGTTTTTTTCTTGCTGTCTGTTTTTTCATAAATTCCGTTATTGGGATTTTTCTTCCAGCCGTTTTTCCCAAGAATGTTTGAGGCCGCTTTGAGATCAAACGCGCTCGAAGACGCTTCTATGGCGCCGAATGTGCCTGGAGGTATCGGAGATGAAAGCGGCTCGGCATAGTTTTGAAAGACTTCATTTATTATTCTTTTTTTGTTCGTTGCTAACGAAAAAGCCTCTCTAACTGATTTGTCCACAAATATGTTGTTCTTATTTTGGTTGAAAAAAATCGCAAAAGTTTTCGGAAGAGTTAATTTTTCGAGCTTTCCCGCGCGGCGGAGGACTTTTTGTATATTCTGCGGTGAAATTGCCGCCAAAGCGTCGATTTCGTGCGCGAGATATGAATTGATAAGCTCAACCTCCGAAGGATAGAAAGTTAAAATCATTTTGCTTATGTAAGGAGCCCCTCCTGTCCATTTGTAAAATGGTTCAAGCGTATAAGAATTTATAACGCCTGAAGCCGCAATGCTGACATTGACGGCTTCATATGGCCCCGCGCCAATCGGCTTTACGTTGAATTGGGCAAGTGAAATTTGTTCTGGTGCCACGTCTTTCCAAATATGTTGGGGTAGTATGCCTAAAGTCATATTTTCAGGAAGCTCTGCATATGGGTGCTTAAGCCAGAAGCGCACGGTTTTATCATTTACTTTTTCAAGATCGACTCCTTCCCAATTCGCGCGAGCTGGGCTTTTAAGGTCTGGGTTTTTGGCGAGGTTGATTGTAAACAAAACATCATCAGCTGTTACTGGCTTTCCATCTTGGAATTCCGCCCTGTCTTTAATGTAGAAAGTATAAGACAAGCCATCCGGCGAAATTTCATATCGCTCGGCCAAATCTGGCACTAAATTGCCTTTACCGTCCGGACGCAAAAGTCCAGAGTAAATCAGGCTCGTAAGATCGCGGTCGGGATCCGATATTGCGAGAAGCGGATTAATAAAATGAGGATTCCCGACAATTCCTTCGCGCCACACGCCTCCGGGAGCAGGGGCGATGTTTGAGATTTTGGCATTGATCGCGTTTAGCGTTCCGATGAAGCCTATGATTGCTAAAATCACGAAAATGCCAAGGATCAGGCGTTCGCGGTCATCCATCAAGCGCAATGTATAACGAATTTGAGCGGATGAGGGCAAGCGTCTCCGCCGGGGCTTTGAAATATTTGATTCCAAAATCTCTATTTAATTAGTAAATGCAGAAGCGCGAAAAGGAGAAATAAAACGGCCAAAACAATAGTCGAGATAAAAAGCCCCTTTTCGAGCCCTCGCTTGGTTCTGTATATATTTCCATCACTGCCGCCGAATGCTGAAGATAATCCAGTGCCTTTTTGCTGCAGGAGTATGGTAATGATTAATAATATGGCCCAAGCCACCTCAAAATAAGGAAGCGAAGCCTTGAGAAACGACATTAAAACCATTGTATCCCAATAAGGCGCATTTGGTCAACCTGTCCGCAAAAGCGATATTGATCTTCTTTTGCGGTGGAAATTTATCGCGAATCTGTGGGATTCGTTCCGGATGTGCTGAAAGAGATGCAATAAAGATTGCGGCATCTGTTTAAGTTGGATTTTTCCCGCCGCAAGTTTCACATGCAGGCGGGCCAGTTTGGTTGTCCGCCTTTGGCGGACTTCCGGCTGGTTGTCTATATACCATAATTCTTCTTCCCGCTTGGCGAGAGATGCAACCGGTATATTTAGTTTGTATAAATCCAAAACTTTTTTCGCGGCGTTTAATTGTCCGAGGCCGCCATCGATTAAGAACAAATCGGGCAAAGGCCACTCATCGTGTTTCAGGCGGCGCAATAAAACTTCCTGGTGCATGGCCGTATCGTCAGGAGTGTGTTTATAGCGAATTTTAAAAAGCCGGTAATCTTCTTTTTTTGGCTCGCCGTTTTCAAAGACAACCATTGACCCGACCGCATTCGTTCCTTGGATGTTTGAAATATCGTAACCCTCGATTCTTCTCGGCAAATCTTTGAGTCCAAGCAAGTCTTTGGCTAGGACGAGCGCCTTTGCCCGCTCGGGATTGAGCTCGCGCTTGATAATCGGCGCGTGCCTGAATATATTCTCGAGGGCGTATAATTGATCTCTTTTCTTTCTCGCTTCCTCAAAGTTCTTCTCTCGAGAAAATTTATCCATTTCTTTCTGGATAGATTTTAAAACATCTTGCTTTCTTCCACGTAAAATATTTTTTATTGCAGTGATATTTTTTCCATATTGCCCCTCGCGCCTATCTCCCTCCGGCGGATTTTTTAGGCAACAAATTTCCAAACATCTCCCGATTTCGGACCGCACGCATGGCCGCTTATGTTTTTCTTTGCAAATGCAGTACGGGAAAATACGTTTTAAGTTGACCATGACCATCTTTAGCGCGCCCCCGTCCGTAAACGGGCCGATATGATCAAAATCTTTTTTTTGGTGTGTTAAAAAAATTCGCGGAAATCTTGTTTTGCTGAAGGCAATGTAGAAATATTGTTTATCATCCCGAAAGACAATATTATATCTCGGGCGATTTTCTTTTATCGCGATTGCCTCTTCAATCAGGGCTTCCATTTCCGATTCCAATTCCTTCCATTTAACCTTTACCGCCTCCCGAATCATTTTTTCTTTCGCCGTCCCCAACGTTTTTAAATCGGCGTAGCTCAAAAGCCGCAGGCGCAAATTAACCGCTTTGCCTATGTATAAAATCGCCCCGGCTTTATTTAAGAAGAAATATATCCCTGGCGAGGAAGGGGCTTTTTTGAAGTCTTTACGGGTTAACATGCGGCTATTATAACAGATGAGCGGTCGGAATTATGAAGAGCTGGAATTATTCAAATAGCTATGAATTCACACGATCGTGTGAATTCATAGCTATTATATTTTTTGAATCATTTTTGTGCTTACATCTAAAATTGGTAGAAAAAGATAAATATAAAAACAAAAACCGCAGGCGGGATGTAATCTCTTAATGAAAAGTAATGATGTCTCCCTTTTTTAAACCTCGTTTCTTCTGAATGAAACTATTTTTACGATACAAAAGAGCCATAACCACCTCCTAATGATTTTTGCTAACGTTTTTATGAATATACCAAATTAACATGTTTTGTCAAGGTTTATGAGCTTTCTTTAAGACTCTTGAAACTTCTTGACATACGCACTATAATTAAGACTTTAAATATTCCATGCTTCCATCTTCAAAAGATTTTATACATATTCGCGGGGCTCGGGTTCATAACCTGAAAAATGTTGATGTTTCTATTCCAAAAAATAAACTCGTTGTTATAACCGGCCTTTCAGGATCGGGAAAGTCATCTCTCGCGTTCGATACAATTTATGCCGAAGCGGAGAGAAGATTCGTAGAATCCCTTTCTTCATACGCCCGGCAATTTTTGGGAATCGCCGAAAAACCGGATGTGGATGAAATTTCTGGGCTATCTCCCTCGATCGCGATTGACCAGAAATCCGTTTCTAAAAATCCTCGCTCGACCGTCGGGACTATAACAGAAATTTATGATTATTTTCGGATTTTATTCGCGCGCGTGGGCGAGCCGCACTGTCCGGAATGCGGCTCGAAAGTTGAGAGACAATCTATAGACCAAATTACTAAACGCGTTTTAGCTTTTCCGAAAGGCTCATCGGTTTTAATATTGGGGCCAATAGTTCGAGACAGGAAAGGAGAACATAAGAGGGAAATCGCCAATCTTGCTAAGGAAGGTTTTTTGCGCGCGAGGCTTGATGGAGAGGTGATGCGTATTGAAGAAGCTCTTGAAGCGAAGCTAGATCCGCAAAAGAAACACAGTTTGGAGGTTCTTGTTGATAGATTTGTCCTCGATAAAGATACTGAGCGCTCGCGGCTCACAGATTCGCTCGAGATCGCGCTTAGAAAAGGATCTGGCATTGTAATTGTAGCAGTCGAAGGGAAAAGCAAATCCGGCGAAGCGCTTTACGATGACCATCTCTTCTCGGAACTTCTGGCATGCCCTAACGGACACGGATCGCTCCCACCGATAGAGCCACGCCTTTTTTCTTTTAATTCGCCCTACGGTGCTTGTCCGCGTTGCACCGGACTTGGACACACTCTTGAGGTGGATCCGGATTTAGTTATTCCTAATAAGAATCTAACTCTTGATGAAGGAGCGATTTTGCCGTGGGCTCGCGCATCTCATCGTGTCGGGCGCCAATCATGGTATTGGTATATGCTTTCAGAGCTTGCCCAGAAGCGAAAATTTTTACTTTCGGAACCGATAAAAAACTTATCAAAGAAAAATCTTGATTTAGTTCTCTACGGTGATACGGATGAAATTGGGAGCGGGGGATACGAAGGCGTAATCCCGAATTTAGAGCGGCGTTGGAAAGAGACGGATTCCGAGTGGACTCGCTCGGAGATTGAGCGCTACATGACTTTCGAGCCCTGTCCGGAATGCAAAGGACAGAGGCTTAAGCCCGAGGCGCTCTCGGTATTGGTGGGAGGAAAAAATATAGCAGGGTATGTAAACGAATCGTCGGAGGCACTGTCGCTTCTGATAAAAAAACTGGAAAAAGATTTTTTATCAAAAAAAGAAATTTTCAAAATTTCTGGGCCAATTTTAAAAGAAATTTTCGCTCGCTTGAATTTCTTAATTAATGTCGGCCTTGAATATTTAACTCTTGATCGGACTTCGACAACTCTTGCTGGCGGCGAGGCGCAACGCGTGCGGCTTGCCACCCAAATTGGATGCGGGCTTTCAGGCGTGATCTACGTTCTTGATGAGCCATCGATCGGGCTTCATGCTAGCGATCACGCGCGCCTGATTGAAACACTCAAAAAACTTCGAGATTACGGGAATACAATATTAGTTGTGGAGCATGACAGAGAAACAATGAAAGAATCCGATTGGATTATCGATCTTGGGCCAGGAGCAGGCAGGCACGGAGGAAAAATAATATTTGAAGGGCCGTATTCCAAAATTATTAAAGCGGATACTTTAACCGCGGATTATCTTTCTGGGCGGACAAAGCTCTTAATTGACAAAAAAGCGCCGCAAGAAAATTTGAAAAAAGAATTTCTTGTTGTTAAAGAGGCGAGCGAACACAATTTAAAAAACATCAATGTCGAGATTCCTTTAAAAAAACTGGTTTGCATCTCCGGAGTTTCGGGATCAGGCAAGTCCACGCTAGTAAACGACATATTGTCCAAAGCGCTCTTGAAGCATTTCTACGGCTCGAAAGATAATCCCGGCGAGCACAAAGAAATTCAGGGGCTAGAAAATCTGGATAAGGTTGTAGTAGTTGACCAATCTCCCATCGGCAGAACTCCTCGTTCAAACCCGGCTACCTACACCGGCACATTCTCTTTCATCAGAGAATTATTTGCGGCTACTCGCGAAGCGCGTTCGCGCGGATATAAAGCCGGACGTTTTTCATTTAACGTGAAGGGCGGCAGATGCGAGGTTTGCGAAGGCCAGGGCTTGAAAAAAATTGAAATGTATTTCTTGCCGGATATTTATGTCGAGTGTGAGGAATGCAAAGGGACGCGTTACAACAAGGAAGCGCTTTCCATTCTATATAACGGAAAACATATTTCCGAAGTGCTCAATTTGTCCATAGAAGAAACATTCGCGTTTTTTAAGAATATTCCGCAGATTAGTCAAAGAATCGAAACGTTAAACGATGTCGGCCTCGGCTATATGAAATTGGGTCAGTCCGCGACAACGCTTTCGGGGGGAGAGGCTCAGCGTGTGAAGCTTGCTACGGAACTGGCCAAGCGGGCAACCGGGCGGACGCTATATATTTTAGATGAGCCGACGACCGGCCTTCATTTCGAGGATGTCCGGAAATTATTGGCGGTGCTTCGAGCGCTCGTGGACAAAGGCAATTCTGTATTGGTAATAGAGCATAATCTTGATGTTTTAAAAAACGCGGATTGGGTCATTGATCTTGGGCCGGAAGGAGGCGATAAGGGTGGCAAAATCGTGGCTGAAGGAATACCGGAAGAGTTGGGGGGAAATAAGAATTCGCTGACGGGGAAGTGGCTAAATAAAAAATAGATACAAATAAATATAAACTGGAGTTATACTTTAATAATGACAAAAAAAGGACAGGTGGCGATAGTGGGATACGGCTATGTCGGGAAATCTATGCAGAAAATATTCCCGGATGCCATTATTTATGATGTGAAGGGAATCGGATCAAAAAACGAGGTAAATCAAAACGCCGAGCTGGCAATTGTTTGTGTGCCCACGCCGCCCCGCGAGGATGGCGCTTGCGATACAAGTATAGTCGAAGAAGTCATTTCTTGGCTTTCCGCTCCTCTGATCTTAGTGAAATCAACAGTCGAGCCAGGGACCACTGATAGTTTTAGCAATAGATACAAAAAAAGTATTTGTTTTTCTCCTGAATATGTCGGAGAGAGTAAATATTTTGTTCCACCTTGGAAATATCCTGATCCGCTGGACCCTCGTTTGCACGGATTCTTTATCGTGGGCGGAGAGAAATCGGCCGCAGAAAGAATAGTCCAAATTTTCCAGCGCAAATTGGGGCCGGATGCGGTTTATCGTATCACGAACGCGAAGACGGCAGAACTCACGAAATATATAGAAAATTCCTGGGGCGCGACTAAAGTTATGTTCGCAAATGAATTTTATGATATCGCAAATAAACTGGGCGTATCTTACTCGGAACTCCGCGAGCTATGGCTGTTGGATAAAAGAGTTGAACGCATGCACACCGCGGTATTCCTCGATGAACGCGGCATTACCGGCAAATGCTTTCCCAAGGATGTGTCGGCTATTGTTAAGACTGCCGAGGCTTTCGGATACGATTCTAAACTTCTCAAGGCCGTCTTGACTAAGAATCTGGAATATTACCCCGAAGATAAAAAGTGAGAAATGGGGTTGACTTTCAAAAAACTATTCATACAATGGATTTAGCACTCTCTGGTCTTGAGTGCTAGTCTGCTCGCGCTTATAACAAGAGAGCGGATAAACTATTAACTATTTAACAACTTAACAATTTGACTAATTATGAAAATACGTCCATTGGGCGATCGGGTCTTAATTGAACCCTTGAGCGCCGAAGAAAAAATGGGTAAGACAAGGTCTGGAATCGTTTTGCCGGATACAGCTGAAAAGGAACGCCCGGAGCAAGGCAAGGTTGTGGCTGTTGGAGATGGCCGCAGAACTGAAGATGGGAAATTAATTCCTCTTAATGTAAAGAAAGGTCAAATGGTGCTTTTTTCAAAATATGGCCCGTCCGAAATTAAGATTGAAGGGAAAGAATATTTAATTGCGAAGGAAGAAGATATTCTCGGGATTATCGAATGAATCAGACTAGTAAACTAATAAACTAACTAACTAAAAAGATGGCAAAACAAATTTTATTTAACGACAAAGCGCGGCGCGCCTTACGAAAGGGCATAGATAAGCTTGCTGACGCCGTGAAAATGACTCTCGGGCCGCGCGGCCGCGCAGTGGTGATCGAAAAAGGCTTCGGCGCACCTCAGGTTACATTCGATGGCGTTACGGTGGCAAAGGAAATTGAGCTTGAGGACAAATATGAAAATTTAGGCGCGGAATTTTTGAAGCAGGCGGCTGATAAAACAAACGACGTGGTTGGTGATGGCACAACCACAGCTGTAGTGCTCGCGCATTCGATGATTGAAGAAGGCGAGAAAGTTATCGCGGAAGAAGGATTTAATGTAATAAAACTGACTGAAGAACTGAAAAAATCTTCGGATGAGGTTATCAAAGAATTGGCGAAGCAGTCGGAGCCGATAAATGACGCCAAGAAAATTGAGGAAGTTGCCACTCTGTCTGCCAAGAATTCCGAAATTGGGAAATTGATATCTCAAGTTATGAGCAAAGTTGGCCGCGAAGGAGTTGTTACGGTTGAAGATTCTAATACAATAGGGAATTCTTTCGAAACTGTCGAAGGAATGCAGTTTGACAAGGGCTATGTTTCGCAATACATGGTTACGAACGCTGACAGAATGGAAGCGGTCTATGAAGATGTCGATATTTTAATTACCGACAAGAAAATCTCGTCTATACAGGAAATTTTGCCGGTGCTTGAAAAAGTTGCAGCAAAAGGGAGAAAGGAATTGTTGATTATTGCCGAGGAAGTTGAAGGTGAAGCTCTTGCGACTTTGGTTGTAAATAAGATCCGCGGCACTTTCCACGCGCTTGCGGTGAAGGCGCCGGGATACGGCGACCGCAGAGAGGAAATGCTGGAGGATATCGCAACTGTAACTGGCGGCAAGGTTATAACAGAAAAAGCGGGTTTGAAATTAGACAAGACAGAACTCGGAATGCTCGGGCGCGCGCGCCGTGTGATTTCCTCAAAAGACAACACAACGATTGTCGGAGGGAAAGGAAAGAAATCTGAAATTGACGCAAGGGTTAAGCAGTTAAGGGCGCAAATTGAAAAAACAGATTCTAAATACGACAAAGAAAAGCTTGAAGAGCGGCTTGCAAAACTTTCCGGAGGCGTTGCCGTGATTAAAGTTGGCGCACCGACTGAATCCGCACAAAAAGAATTAAAACAGCGCGTGGACGACTCGCTTGCGGCGACTCGCGCTGCTATGGAAGAAGGGATTGTGCCGGGCGGAGGCATTGCGCTTTTCAATGTCTATCAGACGCGAACCGCTGGTGCAAAATCTTCTGACGTTCCGGCTGTTAACGGAGCTTCAAAAATAATCGCGCGCGCCCTCCAAGCTCCGATATTCGCAATTATCGAAAATAGCGGCGAATCAACGAATAAAATTATAAAAGATTTACTTGAAGCCAAATCGAAAGGGAAAAGCGGCCAGTGGATGGGTTTTAACGCGCAGACCGGAAGCATCGGCGATCTTAAAGCCGCGGGGATAATCGATCCCTTGAAAGTCACAAAATCCGCGTTCATAAATGCCGTATCTGTAGCGTCAAACTTTCTTACAATCGGGGCGGCTGTAACCGAAATTCCGAAGAAAGAAGAACCGATGCCTCAAATGCCCCACGGAGATTATTAAAGAGTCTCAAAACCGCCCTTCTGGGCGGTTTTGCTTATACAATTGCTTTACAAATAAGTCTAACTGGTTATAAAATGAAGCCATTATGACAACAACACTTTGGATAATTTTGGCGGTAATAGCCGTAGTAATTCTTTGGATTATAGGCGTCTTTAACGGCCTAGTTCGGCGCCGAAACCGCGTTCGCGAAGCTTGGTCGGATATCGATGTCCAACTCAAGCGCCGTTACGATTTAATTCCTAATCTAGTCGAAACAGTAAAGGGATACGCGAAGCACGAGAGCCAAGCTTTTGAAGATGTTACAAAAGCCCGAGCGGCTGCAATTTCCGGAGGTTCGCTTGCAGAGCGCGCACAAAAAGAAGATATGCTTTCGGGCGCCCTTAAAAGCATTTTTGCAGTTGCCGAGGCATATCCGGAACTTAAAGCCAACACGAATTTCTTGCAGTTACAAGGCGAACTTTCCGATACTGAAAATAAAATACAGGCCGCGCGCCGTTTCTATAATGGCAATGTGCTCGAGCTAAATACTCGCGTGGAAACTTTTCCATCGAACATAATCGCGGGGGCATTCGCGTTTAAGAAAGAAGAATTCTTTGGTCTTGAAGGAACTCCCGAGCAAAGAGGGCCGGTTAAGGTTTCGTTCTGAAATGAATCGGCAGGGCATCGCACCTATCCTCATTATAATCGTAGTCGTCATCATCCTTGGTATCGGCGGTTATTATTTTGCAACAAAAAAAGCCGAAGCGCCAATTATATCGCAAAATCAACAGAGCAAAGAGACTACACCTCTAGCTACGCAACTTCTTTCGGACGAGCAAACACTCGCAATTGTAAAAGAAACTGTCATCAAAGATTTAAGAGTATCTACTAAAATAGAATGTTTGACTTTTTTGCAAGATAAAGACTCAAAATTTATAACTTATATGGTTACCCGAAAATTCAATAGCAATTGTTTGGGTGATCCAACATCAAGCCCCGCGATTCCGCGACTAAGGGTAAATCTCACCGATGGCAAAGTTTTTGTTGAAAGCTTGGATGGAGAATTTAGGCCAATAAACATTA
Organism: Candidatus Giovannonibacteria bacterium; assembly: GCA_023266875.1. Lineage (GTDB taxonomy): Bacteria > Patescibacteriota > Minisyncoccia > JACPKW01 > UBA11713 > JAHFOJ01. Next base: position 1,362 of record JAHFOJ010000009.1, on the reverse strand, counting down.
CAAATCAAGTCAGCCCAGCAGCAAATTGGAAAACTTATACAAATTATAAATATGGATTTTCCCTTCAACACCCTTTAGAACTGAATTTTATGCCTCTTTCTACATTCTTTGTATCTTTATCTGATGGAGTTGAGTCAGATGTGCCGAGTTCCTATAATTTGCCGAATTCCTTCCAACGCTCACAGAAAATTTATGCTGGGATTATATCTGCTTCGACCAAGTTGCAATGTATACCTGAACCATCTTCACAAATTAACGTTACTGGAATAATTTTTAATAAGTATCAAATTAAAGGAGATTGCGCGATGGACGGGTGTAGCATTGGAAATACATATACGACTTGGCGCAACAGTATTTGTTATGAATTTGCTTGGTTTGCGATCCAATCAAGCTACGCAAAATATTATGATACTCACAGCAGTGATTCATACAATGATCCGGGTTATCTTGCTGCACAAAAAGCTGCGGGTCAGACAACAGAGAATATTACCAGTCTTGCCGAAAAAATCCTTTCGACTTTTAAATTCACTAAATAAGTTATATGGCTACAGCTTGGACATATAAAGATTCAAACATTCGGAAAACATGGTTTTTGATTACGGGCTTTTTGATTTTGGTAACGACCATCGGCTGGGTTTTTTCGCAAATATACGGCAATCCGGCAATTTTTGTTTTTGCTTTCGCGTTTAGCTTCTTAATGAGTTTTTTTTCATATTGGTATTCGGACAAAGTGGTTATTTTCACAATGGGCGCGCGCCCATTGCCAAAGGAAGCTGCTCCGGATTTGCATAATATAGTAGAGAATCTTGCCATAACTGCAGGCATTCCCAAGCCGAAGGTTTATATAGTAAATACCCCGCAGCCGAATGCTTTTGCGACGGGCAGGAATCCGGAACATGCAATTGTCGCCGTAACATCTGGAATTTTAAAGATGATGAATAAAACTGAACTTGAAGGCGTGCTCGCGCACGAACTTTCGCATGTTGGCAATCGCGACATGCTTGTTTCAACAGTGGTGGTCGTATTAGTTGGTGTGATTCAGCTTCTCTCTGATATGTTTTTACGTTCACTTTGGTGGGGAAGAGGAGGGCGCGATGATGAAGGAGGACAAGCGAGGTTGATTTTAATGCTTATAGGAATTGCACTTGCGATTCTTGCGCCAATTGCCGGTGTTCTAATTCAACTTGCGGTTTCAAGAAAACGCGAATATTTAGCTGATGCTTCAGGCGCGCTTCTCACACGCTATCCCGAAGGGCTCGCATCAGCATTAGAAAAGCTAGCCGCCGATAATACGCCGATGCATCAGGCAAACCACGCTACGGCTCACTTGTGGCTTGATGATCCATATCAAGGAAAGCAGAC